>NZ_JBFAKV010000021.1:0-185831 GCF_040655895.1 Streptomyces sp. NPDC050264
CCCCCACAAGAAGGCGCCGAAGAAGAGCCCGGTGCCGAAGGTCGCCGCGACGCCCGCGGCCGCCGTGCCCGTCCCGCAGAAGACCGCGACGAGCGAGCCGCCCAAGAAGAAGCCCACCCCCAAGGCGGCCCCGAAACCGCACTGGAGCACCGCGACCGTCTCCGCGCCCAGCGCCCTGGAGGTCAACCAGGCCTGGACGACCAACCGCATCCGCATGGTCATGCAGGCCGACGGCAACCTCGTCGTCTACAACGAGAAGGACAAGCCCATCTGGGCGTCCATGACCTTCGGCGCCAACCACCGGGCCATCTTCCAGAGCGACGGCAATCTCGTCATCCACAACGGCGACGACCGCCCCATCTGGGCCTCCAAGAGCCACGGCCACGAGGGCGCACAGCTCCTCCTGCGGGCCGACGCCAAGGTCGTCATCGTGTACAACGGCGGCGTCATCTGGTCGACCTGACCGAGGACCGAGGGTCTGGGGCCCAGGGCCGAGGTCAGGCTCTCAGGGGTGCGTCATCGAGACCACGTAGACCATGGGGTGGTCCGGGTTCGAGCGGTTCACCACGACGGTCTGGGTCGGCGACGGGTCCTTCTGGCTGTGCGTCAGGCCGTACCAGGGGCCGGGGCCGGTGAACTCCCAGCCGGCCACGGACCGGTCGCGGTCACTGACCGCGAAGTCGCCCTCCTTCAGCTCGGCGGGATCGCTGTCGATCTGCTCGAGGAACGTGTCCAGCCCCTCGTTGTCGGTGAGGAACTGCGCGTACAGGCGGCTGACCTTGTAGTTGTTCGTCTCGTAGTAGGCGACGTCGCGGGAGGACGGGGGGATCGGGATCCCGTAGAGACGGCGCTGCACCTTGGACGGCCAGCCGATGGTCAGCCCGGTCGCCGAGTACTTCGCCTCCTTGTCCTTGCCGCTGTTGCGGCTCTGGTTCGCGGAGATCACCAGGTACCCGGCGGGGATCCCGATGAGCAGCACGATGGTCAGGAGGGTGAGGGCACGGCGGCGGATCACCCGGCCCCGGTCCGGGCGCGGTGGCTCCTCGTCCGGGGACGAGGGCTGGCGGGGCACGGTCGTCATCGCTGGCATTCCTGTCGCTCCGCTCTCACTGGCCCTCGGCGTCGCCGCGTGTGCGGGTGTACCGCTCGTAGCGCTCGTACCGCTCCACGCGGCGGCGCTTGGCGCGACGGAAGCGGCGGGCGACCAGGCGGGCGAGGTCCGCGGCGCCGACCATGCCGGCCTCGGGGCCGAGCTGGGCGCGGGCGATGCGGGCCTCGGGGCGGTAGCCGCGGCCGGTGAGGTGCCGCTTGAAGGCCTCACGGGCGGGGCCGATGAGGAGGTCGTCCGCGGCGGACACGCCCCCGCCGATGACGAAGCAGGACGGGTCGAGGGCGGCGGCGAGGTTCGCGATGCCGACGCCGAGCCACTGGCCGATGTCCTGCAGCAGCTCGATGCACATGGCATCGCCCTCGCGGGCCAGCTCGGTGATGAGCGGCCCGGTGATGTCGGGGACGCTGCCCTTGACCCGTTCGATGATGTTGTACGCGACCGGAGAGTCGGCGGCGGCCAGTTCACGGGCCTCGCGGACCAGCGCGTTCCCTGAGCTGTACTGCTCCCAGCAGCCGCGGTTGCCGCACGGGCAGCGGTGCCCGCCCGGCACGACCTGCATATGGCCGAACTCGCCCGCGACGCCGAACTTGCCGCGCTTGACCTGCCCGTCCTCCAGGATCGCGCCGCCGATACCCGTACCGAGGGTGATCATGACGAGGTGGTCCTCGCCGCGGCCCGCGCCGAACCGCCACTCGGCCCACGCGGCGGTGTTCGCGTCGTTGTCGACCAGGACCGGGACGGAGAGGCGGCCCGCCAGACGGTCGCGCAGCGGCTCGTTGCGCCAGGACAGGTGCGGGGCGAACAGGACACGGTTGCGGTCCGCGTCGACCCAGCCGGCCGCGCCGATACCCACCGCGTGGACGTCGTGCCGGTCGGACAGGTCGAGGACCAGCTCGGTGATGGTGTCCTCGACGACCTTGGGGCTCTTCGACTTGTCGGGCGTCTCGGCCCGCAACGTCTCCAGGATGATGCCGTCCGCGTCCACGACACCCGCCATCACCTTCGTGCCGCCGATGTCGATGCCGACGGTGGGGACGCGGGGGGCCGTCAGGTGCGAGCGGCGCTCCCGGGTGCCGACGGTCCGCAGAACGGTGGCCCGGGCGCTGCCCCGGTGGGCTAGGTCGCGGTAGGTGCTCATTGCGGCGATTCTGCCTCACGCACCGGCTCCGCCGCATGCCGGGTTTCTGGTCCGGCGGGGCTCCCGCCCAGGGGTGGGGTGGTGCGGCTCTCGTCGGCGGCCGCGGGCCCGGTGGGGGCTGGTCGCGCAGTTCCCCGCGCCCCTGAGATGCGCGCTACGTGCGCCATCTCAGGAGGCGCACGTCACGCGCCCCCATGGGGCTGCGGCGAAGCCGCATGCTCCAGGGGCGCGGGGAACTGCGCGACCAGCCACGACGAAACCCGCACCCGCCGACGAAACAACCAGCGCTGCGGCGAACCGGCGCTACTTCTCGGCGCCGCCCGACGTGTGCCCGCCCAAATGCGTAGGCACGGGCGCCCGCTCCAGCTCATGACGGAGGTCGTCCAGCTCGTTGCCGCCCGCCATCTGACGGGTCAGCTCGTCGAGGGTGATCTCGTCGCGCGTGTGGCTGCCGAACATGGCGCCCCGCTTGAGGAGGACGAACCGGTCGCCGACCAGGTAGGCGTGGTGCGGGTTGTGGGTGATGAGGACCACGCCGAGGCCCGCGTCCCGCGCCGCGGCCACGTACTTCAGGACGACGCCGGACTGCTTGACGCCGAGCGCGGCGGTGGGCTCGTCGAGGACCAGGACCTTCGCGCCGAAGTAGACGGCGCGGGCGATGGCCACGCACTGGCGCTCGCCGCCGGAGAGCGTGCCGACGGGCTGGTCGACGTCGCGCAGGTCGATGCCCATGCGCAGGAGTTCCTCGCGGGTCGTCCTGCGCATCAGGTCGACGTCCAGGCGCCTGAAGGGGCCCTTGCCCTTCGTCGGCTCGGAACCGAGGAAGAAGTTGCGCCACACCGGCATCAGCGGGACGACGGCGAGGTTCTGGTAGACCGTGGCGATGCCGCGGTCGAGGGCCTCGCGCGGGTTGGCCGGCTTGGCCTCTTCACCGTCGATCGAGAAGGAGCCGGCGTCGTGCCGGTGCAGCCCCGCGATGATCTTGATGAGGGTGGACTTGCCGGCGCCGTTGTCGCCGAGGACGCAGGAGATCTCGCCCGCGTTCACGACGAGCGAGACGTCCTCCAGGGCCTTGATGTTGCCGTAGTACTTGCTGACGCCGTCGAGCTCGATCAGGGGCGTGGGTCCATCGGCGGCCGCTTGGTCCGTACTCACTTGATCGCCTCCGCGCGCTTGCGGACCCATGCGTTGAGCAGGGTCGCGAGGAGCAGCATCGCCCCGAGGAAGAACTTGAACCAGTCCGAGTTCCACTCGGCGAACACGATGCCCTTGCTGGTCATGCCGAAGATCAGCGCGCCGATGGCCGCGCCGACCGCGGAGCCGTAGCCGCCGGTGATCAGACAGCCGCCGATGACGGCCGCGACGATGTAGATCAGTTCGTTGCCGACCCCTTCGCCGGACTGCACGACGTCGTACGAGAAGAGCAGGTGCTGGCCGGAGATCCAGGCGCCGAACGCGACGCCCATGTACAGGCCGATCTTGGTCTTGTTGACCGGGACGCCGACCGCGCGGGCCGCGTCCAGGTCGCCGCCGACCGCGAAGATCCAGTTGCCGACGCGGGTGCGCAGCAGGATCCAGGTGGCGACCAGGATCAGGGCGATCCACCAGAGAATCGTGATCTTGAAGTCGACGCCGCCGATGGTGAACGTCGAGGCGAAGACGGACTTCGCGGAGGAGAAGCCCTGCATGTCGGAGATCGACTTCGTCGAGACCGTGCCGCTGATCAGCTTGGTGAAGCCGAGGTTCATGCCGGTCAGCATCAGGAACGTGCCCAGCGTGATGATGAAGCTGGGCAGTTTGGTGCGGGTCAGCATCACGCCGTTGAAGACGCCGATGGCGAGGGTGACCAGGAGGGACACTCCTACGCCGACCCAGGTGTTCGCCGTCATCTGGTAGCTGAACATCGACGAGATCAGCGCCGACGACGTCACGAGGACACCCGCCGACAGGTCGAACTCGCCGCCGATCATGAGCAGCGCGACCGGCACGGCCATGATGCCGAGGGTCGACGCCGCGTACAGGACGGTCGCGAGGCTGGCGGCCCGCAGGAAGCTGTCCGCGAAGATCGCGAAGAAGATGAAGACGGCGACGGCGCCGACGACCGAGCCGAGTTCGGGGCGGCCGAGGAGCTTCTTCCAGGGAGAGGCTCTCAGCACTCTCTCGTCGAGCTGTGGCCCGGGAGTCGTGGTGGTCATCGTGTCCCCCGCTTCGCGTATTCCTCCAGCTTGGCGGCCTCGTCCTTGGTGACGATCTGCGGGCCGGTGAGGACCGGCTTGCCGCCGCCGAGCACGTTGGCGTTGTACCGGTAGAGCCACAGCAGGTCCACGGCCTGGTAGCCCTGGAGGTAGGGCTGCTGGTCGACGGCGAAGCCGAGCGAGTCGTCCTCCAGGCCCTGGGCGACCTTCTCGTTCAGGTCGAACGTGTCGATCTCGGCCTTGCTGCCCGCGTCCTCCTTGGCCTTCACGGCGGTGGCCGCGAAGGGGGCGCCGAGCGTGACGACCGCGTCGACGGAACTGTCGGACTGGAGCTTGGCCTCGATGGAGGACTGCACGTCGGGCATGTTGGTGCCCTCGACGTACAGGTTCGTCATCGTGCCGTCGAAGGTCTCCTTGGCGCCCGCGCAGCGCTGCTCATGGCCGACGTTGCCCTGCTCGTGCAGGATGCACAGGGCCTTCTTCCTGCCCCGCTTGTTGAGCTCCTCGCCGACGGCCTCGCCCGCGATCTTCTCGTCCTGGCCGATGTGCGTGAGCGCGCCGAACTTCTTGGACTCCTCGGAGCCCGAGTTCACCGTGATGACCGGGATGCCGGCCTTCTCGGCGCGGGCCACGGCCGCCTTCATCGCGTCCGGCTTGGCGAGCGTGACGATGATGCCGTCGACCTTCTTGTCGATGGCGGCGTCGACGAGCTGCGCCTGCTGGTTGGCCTCGTCGTTGTGCGAGTAGAGGAAGTTGATGTTGTCCTTCACGGCGGCCTGCTTGGCGCCGTTCTGGACGATGTCCCAGAAGGTGTCGCCGTCGCCCGAGTGGGTGATCATGGCGAAGGTCCAGCGCGGGGTGTTCACCGCGGCCTTGCCCTGGGCGGTCTGCGCCTTCCTGGCGTCCTCCGCCCGCTTGCCGCCGGTGCTGCTGCATCCCGCCAGCGTGAGGCCGAGCGCCCCCGCTACGGCGATGCTCACCCAGGTCCGAAACCGTGCCACGAGGCCGTGCCCTTCTTGGTCTGCTGCGTCGTACACCGGGGCCGGCGACGAGCCGGGCCCGGTGGACCGTTTACCGGTCCTTGAAGACCGCTTTGCGGTCCCAAACGCACAAGTATGGGTCACGGGGATCATCCAACGGTTCACCGGGTACCGCGCGCGGTGTACTTCTCCAGCTGGGGCACGTCTTGCGCGGTGACGAGCGCGGGTCCGGTGAACACGGGTTTCCCGCCGCCCAGCACGTTGCCGTTGGTCTCGTGGAGCCACAGTTCGTCGACCGCCAGATAGCCCTGCAGATACGGCTGCTGGTCGACCGCGAAGGTGACCTCCTTCGCCTTCAGCCGCCGGACGACCTCGGCGTTCAGGTCGAACGTGGCGATCTCCGCCTTGCTGCCCGCGTCGTCCTTCGCCTTCACCGCGAGGGCGGCGACGGGGGCGCCGAGCGCGACGATCGCGTCGATGGACTTGTCGGCCTGGAGCTTGGCCTCGATGGAGGACTGGGAGTTCGGGGCGTTCGTCCCGTCGACGTTCAGGTTCTCGACCGTGCCCTTGAAGGTCTTCTTGACGCCGGCGCAGCGCTGCTCGAGGGAGACGTTGCCCTGCTCGTGAATGACGCACAGGGTCTTCTTGCGGCCCTCCTGCGCCAGCCTGGTGCCGACCGCCTCGCCGGCCACGGCCTCCTCCTGGCCGATGTGGCTGAGCGCGCCGAACTTCTGCGAGAACTCGGAGCCCGAGTTGATCGAGACCACCGGGATGCCCGCGGCCTTCGCCTTGGCGAGCACCGACCGCATGGCCTCCGGCTTGGCGAGGGTGACGACGATGCCGTCGACCTTCTTGTCGATCGCGGCCTGGACGAGCTCGGCCTGCCCCTTGGCTTCCTTGTCGTTCGAGTAGAGGAAGTCGACGTTGTCCTTGGCGGCGGCCTGCTTGGCGCCGCTGCGCACGATGTCCCAGAAGGTGTCGCCCTCACCGGAGTGCGTGATCATCGCGATCTTGAGGCGGGGCGTGGCGACCCCCTTGCCGCTTGACGGGGTGTCCGCCTTGTCCTCGGAGTCCCTGCCACCCGATCCGCTGCAGCCGGCGGCGAGGGCGATCACCGCGACGAGGGCCGCGGCCGTGCGAGCTGTGCGGGTCGTCGTACGCGTCGTGCGCATCGTGGAGCCACCTCTCCTCCGGCCGCGCGGTGCGGCTGGAGGATTTTGTAGCGGGGTCCCATCGCAGCGTCAATGACTTTGTCAGAACATTCGGACCACGGTCGCGGATCGCCTTCAGGGCCGTACGAAGATCACGACCGTACGAGGAGCTGGAACTCGAAGGAGTAGCGCGAGGCCCGATAGGTGTGCGAGGCGAACTCGACCGCGCGGCCCTTGTCGTCGAACGTCGTGCGCTGCATCGTCAGCAGCGGCGACCCCTCCGGCTCGGCGAGGCGTTCGCCCTCGGCGGCGGTGGCGGCGCGCGCGCCGACGGACTGGCGGGCGCTGTGCAGGGTGATCCCCGCGGCGCGCATCAGCCGGTACAGACCGGTGGCCTCCAGGCGCTCGTCCTCCAGCGGGAGCAGGCCGGTGGGCAGGTGGTTGCACAGGTACGCGACGGGTTCGCCGTGGGCCAGGCGCAGCCGCTCGACGCGGTGCACCTCCTCCCCTTCGCCGATCGCGAGCGCGGCGGCGATCTCGGCGGAGGCGGGCACCAGCGTGTTGCCGAGGACCCGGGTCTCGGGGCGCTGGCCCGCGGCCTCCAGGTCGTCGTAGAGGCTGGACAGTTCGAGGGGGCGCTTGACCTGGCTGTGCACGACCTGGGTGCCGACGCCGCGGCGCCGCACGAGGAGTCCCTTGTCGACGAGGGACTGGATGGCCTGGCGGACCGTGGGCCGGGACAGACCGAGGCGGCCGGCCAGCTCGATCTCGTTGCCGAGCAGGCTTCCGGGGGTCAGGGCGCCGCGCTCGATCGCCGACTCCAGCTGCTGGGAGAGCTGGAAGTACAGCGGGACCGGGCTGGTGCGGTCGACGCTGAGTTCGAGCCGGACGGTCGGGTCGGCGAGGGGTTTGGCCACGGGCCGAGCGTAGCGGCGGGAGATGTTGACGGGAAGTCCTGAAGTCCGATTGTCCGGACAAACCTGGGGCGGGTGTTTGTCAGGACAAAGGATTGACAGCATCTGGGCGGGACGGCACGTTGGGTCCATGCGCATCGGACTCATCGGAACGGGCCGGATCGGAACCTTTCACGCGGGTGTGCTGGAGCGGTACCGGGAGGTCGGCTCCCTCCTCGTCACCGACGCCGAGCCCGCGCGGGCCGTCGCGCTCGCCGACCGGATCGGGGCGACCGCGGCGCCCAGCGTCGACGAACTCTTCACATGGGGCGTGGACGCCCTGGTGATCACGGCGGCCACCGCCGCGCACGCCGAGCTGATCGGGCGGGCGGCGCGGGCCGGACTGCCCGTGTTCTGCGAGAAGCCGATCGCCCTCGACCTGCCCGGGACGCTGGCCGCGCTGCACGAGGTCGCGGCGGCGGGCACCGTCCTGCAACTCGGATTCCAGCGGCGCTTCGACGCCGGGTACACGGCCGCGCGGGAGGCCGTGCGGGCCGGGGCGCTCGGCCGGCTGCACACCGTGCGGGCGATGACGTCCGACCCGGCGCCGCCCCCGGCCGCGTATCTGCCGCTCTCCGGCGGCCTCTACCGGGACTGCCTCGTGCACGACTTCGACATCCTGCGCTGGGTGACGGGCCGCGAGGTCGTCGAGGTGTACGCGACCGGGTCCGACGCGGGGCCCTCGATGTTCCGGGAGGCGGGGGACGTCGACACGGCGGCGGTCGTCCTGACCCTGGACGACGGAACGCTGGCCACGGCCACGGCTACGCGGTGCAACGGCGCCGGGTACGACGTGCGGATGGAGCTCTCCGGTGAACGGGACACAGTGGTCGTGGGTCTCGACGACCGGACCCCGATCACCTCGACGGAGCCGGAGGGCCCGCCGGCCGCCGCGAAACCGTGGCCCGGATTCCTGGAGCGGTTCGCGCCCGCCTACGAGGCCGAGCTGAAGGCCTTCGTCGACGTGGTGCGCGGCGAGCGGCCCAATCCGTGCGACGGGTTCGAGGCGCTGGCGGCGCTGCGGGTCGCTGAGGCGTGCGAGCTGTCGCGGGCCGAGCGGAGGGTGGTGCGGGTGGAGGAGGTGCCCGGGGCTTGACCGGCTCGGGCCCGCTCTTCTGCGCGCATGCGCCGTTGCGGGCCGGCTTCGTGGGCGTGGCCAGGTCCCGTCGTCGTTGCTCGCGCCGTCCCCGTGCCCCTGGCGGGGCGCTTACCAGCGCACCGGGAGCTCCCGGACCCCGCGCATCAACACCCCGGGCAGCCACGTGTCCGGCTCGCCGTCCAGGGTCAGGTCCGGACAGCGCTCCAGCAGGGAGCGGATCGCCGTGCGGCCCTCGATACGGGCCAGTGGGGCGCCCAGGCAGAAGTGGATGCCGTGGCCGAACGCCATGTGGCCCCGCGCGTCGCGGCGGATGTCGAAATCGTCGGGGCGCGGGAAGCGGTCCGGGTCGCGGTCGGCCGAGGCGATACCGATCAGGACGGGCGCGTCCGCGGGGATCACCACGCCGTCGATCTCGACCGGGCCCGCCGCGAAGCGGATGGTGGCGGTCTCCACCGGTCCGTCGTAACGCAGCATCTCCTCCACCGCGCCGTCGAGGAGGCTCATGTCCGCGCGCAGTGCGGCGAGTTGACCGGGGTGCGCGAGCAGGGCCCGTACGCCGTTGCCGATCAGGTTCACCGTCGTCTCGTGGCCCGCGATCAGCAGCAGGAAGGCCATGCCGCGCAACTCGGACGGGGAGAGCCGGTCGCCGTCCTCCGCGGTGGTCCTGATGAGCGCGCCGAGCAGGTCGTCGGCCGGCTCCGAGCTGCTCTTCTCCTCGATCAACGCGTCCAGGAACCCGGCCAGTTCGACGTAGACGTCCGCCTCGTCGGCACCGCTCGTCGGCGCGACCACCTGCGTCGACATCCGGCGGAACCGCTCCCGGTCGATGTCGGGGACGCCGAGCAGCTCGCAGATGACGACGAGCGGGAGCGGGAAGGCCAGCGCCCCGATCAGGTCGGCGGAGCCCCGCGGCACCATGTCGTCGAGCAGCTCGTCCGTGATCTTCTGGATGCGCGGCACGAGTCCGGCCACCCGGCGTGCGGTGAACGCCCGGGTGACCAGGGAGCGCAGCCTGCCGTGCTCGGGCGCGTCCGCGAAGAGCAGATGCCGACCGATGACGTCGTCGTCGAAGCCCCAGGGCGGGGACTTGACCAGGCGCGGGTCGGTGAACGCGGCCCGGGACGCCTCGTGGCCGACGATCAGCCACAGCTCCTCCTGGGGCCCGGGGCCCGGCGTGCGCACGTGGTGCACGGTGCCTCGCCTGCGCAGCGCGTCGTACACGGGATAGGGGTCGGCGTAGAACGACCGTGCGCTGTCCGCGAATTCACCGAGGTCGACGATCTCGCCCAGATCTGCCATGACTGCGTGCTCCCGTCCTCGTCCCGCCGCCGGGCGGCTCTCACCCCATCCAACTCGCCTTGCTCACGATCCGTTCCCGCTCGGCCCCGCCCGCCTCCAGGAACCGGGCGAGGGGCAGCGTCGCCGCGCCGACCGTGACCGCGTCGGCGCCCAGGCGGCCGAGTTCGACGGTGGTCTGCGCGAAGGGGTGGCGCAGCGCGTACGCGGCGGCGGCGCGGCGCACCGGTTCGATGAGCCGCGGGCCGAGCAGCAGGCCGGCCCAGCCGCCGAGGACGATCCGCTCCGGGTTGAAGAGGTTGACCAGGTCGGCGATGCCCGCGCCCAGGAACACGGCCGTCTCGTCGAGGAGTTGACCGGTGCCGGGGTCGGCGAGGAGTTCGGCGAGCGCGCCCTCCTCGTCCGGCGACGTCCAGCTGCCGCCCGCCTCCCGCCACCGTTCGAGGAGCGCCTCCGCGCCGACGTACGCCTCCAGGCAGCCGCGGGACCCGCACCGGCAGGTCCGTCCGCCGACCTGGAGGACGGTGTGGCCCCACTCCCCCGCGCTGCTGGAGGAGCCCTGGTAGGGCACGCCGTCGGCGATCACGCAGGCGCCGACGCCGGAGCCGATGAGGGTGATCACCGCGTTGCGGGCGCCGCGGCCCGCGCCGAACCACATCTCGGCGCGGCCGAGGGTCTTGGCGCCGTTGTCCACGAACAGCGGGATCTCCGGCGGGAGTTCGCCGGATGCGCGCAGCATCGCTTCCAGGGGCACGGCCTCCCAGCCGATGGTCTGGCCGTGCACGACGGCGCCGGACGCGCCGGAGGCGTCCACTGTGCCGGGCACTCCGATACCGACGCCGATGAGCGACGCGGGCCGCACGTCCGCCCCGGCGAGGACCTGGGTGAGGCCGCCCGCGATGAGGCGTACGACCTCGTGGGCGTCGTACGTGCCGTCCGGCGCGGCGAGCGGCAACGGGGCTTCCACGCGCGCGAGTTCGCTCAGCGACAGGTCGAACAGCTCCACGCGGACCCGGGTCTCGCCGACGTCCACCCCGACGACGTGGCCGCTGCCGGGCGCGACGCGCAGCAGGGTGCGCGGGCGGCCGCCGTCGGAGTCGACGGAGCCCGCCTCCTCCACGAGCCCGTCGGTGATCAGATCGGCCACGACATTGCTGATGGAGCCCGAGCTGAGGGCCGTGAGCGGGCCCAACTCCTGTCTGCTGAGCGGTCCGTCGAAGTAGAGCTTGCTCAGTACGGTGGCCCGGTTGTTGCGGCGCAGATCGCGCACCGTCCGCCGACGTGGTCCTGCCATCCTTCGCTCCACCCCTAGACCCCTTCACCCCACACTTAGATCACGGTGTGAAATTTACCGTGGTTCCGCGGACGGTCAGGTGTCGAGCAGGCCCGCGTCGTGGACGAGCAGCGCGATCTGTACGCGGTTGTTGAGGTTGAGCTTGGTCATGATGCGCGAGACGTGCGCCTTGACGGTGGCGACGCTCAGGTAGAGGGTCGCGGCGATCTCCGCGTTGGACTTGCCCCGGCCGACCTCCACGGCGACATCGCGCTCGCGGTCGGCGAGATCGGCCAGACGGCGCCGGGCGCCCGCCGCGCGGACGTCGCGCTCGGAGGCCGCCGCGTGGGTCATCAGCTGGCGGGTCACGGCGGGCGAGAGCACCGGGTCGCCGGCCACGACGCTGCGTACGGCGTCGAGGATCTCGGCCGGGGTGGCGTCCTTGAGCACGAATCCGGCGGCGCCCGCGCGCAGCGCCCGTAGCACCTGCTCGTCCGCGTGGAACGTGGTGAGGACGACGACCTCGGGGGCGTCCGCCCGCGACCGCAGCCGCTCGGTGGCCGTGAGTCCGTCCATGTTCGGCATGCGGATGTCCATGAGGACGACGTCGGGCCGGGCCGTACCGGCGACCGCGAGGGCCTCTTCGCCGTCGGCCGCCTCTCCGACGATCTCGACGTCCCGCGCGCCGCCCAGCATCAGGGTCAGGCCCGAGCGGACCAGCGGGTCGTCGTCGACGAGCAGCAAACGGATCGCGTTCATGCGCCCCACCGTAGCCAAGCCGGGATCGTCACCGGGCCGGCCGGTCAGCCGCTCCACGGCAGCCAGGCCCGGACGACGAAGCCCCCGTCGGGCCCGGGTCCGTGGTCGAGGCGGCCGCCCGCGAGGCCGGCCCGCTCGGTCAGGCCGATCAGGCCCTGCCCGGAGCCGGGGACGTGCGGCACCTCGCCGGGCGGCGGCGGGTTGCCGACCGTGATGGTGAGGCCGTCACCGGGGGCGCCGCCGACCGTGACGGCCACCTCGGCGCCGGGCGCGTGCTTGCGGGCGTTGGTCAGGCCCTCCTGCGCGATGCGGTACGCGGTGCGGCCCGTGGAGGCGGGCACGGCCTCGGGGTCGGTGACGTGCTGGTCCAGGACGACCTCCATGCCCGCTTCGCGGGACTCGGCGACCAGCGTGTCCAGGGCGGCGAGCGTGGGCTGGGGGCGGCCGGACTCGTCGCCGTGGTCGGCGGCGCGCAGCACGCCGATGATCTCGCGCAGGTCCTGCAGCGCTTCGTGCGCGCTCTCCCGGATGACGCCGGCGGCCCGGGCGATCTCGGCCTGAGGCGCGTCGGGCCGGAACTCCAGGGCGCCCGCGTGCACGCTCAGCAGCGTCAGACGGTGGGCCAGCACGTCGTGCATCTCGCGGGCGATGGCCTCGCGGGCGAGGCGCTGGGCCTGTTCGGCGCGGAGTGCCGCCTCGGTCTCGGCGCGGTGGGCGCGGTCCCGCAGCGACAGCAGGAGCTGGCGCCGGGAGCGGACGTACATGCCCCAGCCGACACAGGTGGCCGCGATGATCACGGTGAAGGCGACCGAGACCAGGTAGGGCGAGCTCGGATCGGGGCGGACGGCGAAATACACCGGGACCAGCGCGATGGAGGCGCCGGCGACCCAGCCCACGAAGCGGAACGGACGGTGGACGGCCAGCGTGAAGATGGAGATCGCCACCGCGCCGCCCGCGCTGTCGGACACCACGCCGACCGGCACCATCGCGAGGGCGAAGCCGAGCGGCCAGCGGCGGCGCAGCCAGACCGCGGCGCAGGCCAGGGCGCCGACGAGCTGGTCGACCGTGGCGAAGTCGTGCGAGAGGTTCGGGTTCTGGTCGAGCTGGTCGGCGGCGACCAGGCCGATGAAGACCGCGATGACGAAGCAGACGAAGTCGACGATCCAGTCCCTGGCGGTGCGCCGCCTGCGGCCGGGGCGGCCGTCGGGGTCGAGGTCGAGTTCGCCGCCGGCCGTCACCGCCGGCTGCAGTCGGCGGCGCCATCCGGGCCGCGGTTCGACCGCCCGCCCGGGGGGTGCGGTCTGCTCCTTTGCCTCCATGGTCGACAAATCTACGCACCGTGGGGGCTCCGTACCGCCCCGCGCGAAGGGAAGGCGACCAAAGTCGCGCGGCGGCCGACTTCGGTCGCCCGACCGCCGCCCGGACAGCGACTCATGTCGTACGTGCCTCGCCCCGCGGCCGATGTGCGAGGGGGGTCCGCGGGGCGAGAGTTCCGTGGATGAACAAGAAGCAGTGGTGGCAGATCGTCGAGGTCATCGCCGCCTTCGCCCTGATCCAGGGCGCGGTCGGCCTGCTCCACGAGTTCACCGGCCGGCTGAGCTGGGGCCTGATCCGGCACATCGGCTTCCTCGACGGCCGCGAGGTCTACGGGAGCATCGCGCTGATCGTGCTCGCGATCGCCCTGTTCGCGGCAGCCGAGAGCCAGAAGAAGAGTTAGGTCCTGTCTTCGAACTCCCCTCTGCCCGTCCTCCGGGCGACGAGGGGAGTTCGAAGACAGGCCTCAGGGACTCAACAGTCGTGGTCGACGAGGTCGAAGGACTCGTAGTGGTCGGCCGTGTAGTAGTCCTGGCTCGCCGAGCCGGTGACGATGCGGCGGGCGCCGCGGTCGGAGGAGCCCGGCGTGATGACCGTGTACTCGTGGTAGTAGCCGGTCGACTGGGACGGCAGGACACCTTCCCGGTTCTGGAAGACGACACCGTCCTGGTCGTACGGGAACGGGCCGCCCTGCGCGATGAGGTCCAGGGTGTCGTGTGCCTGGGACGGCAGGGCGGAGTAGCAGATGTCGCCGACGGCGGCGGCGGAGAACGTGGACGCGGCGGCCAGGGGGGCGGGGGCGGCCTGTGCGGCGACCGTGGCGGGACCGCCGACGAAGAGAGCGGCGGCGAGGGCAGCGACGCTGATGAAGCGTGGGGGAATCTTCATGCCCCTAGTGTGACGCGCGTAGACGGGTACACGTCAACACCAACAACGGCTTGTTTTCCGTGAGTTAACTTGCCGCCCCTCGGCCCCAGCCGGTTCCGGCCAGCACCAGGGCCCCGCCCAACAGGCCCACCATGCCCAATTGTTCACCTCCCAGCGCGATGCCCGTGGCCGCCGCCCACAAGGGTTCGGTCCCGAGGAGCAGACTGACGCGGGAGGGCGAACTGCGTCGTACGGCCCACATCTGTACGAAAAACGCGAACAGCGTGCAGAAGACGGACAGGAACAGCAGCCCGGCCCAGTCGGCGGGTCCGAAGGCGGCCGCCGCGTCCCACGGTGCGGCGCCCGTGCCGGGCACGGCGCACAGCATGGCGAACACGACGACGGCCGTGCCGAGTTGGACGGTCGTCATCGGCAGCGCGTCGGCGCCCTGGGCCGACTTCAGCCGCGCCATGAACAGCACGTGCACGGTGCGGGCGAACGCCGCGAGGAGCATCAGGAGGTCGCCGCCCGACGGTGTCGTGAAACCGCCGCTCTGGGTGAGCAGGACGACGCCGAGTACGGAGGTCGCGGCCGCCGCCAGGAAGGTGCGGGACGGCCGGGTACGGGTGACCGCCGCCTCGGCGAGCGGGGTGAAGATCATCGTGAGGCTGATGATCAGGCCCGCGTTGGTCGCCGAGGTGTGCACGACGCCGTACGTCTCCAGGAGGAAGATCCCGCTGAGGATCAGCCCCAGCGTGCCCGCGCCGCGCCACTGGGCCGCTGTCAGAGCCTTCAGCGCCCGCCTGCCGGCCACGGCGAGTACGGGCAGCACGATCCCGAAGCGCAGGACGAGGACCGCGAGCACCGTGGACTGGGTGGTGACGCCCTTGGCCGCGAGATAGCTGGCGCCCCAGACGACGGCGACCGCGAGGAGCGGGACGTCGGTGAGCCAGGCACGGGGTCGGGGCGCGGGCAGCGCGAGCGAGGTCAAGGGCGTCTCTCCGGCTACGTATGCAGCTACGTATGAAGGGTGTCGAGACGTCGGTGGCTCGCACGGGAGCGATCACCGTACTCGCGGCGTGATCGGGTCGGCTACGGCCGACCGTCAGAAACTGCCGTACGTGGGGCGTCCTTCGAGGTCGTACGAGGAGATGACGACGCCCTTGCCGGTGGTGCGGGTGGCGGTGTGCCGGAAGGCGGTGGGCACGGCGCCTTCCTCGAAGAGGCGCTTGCCGGTGCCGAGCACGACCGGGAACGTCAGCAGGTGCAGCGTGTCGATCAGGTCGTGCCGGAGCAGGTACGCGGCGAGCGTGCCGCTGCCGTGGATCTGCAGCTCGCGGCCCGGCTGCTCCTTGAGCGCGATGACGTCCTTGACGAGGTCCGTGCCGCCGATGAACCGGGTGCCCGCCCAGTCGCCGCTGGTCAGCGTCTTACTGGCGACGTACTTGGGCAGGGCGTTGAGCTTGCCGGCCACCGGGTCGGACGGGTCGGTGTGCTCGGGCCAGTACCCGGCGAAGATGTCGTACGTGCGGCGGCCGAGCAGGAACGCGTCGACCCGCCCGAAGGCCTCGGTGACGAAGGCGCCGAAGTCCTCGTCGTCGTACGGGAACGACCAGCCGCCGTGCTCGAAGCCGCCGGACCGGTCCTCCTCGGGGCCGCCGGGCGCCTGGTGCACACCGTCGAGGGTGACGAACTGGGTGAGGGTGAGCTTCACGGTGGGCTCCGTCTCGTGGATGCGGATGCTTCTGTCCACTGAGACCCCGCCCGTGCCCGGAACTCATCGATCCCCGCCCCCGGTCTCGGAGTCCGATTGCCGCCGGATTCCGGCGCCGCACAGCGCTGTACTCGAAGCCACGGCAATCGATGACCTCAGGAGAGAGCATGAACAGCAAGGTGGCTCTGGTGACCGGCGGCAGCCGCGGCGTGGGCGCGGCGACGGCGCTGCGGCTCGCGCGGGACGGCTTCGACGTGGCGGTCACCTACGTCCAGGGCAAGGAGGCCGCCGAGGAGGTGGTCCGGCGCGTCGAGGCACTGGGGCGGCGCGGGCTCGCGGTGCGCGCCGACTCGGCGGACGCGGGCGAGGCGGCGGACGCGGTGTCGCTGACCACGGAGCGGCTCGGCCGGCACGGGCGCCTGGATGTCCTGGTCAACAACGCCGGCATCGGTGTCCTCGGGCCGCTGGAGAGCCTGACCCTCGCCGACGTGGACCGGGTGCTCGCCGTGAACGTGCGCGGCGTCTTCCTCGTCTCGCAGGCCGCGGCCCCGGTCATGGACGCGGGCAGCCGCATCGTCACGATCGGCACGTGCATGACCAAGTACGTGCCGGGACCGGGCGGCACGCTCTACGCGATGAGCAAGTCGGCCCTGATCGGCCTGACGAAGGCCCTGGCCCGGGAGCTCGGCGCGCGCGGCATCACGGCGAACATCGTCCACCCGGGCCCGATCGACACGGACATGAACCCGGCGGACGGCCCGTACGCGTCCGGCCAGGCGGAGATGACGGCGCTCGGCCGGTTCGGCACGGCGGACGAGGTGGCCCGGACGGTGGCCTACCTGGCGGGTCCCGCGGCCGCCTACGTCACCGGCGCGGAACTCGCGGTGGACGGCGGGCACGCCGCGTAAGGGGCGGGCACGGTCGTGCGGGGCACACCGGTGCTGTCGGGCCGGTGTGCCCCGCAAACCCTTGCGGGGCGGAGTCTACGCACCCAACTCCGCGCGGCGCGCCGCGAGTTGGGAAGCGCCTTGCTCCGTGAGGGAGCCGAACAGGCGCAGCCGAGAGATGCCGCCGTCGGGGTAGATGTCGACGCGCGCGTGGCTGCCGACGGCCGGCGCGTCGAGCACGAAGCGGTGGTTCGTGTCGGGCTGGAGGCGGGTACGGGGCAGCACCTCGACCCAGTCGCCGTCCTCTCCGTCCTTGACGGAGACGGACGCCCAGCCGGCGCTGTTCCCCTTGAGGTACGCCGTGTCGATCTCCAGGGCGCGGATCCGCGCCTGGGCGACGAGCCGGTAGCTGATCCAGTCGTTGCCGTTGTCGCGGCGGCGCCGGGTCTCCCAGCCGTCGTCCATCTTGCGGGAGTAGCCCGGCTGGATGGTGTTGGAGGCGGGCGAGTAGAAGAGGTTCGAGGCGTCCTCGGCACGGCCGCCGTTGGCCAGGGCGACGACGTCGAAGGTGCCGAGCGTCGCGAGCCACTCCGGGTCCGGGACGACCTCGCCGTACACGCGCAGGCGGGCGATGCCGCCGTCGGGGTGCTGGTTGACGCGCAGGTGCGTGAAGCGCTGCTCGACCGTCACCTCGAAGCCGTTGGCCGCGTGACCGCCGACCGCCGTGCGGGGGACGAGCGTGGTCCACTTCACGTCGTCGGAGAGGAGCTCCTCCGGCGTGGGGGCGCCCGCCACGGAGGCCGCCTCGACCGAGACGGCCTGCGGGTAGTTGCCGCGGAAGTGGGCCGTGTCGACGACGATGCCGCGGATCACGCCGGGGGCGCCGAGCCGGACGAGTGCCCAGTCGTGGTCCTCGGCGGTGGGCCACGGGTGGTCCGCGCCCGTGCCGCGGCGACGGCGGGTCTCCCAGCCGTCCATGATCTTGCCCTTGTGGCCGAAGTGCTCCGGGTCGAACTCGGCGCGCCCCGCGAGGAGGAGGTTCTCGCGCTGGGCGAAGAACTCGTCGTTCGCGGCGATCACCCCGGCGCCGAGGGTGCGGGCGGCGAGGTCGGCGTGCCGGGTGAAGGGGAAGTCCGCGGTGCGGTAGTCGGCGTACGGGTCGCCGCCGCCGTAGGGGCTGGCGTCGCCGGTGAAGCGGGGTATTTCGGAGGATGCGGCCACGGTCTTACTTGGTCCTTTCGAGCAGCTTGCCCTGCGGGGCGGTGAACTCGCCGTCGGCGACGATGCGTTCGCCGCGCAGCCAGGTCGACTTGACGACGCCGTGCAGCGTCTTGCCGGCGTACGCGGTGACGCGGTTGCGGTGCTGGAGCGCGGCCGGGTCGACGGTGAAGGTCTCGTCGGGGGCGAGCACCGCGAAGTCGGCGTCACGGCCGACGGCGATGGCGCCCTTGCGGTCGTCGAGGCCGACCAGCTCCGAGGTGCGCGCCGACATCCAGCGGACCACGTCGTCGAGGGAGTACCCGCGCTCGCGGGCCGCGGTCCAGATCGCGGAGAGGCTGAGCTGGAGGCCGGAGATGCCGCCCCACGCGGTGGCGAAGTCGTCGGTCTTCAGCTCGGCGGTGGACGGCGAGTGGTCAGTGACGACGCAGTCGATGGTGCCGTCGGCCAGCGCCTGCCAGAGGAGGTCCTGGTTGGCGGCCTCGCGGATCGGCGGACAGCACTTGAACTCGCTCGCGCCGTCAGGGACTTCCTCGGCGGTGAGCGTGAGGTAGTGCGGGCACGTCTCGACGGTGAGCCTGACGCCCTCGGCCTTGGCGGCGGCGATCAGCGGCAGCGCGTCGGAGGAGGACAGGTGCAGGATGTGGACGCGGGCGCCGAGCCGCTTGGCCGTGTCGATGAGTCCCTTGATCGCGGTGTCCTCGGAGATACGGGGCCGGGTCGCGAGGTAGTCGTCGTACTTGGGGCCGCTGGTGTGCGGGGCGACGTCCAGCTCGTGCGGGTCCTCGGCGTGCACGATGAGCAGCCCCCCATCAGCACCGAAGCCGGCGATCTCGGCCATGGAGGCGGTGAGCCGGTCACTGTCCAGGTGCGGGAACTCGTCGACGCCGGACGGCGACAGGAAGCACTTGAAACCGAAGACGCCGGCGTCGTGCAGCGGCCGCAGGTCCTTGACGTTGTCGGGCAGGGCGCCGCCCCAGAAGCCGACGTCGATGTGCGCCTTGGCGGCGGCGACCTCCTGCTTCGTGCGCAGGTTGTCGACGCTGGTGGTCGGCGGCAGGGAGTTCAGCGGCATGTCGACGAGGGTCGTGATGCCGCCGGCCGCGGCGGCGCGGGTGGCGGTCCAGAAGCCCTCCCACTCGGTGCGCCCCGGGTCGTTCACGTGGACGTGCGTGTCCACGATGCCGGGCAGCAGCGCGTGGTCGCCGAAGTCCTCGACACGGGCGCCGGCCGGTACCTGCGCGTCGTGCGCGAGCACCGCGACGATCTTCCCCGCGGCGACGGCGACCGACGCGGGCCGCGTACCGTCGGGGGTGATGACGCGGGTCGAGCGCAGCACCAGTTCGACTTCGACGTCCGACACCCTGGACCTCCTCTGTTCCACCATTTGTTTCAACGTTCTGTTGAAGGAGTCTTCACTCCTCGTTCGCGGTCCGTCAAGGGTCCGCGGCGCGCACCGGATGCCCCGCGCGACCTCTGGACGTTTCCACAAAGTGGAATTATGATTCCGGTAGGCAGAATGTAGCTACCGACGAACTTCCAGGTCAAGGGAGGACCGGCCGGGAACCCGCCGGTAGGCTGCAGCATCACCCGCTTGTCCTCGAAAGGAACGCGCTGTGCCGACGTCCGACGCCAGCACCACTGATGCCGCCAAGTCCGCGCCCAGCGGTGGTGTCCAGTCCCTCGAGCGCGCCTTCGACCTCCTGGAGCGGATGGCCGACGCCGGCGGCGAGGTGGGTCTCAGCGAACTCTCCGCGAGCAGCGGCCTCCCGCTGCCCACGATCCACCGCCTGATGCGCACCCTGGTCTCCTGCGGCTACGTACGCCAGCAGCCCAACCGCCGCTACGCGCTCGGCCCGCGCCTGATCCGGCTCGGCGAGTCCTCCGCGCGTCTGCTCGGCACCTGGGCGCGCCCCTATCTCGCCCGGCTCGTCGAGGAGACCGGCGAGACGGCGAACATGGCACTGCTCGACGGGGACGAGATCGTCTACGTCGCCCAGGTGCCCTCCAAGCACTCCATGCGGATGTTCACCGAGGTCGGGCGCCGGGTGCTGCCGCACTCCACCGGCGTGGGCAAGGCGCTGCTCGCGCACACGCCCGCCGGCGAGGTGCGCTCGCTGCTCGCCCGCACCGGGATGCCGGCGGCGACGGAGAAGACGATCACCACGCCCGACGGTTTCCTCGACGCGCTGGAGGAGGTGCGCCGCTCCGGGTACGCGGTCGACGACAACGAGCAGGAGATCGGCGTGCGCTGCCTGGCCGTGCCGGTGCCCGACTCGCCCACGGCGGCGGCCATTTCGATCTCCGGCCCGGCGGGACGCGTCACCGAGGCGGCCACCGACAAGATCGTGCCGGTGCTTCAGCAGGTGGCCCGTGAATTGTCGGAGGCGCTGGCCAGTTCGGGCGCGGGCGCCGGATCTTAGTTGTTCGTTGCCGAGTGCCGGCCGGCGGGGCTTCTCGCGCAGGCCGCCGCACCCCGCAACGAACCACCTAGAACACGGCCGCCGCGAGACGGCCGTCCACCATCTCGACCACCTGATCGGCGACGCCCAAGTGCCCCCGGTCATGTGTGACCAGCACCGTCGCGACCCCCCGCTCCCGAGTGAGCCGCGCGAGCAACTCCAGCACGACGACCCCCCGTTCAAAATCCAGCGCACTGGTCGGCTCGTCGACAAGCAGCACCCGGGGCCCGTTCACCAGCGCCCGCGCGATATTGATCCGCTGGCGCTGCCCGCCGGACAGCTGATGGGGCCGCCGATGAGCCAGGCCTGCCAGGCCCACCGCGTCCAGCAACTCCGCGGCGCGGCCCCGGACTTCACGCGGGCGGCGCCCGTCCAGATGCGCCATGACCTGGAGCTGTTCCAGGGCCGTCAGGGACGGCAGCAGGTTGGGCTGCTGGAACACGATGCCGACGGCGCGGCGGCGCAGCTCCGCCGCGGCGGCCCGGCTCAGTCCGGTCGCCTCGGTCCCGTCGATCACCACCCGCCCGCTGTCCGGGGTGACCAGGGTCGCGGCGACCGCCAGCAGACTGGACTTGCCCGAGCCCGACGGGCCCACCACGGCGCTCACCGTTCCGGCGGGGACCTCCAGGCCCACCCGGTCCAGAGCCGTGAGGCGGCCCTCCCCGTCGGCGTAGGTCAGGGTGATGTCGTCGAGCAGCAGGGTCATCGGGCGCTCCCGAGGGCGGTGAGGGGGTCGACGGCGGTGATCCGCCGGATGGACAGGGCGGCGCCGCAGACGCCGAGGACGGTCATGACGGCGGCGGGGCCGACGCTGGTCAGCGGCTCCAGTACGAACGGCACGCCGTCCGGCACGAACGCCCCGATGAGCGCGGCCAGCGCGGTTCCCACGGCGGTGCCGCCGACGAGCAGCACGACGGCCTGGCCGAGCGCGTCCCGCAGCAGGTAGGACGTGGAGGATCCGAGCGCCTTCAGGACGGCGACGTCCCCGCTGCGCTGGATCGTCCACACGGTGAAGAACGCCCCGATGACGAGGGCCGAGATGACGAAGAGGAAGCCGCGCATCAGTTGCAGCGAGCCGTTCTCGGCCTGGTAGGACCCTATGGTTTCGAGGGCGCCCCGCACGCTGGTGGTCGAGGTGCCCGCGGCCCGGTCGGCGCCCGCCGCGTCGTATCCGGAGGCGGTGTCGAGGGCGACGACCGTGGCCTGTTCGCCGCTGCCGCCGGCCCGGGGCGCGAGGGACTGCCAGTCGCCGAGGTCGGTCCAGACGACCGGGGTGTGGCTGTAGGAGGCGTCACCGGAGACGGCCGTGACCTTCAGCGTCGTACCGCCGAGCGTGAGGGGGCCGCCGACTCCGACGCCCAGTTCGTCGGCGGCCTTGTGCGACAGCACGGCGGTGCCGGGTGCGGTGGCGTCGGGCGCGAGGCCCGACTTCTTCTCGACGCCGAACGCGGAGACGGCCGCGGTGCGGGCGCCGGACCGCGCGTTGACGGTGCCGATGCCGAGCGGATGCGCGCCGGTGACGCCGGGCTGCCGGGCCAGCTCCCGCCATTGCGCGCGCTGGACGGCGGAGCCGGTGAACGACACCGGCTGGCCCCCGGCCGGGCGGGCGAACGCGAGGCGGTCGGCGGGCAGCCCGGTGAGCGCCGACGTGTTGTCCCGGGCCAGCCCGGCGGTCAGCCCCGACAACAGTCCCACCAGCAGCGTGATCAGTACGATCACGGTTCCCATCAGGGCGAATCTGCCCTTGGCGAACCGTAGGTCTCTCCATGCGACGAACATGGCTTCCACCCTGCTGCCCCGGGCCCGGCGCGGGCATCGCGCCACAGCACGCTTCACCCGAATCGAAGGAGGGAGGCCCCTTTCAAACTTTCGGTTGACCGGGTTTCGGGGGCCGGCTTCGTACGCTGGTGAGCAGTATGGATACCCGTTCCCTCACCCCCGCCCTGCGCGCCCTGCGCCTCTGCCTGCATCTGCTGATGGCGGGGCTGCTCGCGCTGGTCGTGGTCCGCGGCCTGTCCGGCCGCTCGCACGAGCCGGTCGGCGCTGTCGTGACCGTGGCCGTGGCCCTGGGCGGCGCCTACGCGGCGGGCCCGCTGCTTCCCGTCGTACGGGCCACGCGCGCGGGCGCCGCGTGCTGGCTCGGCGCGCTGGGCGCGGTCTGGGCGGTGCTCCTCGTCCTCTCCCCCGACGCGCTGTGGCTGGCCTTCCCGCTCTACTTCCTCCTCCTGCACCTGCTGCCCGCGCGGTGGGGCGTTCCCGCGGTGGCGCTCGCGGCGGGCGCGGCCATCGCCTCGTACGTCGGACATGACGGGGCGTTCAACCCGGGCGCCTTCATAGGCCCGCTGCTCGGCGCGGCCGTCGCCGTGGCGACCGTGCTCGGCTATCAGGCGCTGTACCGGGAGAGCGAGCGCCGGCGCCGGCTCATCGAGGAACTCGTCGCGACCCGCGCCGAACTCGCCGCCGCGGAGCGCGCCGCGGGCACCCTCGCCGAGCGCGAACGGCTCGCCCGCGAGATCCACGACACCCTCGCGCAGGGTTTGTCCTCGATCCAGTTGCTGCTGCGCGCCGCCCAGCGCGACCTGCCCGACGGCTCGCCCGCCGCCGCGCACGTCGAGCAGGCCCGGTCGACCGCGCAGGACAACCTCGCGGAGGCCCGCCGCTTCGTCCGCGCGCTCACGCCGCCCGGCCTGGCGAACGGTTCCCTGGCCGGATCCCTGGAGCGGCTGTGCGCCACGGCTCCCGCCCTGAGTGCCCGCTTCACGACGAGCGGCACCCCGCTCGAACTCCCCACCCCCTATGAGGTGGCGCTGCTGCGGATCGCCCAGTCGGCGCTCGGCAACACGGTGCGGCACGCGTCCGCGCGCCGCGCGGAGATCACCCTCAGCCTCATGGAGACCTCGGTGGCCCTGGATGTGGTGGACGACGGTCGCGGTTTCGACCCGGACCCGGCCCTCGCCGTGCCCGGCGGCGACGGCGGCTTCGGACTGCCCGCGATGAAGGCGCGGGTGCGGGCGCTCGGCGGTACGTTCACGGTCGAGTCGGCGCCCGGCCAGGGCACCGCGGTCGCCGTCACCCTGCCGGTTCCCGCCGGGGGTGGCGCGTGATCCGGTTGCTGCTCGCCGACGACCATCCCGTCGTACGCGCCGGACTGCGGGCCGTCCTCGACGCCGAGCCGGACTTCGCGATCGTCGCGGAGGCCGCCACGGCGGAACGGGCCGTCGAGCTCGCCGCGGCCGGGCGGCTGGACGTCGTACTGATGGACCTGCAGTTCGGCGCGGGCCTGCACGGCGCCGAGGCGACCGCGCGGATCGCGGCCCTGGACGAGGCGCCGCGCGTGCTCGTCCTGACCACGTACGACACCGACGCGGACATTCTCGCGGCGGTGGAGGCCGGGGCCTCCGGCTATCTGCTGAAGGACGCGCCGCCTGAGGAGCTGGCGGCGGCCGTCCGCACGGCCGCCTCCGGCCGGTCCGCGCTCGCCCCGGCGATCGCGCTCCGCCTGATGGACCGGTTGCGGGCGCCCTCCGAGGCGTTGAGCCGGCGGGAGCTGGAGGTTCTCCAGCTGGTGCGGGACGGCTTGTCCAACGCGGAGATCGCGCGTCAGCTGTTCTTGAGCCAGGCCACGATCAAGTCCCATCTGGTGCACATCTACGCGAAGTTGGGGGTCGATTCGCGGACGTCTGCTGTGGCCCAGGCTCATCAGCGAGGTTTGCTGAGACCCCGATAGGGGCTCAGAAATCCGCCGGAGTCATATGGCGCAGGGCACGCAATTCCGCCCGCCCTGCCAAGCGCACCGGAACCGAGAGGACCGGGCACACCGCGTGCCGCCGTACGAACCGGTGCACCCCGCCGCGGCGGCCTCGTACGCCGATGACGATGAGGTCCTCGGGACCGGTCGCCAAGGCGGTCAGCGCGGGTCCTGGCCGGGAGCGTACGACGCGGAGCGACACGTCCGGGCCGCCGGGCGGCGGTCCGCCCAGCGTCTCCCCGACGGCCCGGGTCAGCTCGGCGCGCGCGAAGGAATGCCAGTGCTCGGCCCACTCACGGTCCGGTCGGCGCCGGTACATGCCCTCGCCCTCCGGCGGCTCCCAGGCCCGCACGGCCACCAGTTCGCGCCCGCGCCGCGCCGCCTCGGCCGCCGCCGAGCGCAGGGCGACGCGGCTCGCCGGGGAGCCGCTGACGCCGACGACGACCCGGCCGGGCCGGTCCGGCGCGGCCGGGGATCGCGGCCTGCGGCGGGTCCCCCACAGGCGCCCGCCCGTCGCTTCCTCCGCGCGGCGCTGCAGCACCCGCTCGTACCGGTCGCTGAAGCCGCTCCTGTCGGCGTGCATGACGTGCCTCCTCGTTCCCACCCGGGCCACCTCTGTGGGCCACTTCCGAGTCTGTAGATAGATTGGCCTGGACAGCAGGGCCAATGACGGGAATGTGGCATGGCAGGCGGAGCAGGAGTCCACGGCCTGGACAGCGCGGCCGGGCGGCCGGGAGCCAAGCGCCTCGCCGCTCTGGTGACGGGCGTCGCCGGGGAGCGGCCGGGCTACCGCGCGCTCGCGCAGGGCATGCGGACGCTGCTCCTCGACGGGCGGGTGGCGCTGCACACGCGGCTGCCGGCCGAGCGCGGGTTCGCGGTGACGCTCGGGGTCAGCCGGGCCACGGTGACGGCCGCGTACGACCTGCTGCGCGAGAGCGGGTACGCGCGCAGCAGGCGCGGGGCCGGGACGTGGACCGAGCTGCCCGAGGGCGCGCGCCTGACGAGCGTGCGCACGCCGGAGGCCGGGGAGGACGTGATCGATCTGGCCATCGCGGCTCCCGGCGCGCTGGCGGACGAGCTGGCCGCCGCCTACGCCGCCGCGAGCCAGGATGTGGCCCGGCACGCGCTGACGCCCGGCTACCACCCGTACGGTCTGGCGGAGCTGCGGGGGGCGATCGCCGAGCGGTACACGCGGCGCGGTCTGCCGACGCGGCCGGAGCAGATCCTGGTCACGTCCGGCGCCCAGCAGGCGGTCGCGCTCACCCTCACTCTGCTCGGCAGGCCCGGCGACCGGATCGCCGTGGAGAACCCGTCGTACGCCAACGCCCTTTCCGTGATCCGGCAGTTGGGGCTGCGCACCGCTCCCGTGCCGGTGACGGAGGACGGCTGGGACGCCGAGCTGTTCGGCGCGACCCTGCGGCAGTCGGCGCCCCGGCTCGCCTATCTCATCCCCGACTTCCAGAATCCGACGGGCCGGCTGATGCCGCCCGACCAGCGCCGGCGGATCATCGCCGACGCCCGCGCGACGGGCACCTGGCTGGTCGTCGACGAGACGATCGCGGACATCGCGCTGGACACCCCGACGCCCCCGCCGTTCGCCTCGCTGGCGCCGAACGGCGGCGAACAGATCGTCACCGTCGGCTCGCTGAGCAAGGGGCACTGGAGCGGTCTGCGGGTCGGCTGGGTGCGGGCGGGCGCGCGGCTGATCACGGAGCTGACGGCGCAGCGTGTGATGGCCGACATGTCAGGTTCCGTGCTCGACCAGCTGGTGGCTCTGCGGCTGCTCGGGCGTGAGGAGGAGATCCTGCGCCGGCGTCTGCCCCTGCTGCGTGACCAGCGCGATCAGCTGGCCGGTCTGCTCGGGCAGGAATTCCCGGACTGGCGCTGGCAGGTCCCGCCCGGCGGGATGTCCCTCTGGATCGACCTCGGCCGGCCGATCGCCTCGGCGCTGGCCGGCGCGGCGCTGCGGCACGGGGTGCGGATCGAGGGCGGGTCACGGTTCGGCGCGGACCCCGGCACGTTCGAGCACCGGCTGCGCTGGCCCTATACGCAGCCGGCCGAGGTCGCCGAGGAGGCGGTGCGCCGGGTCGCCGCGGCCGTCGACGCGGGGGTCGGCGGCCTCGGCCAGGCGGGCGACGAACCGGGCCGCCCGCACTGGGTGGCCTAGGTCCAATGCCGTTGCGTTACGGGCGATCTTGCCCTTCGTCGCCCCAGGCTCATGAACCGCCGTGACACGGTGGACTCCTGCGGTTCTTGAGAATGTCACCAGGATGCGCGCCGCGCCTGCGCTCGGGGGTGCACGCACCAAGATCGCGGCTAAGGCAACGGCATTGGACCTAGGGCCTGTCACCGGTGCGGAGCCGGTCCCCCGAACAGTTCGATCGCTCCGCGCACCTCGGTGAGCGCTGCCGACAGGGCGCTGACCGACCCGATCGCGCCCGCGACCAGCAGCAGCGAGCGGCGCAGCCGTGGTACCTCGGGGCTGCCGCGGCCCACCATGGCGTCGAGGGCCGCCAGCTCGTCCTCGGCGATGCCCCGGTCCGCGAACTCGGCCGGGTGGGCGGCGAGTTCGCGGCGCAGCCGGGACACTGCCGTGCGCAGTTCCGCCACCCGCGGGTCCTCGTCGCTGCCGGTCACCGGAGTCCGCCCCTGTCTGTGCTCCACGCTCCGCAACACAGGTCTCCCCCTCGCACCTCGTTGTGCGCCTGTCGTACGCCTTCGCCGCGAACCCGCGCGGGGCGCTGATCGAGCGCCCAACTCGGGTTCGAGGGCGCCCAGTTAACGCCACGACCGCCTTTCGCGCCAGTCCGTTGCGTAAGGCAACTCTGCGTATGCGGGCACCGGCCGGCCCCGTGCGGTATGCAGGGGGCATGACGACCAGAGAAACGGACGGGGTGGCCGGACTGCTGCTCGCCGCGGGCGGCGGGCGGCGGCTCGGAGGGCGCCCCAAGGCCCTGCTGTCCCATCGCGGGCGCCCGCTCGTGGAACACGCGGTGCGCGTGCTGCGCGAGGGGGGTTGCGGGCCGCTGCACGTGGTACTCGGAGCGGCGGCCGGTGACGTACGGGCGCGGGCCGGGCTCGAAGGGTGCGTGATCGTGGAGAACCCGGAGTGGGAGGACGGCATGGGGTCGTCGCTGCGGGCGGGCCTGGACTCCCTCGCCGGCACGGGCGCGGCCGCCGCGCTCGTCCTCCTCGTGGACCAGCCGGGTATCGGCGCCGCCGCGGTCGCCCGGGTCCGGTCGGCGTACCGCTCGCCTGCGTCCCTGGTGGCGGCCGCGTACGACGGGGAGCGCGGGCATCCGGTGCTGTTCGGCCGGGACCACTGGGCGGGGATCGCGGCGAGCGCGGACGGGGACCGCGGGGCCCGCGCCTACCTCAAGGAGCACGCGGGGGCCGTGGAGCTGGTGGAGTGCGGGGAGGTCGCCGAGGCGTACGACATCGACACGGCGGCGGACCTCCGCCACCTTGAGTGAAAGACGTGGCACTGAGCGCCACGTTCTGTCGACTCAGAGAATCTCGACATCAACAAACGATTGAACTTCCACGATAAGGAAACTAATATCCACTGCTGAGAAGGGCCGGTCCCGGAAAACGGGGCCGTCAGCCGTACCCAGGCGCCCCGGCACCGCATGCCGCCCGCGCCGCCGCTCGCTGAAGGAAGTGACAGCCTCATGTCCGCACCAGCGCCGTCCCCGCTGGCCATCGTCGACGCCTCGCCCCTGCCCCGGCAGGACGAGGTGCTCACCGATGCGGCCCTCGCCTTCGTGGCCGAGCTGCACCGGCTGTTCACGCCCCGGCGTGACGAGCTCCTCACCCGCCGCGCCGAGCGCCGCGCCGAGATCGCCCGCACCTCCACGCTCGACTTCCGCCCGGAGACCGCCGCGATCCGCGCGGACGACTCCTGGAAGGTCGCCCCCGCTCCCGCCGCGCTGAACGACCGCCGCGTCGAGATCACCGGCCCGACCGACCGCAAGATGACGATCAACGCGCTCAACTCGGGCGCGAGGATCTGGCTCGCCGACTTCGAGGACGCGTCGGCGCCCACCTGGGAGAACGTGATCGGCGGCCAGCTGAACCTCACCTCCGCGTACACCCACTCCATCGACTTCACCGACGAGCGCACCGGCAAGTCGTACGCGCTGAAGGACGCCGACGAACTCGCCACCGTCGTGATGCGCCCGCGCGGCTGGCACCTGAACGAGCGCCACCTGGTGGACGGAAGCGGCACGCCGGTCCCCGGCGCCCTCGTCGACTTCGGCCTCTACTTCTTCCACAACGCCCAGCGCCTCATCTCGCTCGGCAAGGGCCCGTACTTCTACCTGCCGAAGACGGAGTCGTACCTGGAGGCCCGCCTCTGGAACGACATCTTCGTCTTCGCCCAGGACTACGTCGGCATCCCGCAGGGCACCGTCCGCGCCACGGTCCTCATCGAGACGATCACCGCCGCGTACGAGATGGAGGAGATCCTCTACGAGCTGCGCGACCACGCGAGCGGTCTCAACGCCGGGCGCTGGGACTACCTCTTCTCCATCGTCAAGAACTTCCGTGACGGCGGGCAGAAGTTCGTCCTGCCGGACCGCAACCTGGTGACGATGACCGCCCCCTTCATGCGGGCGTACACCGAACTCCTCGTGCGCACCTGCCACAAGCGCGGCGCGCACGCCATCGGCGGCATGGCGGCCTTCATCCCGTCGCGCAAGGACGCCGAGGTCAACAAGGTCGCGTTCGAGAAGGTCCGAGCCGACAAGGACCGCGAGGCCGGCGACGGCTTCGACGGCTCGTGGGTCGCGCACCCCGACCTGGTGCCGATCGCGATGGCCTCCTTCGACGCGGTCCTCGGTGAGAAGCCGAACCAGAAGGAGCGGCTGCGCGAGGACGTGGCGGTCGCCGCCGGTGACCTGATCGCCATCGACTCGCTCGACGCGAAGCCCACCTACGACGGTCTGGTCAACGCCGTCCAGGTCGGCATCCGCTACATCGAGGCGTGGCTGCGCGGCCTCGGCGCCGTCGCCATCTTCAACCTCATGGAGGACGCGGCCACCGCCGAGATCTCGCGCTCGCAGATCTGGCAGTGGATCAACGCCGGTGTCGTCTTCGAAAATGGCGACACCGCCACGGCCGACCTGGCCCGCAAGGTCGCCGCCGAGGAGCTGGCGAACATCCGCGCCGAGATCGGCGAGGAGGCCTTCGCGGCCGGCAAGTGGCAGCAGGCCCACGACCTGCTGCTCCAGGTCTCCCTGGACGCGGACTACGCGGACTTCCTGACGCTGCCGGCGTACGAGCAGCTCGGCTGAGCGACCCGTGTCCAAGCCCCCGGCATCGCACGGTGCCGGGGGTTTCGGCGTCCGTCGCCCGGTCGTCGGGTGCGGGTCTCGTCGTGGCTGGTCGCGCGGTTCCCACCGGCCGTACGCCGAAGGCCTACCCGCTCAGCCGAGATGCACGGACCAGTCCTGCTCCGCCCCGGGCTTGCCGTGCAGGTCGGGCACCTGCTTCAGCCAGGCCGGCCGGCCCTTGCGGGTGGCGGCGGCGCGCCGCGCGTCGGCGACCGCCAGTTCGTCGCGGGACGGGAAGTCCGTCGGCAGCCACACCGCCGAGCTTCGGGCGCGGGCGAGCAGATACGTGACGTAGGCGTCGCGCACCGCGTCGGGGCTCTCGAAACCCGGCTCGTCGGTGAGCCAGGCGTCCGGTACGAGGGCGACGACCTCGCGCAGCAGTTCCTCGGTGACACGGGGTGCCAGTTCGGCGTCGGCCGCGCGGGTGTCCGGGGCGTAGCCGCCGAGCGCGTGGTGCCGGAAGTCGTAGGCCTTGTCGGGCGCGGCCGCGTCCCAGCGGTGGTGGAAGACGAGCGCCGCGCCGTGGTCGATCAGCCAGAGCCTCGGCCGGACCGTGCCGGACGTGGGCCAGACCATGAGGTTCGAACTGTGCACCGTGCGGTCGACGTTGACGGTCAGCGCGTCCAGCCAGACGATCCGGCCGGCCTCCAGCGGGGTGACCGGGAACTCCTCGGCGACCTCCGGCGTGAAGTCCGCGGCGCCCGGCAGGAAGTCCATGCCGAGGTTCAGCCCCGCGCTCGCCCGCAGCAGGTCCTGGACCTCCTGGTGCGGCTCGTCGGCGGCGACCGCCGGGTCGAAGTGGGCGAGCACCAGCTCCGGGAAGCGCAGCCCGAGCCGCCGGGCCAGCTCCCCGACGACGATCTCGGCGACCAGCGCCTTGACGCCCTGCGCGGAGCCGGTGAACTTCAGCACATACGTCCCCAGGTCGTCGGCCTCCACCACCCCGGGTACGGAGCCTCCGGTGTGCAGCGGGTTCACGTAGCGGGTGGCGGTGACTTCTCTCAGCATTTCCTCAGGTCCCCTGCCCCTTCGACCTTGCGAGCCGGCATGAAGGGGGCATAGTAACCGAGGGTGATCGCCGGATGCCCGAGAGCCCTTTCCGGCGGCTTTCAGATCGCGATCGACTGCTGAAGCCATCGGCTGACGCGATACGGCAGCCACCACGCGTACGCGCCCACTTCGAGGACGAGTTGTTCCGTGCGGAAGTCGTCGAGGACGCTCTTCGCGACGGTGTCGGCGGGGGCGCCGTAGTCGAGCAGGCCGATGGCCGTGTCGTACTCGGGTTCGTCGGCGGTGAAGCGGCGCAGTTCTCCCCAGCGGCGGTCGCGGATCTGAATGAAGCCAGGACCTTTGCGCCACAGGCACTTGCACAGGTAGTGGCCGCGCCGCCACGTCCTCAGCGCTTCCTCCTCACCGCCGTCGGGGCCGTGCAGGGAGGCGGGCGGCTGGAGGTGGCTGAGCGGCCGCCAGCTCTCCCCCGCCCGCGGGTCCAGTCGCAGCTCCCACTCGACCATGACCGCGCGCGCGGTCAGATCCCGGACCAGGGAGAGGCCGTACAGGGCGGCGGCCGGGTCCGCGGCGGCGGTCAGGTCGATCGGGGCGGGCAGCCGTACCCGGCGTGCGCCCAGCTCCCACAGGCGCGCGGCCTGGCCGCGGGCCGGTCCGGGCAGCGGCACCTCGCCCAGGGACATGCCGGGCAGTTCACATGCGGCGGGGTCGTAGTCGCGCCAGGCCAGGAGCGTCGGCGCGGTGACGGTGGCGGTCATGTCGGGGTCCTCCGGTTGCGTCCGGGACGGGCGGGGTCAGGCCGGCTCGGGGACGGCGGTGCCGTCCTGCGCGACGGCTGCGCGGTCGGCGTCTGCTTCGGCTTCGGCCGCGTGGATGTGCCGCATGAAGTCCAGGCGCAGCAGGTCCTCGTTGACGGCCGCCGGGGCGATGTGGACGTACTGGCCCGCGTCGGCGAAGACGATGCCGAGAGCGCGCCAGGAGTCGAGGAGCTGCTGGACTTCGTCTTCGTCGCGGGCCGTGCCGGTGGCGCGGGCCGCGGCCTTGCGGGTGAGTGCCTGGACGCTGTGGGGCTGGTCGAGGAGGCGGAAGACGGTCAGTTCGAAGGGGTCCGTCAGTTCCATGGCACGCCAGGCGAAGGCGCGGCGGCGGCTGACCAGGACGATGCGGTCTCCGTGGTCGTCGTGGGTGAGGCGGGCGTCGGTGTGGTGCTTCTTCCAGTCGGCGAGGGCCGCGTTGAGCCCGCTGACGGTGGGTTCGCCGATGCCGCGGGCGGGCGCCTCGAAGACGTACGCCATGCCGTACAGCTCTTCCTCGGGCAGATCGTAGGTGAAGCGGTAGTGGGCCTCGGGGCGCAGGCCGGTGAAGCCCAGTTCGGGGCGCTCGAAGTAAGGGCTGAAGCGTTCGATGGCGATACGGGCGGACAGGTCGACCGGCGGGTCGAGGTGTTCCAGGGCGGGAAGCTGGGCGATGACGGGGTCGTAGTCCTCGGCGCTCTCGCCGGGGAAACCGTGCAGGTAGTTCCAGGCGACGGAGAGGCCCGTCTCGGCGCCGTCGCGGAGCATCCGCACGTTCTGGCAGCCACTGACCCCCTTGTCCATCAGGTCGAGGACCCGGCTGTTGAGGCTCTCGATGCCGGGCTGGACGTAGATGAGTCCGGCGTCGGCGAGGGTGCGCAGCTGGCTGCGCTTCATGTTGGCCTTGATCTCGATGTGCAGGCGCAGGTCGTAGCCGCTGTCGATGATGCGGGGCAGCACGGTGGTGAGGTAGCGCATGTCGAGGATGTTGTCGACGACGTACATGTCGAGGACCCGGTGGCGGCGGGCCAGCTCCATGATCTCGTCGTAGAAGGTGTCGGGACTCTTCGAACGGAACTCCATGAACGAGCCGTTGAGCCCGCAGAAGGTGCAGTGGTGTTTCTCGCCCCACCAGCAGCCGCGCGCGCCCTCGACCACGAGTTTGGGTTCCACCCAGTTGCGGGCCACGGAGGCGGCGAGGCGCTCGAAGTAGCCGCTGTAGTCGGGAGGCAGGATCGCGGCGGGTGGCAGCGGCCTGGTGGCCATGGCGTTGGCGACGCTCCGGCCGGTGGCGTCGCGGTGGCAGAGGCCCGTGATGCCGTCCAGCGGGGTCTTCTCCGCGAGTGCGGCGAGGAGGGCGGGGAAGGCGGCCTCGCCCTCTCCTCGTACGACGTGGTCGACGAAGGGGAAGTTGCGGTGCACGGTGGCACCTTGTTCGCCGTCGCAGTTGGCACCGCCCATGACGGTCACGATGTGCGGGGCGAGTTCCTTGACCCGGCGGGCCGCGGCGAGCGCGGCGGTGTTCTGCTGGAAGGTGGAGGTGAAGCCGACGACGTCGGGTTCGCTCGCCACGATCTGCCGGGCGATCATTTCGACGAACTCGGGGGCGATCCTGTGCAGTTCGCGCGTCATTCTCATCCGCGCGGACTTGAGCCTGCCGGTCATCGTGGCGACGAATTCGTCCTCGCGCCAGGCCGGATCGTCGTACAGGGCGGAGGAGAAGACCCAGTCGCCGCAGCCCATGAAGTAGGAGGAGAGGGCGTAGTACTCGTAATCGTCACCGGTGAACTCGGTGCGCTCGGTGATCCAGTCGGTGAACATGAGGTTGGCGTGCAGCACTTCGGCGGTGGCGTCGGGAACGCGCTCGTCCACGCTCCGTTTGAGGATGCCCAGGGCCAGTGACGGCAGGTCGATGGGCGACCAGGGCATGTTGACCAGCAGTACGCGCATGGGCATTTCCTCCTGACGGTGGTGAGAGCCCGGGACATGACACAGGCTCTGAGGGCCGGCCGGCCCCGGGCGTCCGGGGCCGGCCGGTGTGGATCAGTCCTCGACGGTGTCGTCGCCGTCTTCGGCGTTACGGAACGGGACGGTGACCGTGATGCCGACGCTCGGCTTCCGGTTCGTCTCGTCCTCCGCCAGCGGGTCGTTGTGGATGACGTCCTTCTGCATGGGCTTTCTCCTTCGGCTTCAGTGTTCGACGGTGTGGTGCACTGACCCCTCTCCGGACGGAGAGGGGCGTCTTGGTGGGGTGGTGCGAGCGGTGCCGCGGAGCTCCTGGTCGAGGAAGCGCACCGCGCGGCGCAGCACGGTCACGTGGTCGCTGCCGTCGTAGCCGTCGTGCCCGGAGTCGAGCCACAGGGACTCGTGCGGGGCGCCGGCCGCGTGCAGGGCGGCGAGGTAGGAACGGACCTGTGCCGGGGGGCATTTGGTGTCGTGTGTGGCGGCGACGACCAGGAGCGGATCGCGCACCCGGGCGGCATAGCGGATCGGGGAGCTGCGCGTGTACGCGTCCGGTACTTGTTCGGGGGTGCCGCCGAACAGTCGCTCGTCCAAGGCGCGCAGTGCGGGCGGGGCGGCGACGTGGGCGGCGGTGTAGTCGGCCACGGGTTTCACGGCGACGCCGGCCTGCCACAGTCCTGGGTGGGTACCGAGGGCGAGCAGGACGAGATAGCCGCCCCAGGAGGTGCCCCACAGCCCGGTGGCGTCCGGGCGGATCAGTCGCCGCCCGGTGAGGTCGGCGTGCACGGCGGCGAGGTCGGTGACCTGGGTGTGCCCTACGCCGTTTCGGTAGGAGCGCTGCCAGCGAGAACCGTAGCCGGTGGAGCCGCGGTAGTTGACCCGGGCCACGGCGAAGCCGGAGGCGACCAGGGAATGCACGGTGCCGTCGTAGGCGTCGCGGTCGTGATCGGCGGGGCCGCCGTGCACGAGGAACACGGCGGGGTGGGGTCCGGGCCCGGACTCGGGGAGGCTGAGCAGGGTGTGCACCGGGCCGTCCGGGCCCGGGGTGTGGATGTCACGGAGGGTGCCGGGGACGCGGCCGTCGACGGTGCCGAGCGGGGGCAGCGGGGTGCCGGCCGTGGAGGTCATGCGGGGCGGGTGGGCGCTGTCGGTCCACAGCGTGTGCAGGTCGTCGCCGGGGCGGGGGGCCGCGTCGAGCAGGGCGCCGGGCGGGGTGGGGACGGGGTCGAGGGTGCGGCGTGCGAAGTCCGCGCGGTGGAGCAGGGAACGGCCGTGGCGGTCCTGGCGAATCAGTGCGGCGTTGCCGTCGGGGTACCAGCGGGCGGTGAACTGGGTGTCCAGGGTGCACCAGTCGTGGGTGACGGTACCGGTGGCGGCGGTCCAGGTGGCGAGCGCGTAGCAGTCCTCGCGCTCGCGGGCCAGCAGCAGTGTGGTGTGGTCCCGGGCGGGGCTGAAGCCGAGGGCCCACAGCCTGCCGTGCGGGCCGTCGCCGGGCAGGACCGCGACAGTGATGCCGTCGGGGGTGAGGAGGGTGACGGCGCGGGACGCGTCGGCGGTGCGGGCGAGGGCCAGCAGTTCGCCGCGGGGGGCGAGTCCGGCGAGCGAGGCGGGGCCGTCCACGCGCGTCACCTCGCGGCCGGGGCCGCCGCGCGGCCCGACGCGGATCGTGGTGTGGTCGTCGAGGCCTACGCCGAGGGCGGCGGTGGCTTCGGCGGTGACGGCGAGTCCACGGGCGGTCCCGTCGGGGACGCCGGTCAGACCGGGCCGGTCGCGGCCGCCCCCGAAGGGCTGGAACCGCCAGTGCCCGACGCCCCGGGCGTCCTCGGCGAACCACCACACCCGTGCGTCCGCGTCGATCGCGCCGTGCAGGGTGCCGCCCGGCCGGTGGGTGACGCGGCGGGCGCGGCGGGCGGCGGCGTCCCAGGTGAAGACCTCGCAGCGGCCCTCGGCGTCGGCGGTGAACACCATGCGGTGCGGATCGGTGGCGCACACCTCGGGCAGGGCGGCGCGGTAGACCTGGAAGCGGCTCACGCTGCGGCCTCCGTGAGGGCGGCGCGCCGGGTGGTGTACGCGGCGAGCAGGACGAGCAGGGCGGCACAGCCCAGTGCGGGGACGGCGGAGTCCACCTGGTCGGCGAAGAGACCGGCCAGGACCGGCGCGAGGGCGGCGGTGGCGCCGGAGGCCGTGGCGATCACCGCGCCGACCCGGGCCTGCAGTTGAGGCTCTGTCGTCAGCAGGGCGCGTGCCTGAAGGACGACCGCGGGCAGCGGCAGGAGGAGGCTGATCCCGCCGAGCAGCACGCCGTACGTCCACGGCCCGTCGGCGAGTGCGAGGGCCGCGGTGAGCGGGACCAGCAGCCAGGTGACCACGATGAGGATGCGGGCGGCGCCCAGTCGGGCCGCGGCCCTGGGTGCGGCGAGAGACCCGGCCAGGCCCGCGGCGCCGGTGACGGCGAGGACGAGGCCGAGCGGGAGCGCGCCGGTGCCGGAACGTTCCAGCACGAACACGGCGGAGTAATACAGCGTCACGGCCACGCCGTTGACGAGCGCGACCCATGTCAGGACGAGACGCAGCAGTGGCCTTCGCCGCACCAGCCGCAGCCCGGCGGCGGCCTCGCGCAGCAGTCCGTCGTCCGAGTCGCCTGAGCGGCCTGGGTTGTCCGGGTCGTCCGAAGGGACGTCACCGGCCTTCAGGTCCGTGCGCATCGCACGTACGCAGCAGGCGACGACGGCATAGGAAAGGGCGTCGGCCACGAAGGGCAGGGCGCGGAAGAGCTGGTAGGCGGCTCCGCCGAGGGCAGGACCCAGGACGAGCGCGCCTTGGTCGGCGGACGCGAGCCGGGCCACGGCGCGCGGCTGATCGCCGGGTGGGCAGACCAGGGCGACCGTGCCGCGCGACGCGGCGTCGTGGCAGGCGGTGGCGAACCGCTCGACGAGGACGGCGACGACGAGGTGCGGGAGCGTGAGGTGTCCGACCACGAGGGTCACGGCGATGGACCCCATGGCGAGCGCGGCGACGGCCGCGGACCAGACCATGATGGCCTTGCGGGCGCCGCGGTCGGCGGGAACGGCGGCGAGCGGCCCGAGCAGCAGTCCGGCGGCCAGCGAGAGCCCGGCGACGAGCCCCGCGGTCTGCGGTGAGTGGCCGAGACCGAGAAGCAGCAGCGGCAGAACGGCTCCGGACGCCTGGGTGCCGAGCGCGTCGGCGGCGTTGGCCCACCAGAAGAGGCGGAAATCCCTCGCGGAAGCCTTCTTCGACGGGGAGGGAGAACCTCCGGGGCGCAAGGAACCGGAGGAGGTGCGGCGGCCCCGGAACAGCCGGGGCCGTGTTAAGTCATCGCGGTGGTGCGGCGCTCCCGCCTGCGTAAACGACTCCACGCACTTCCCTCACATAAATGAAGTAATCGTGCAGGGTATGTAGAAAGCGAAACGAGCGGGATCGTAGCCAGCGCTCAGAGCGAGCTACAAGGTGGCGAAGTGACTGGCTGAAAAGAGTGCAGGCGCGGAGGAGCGGTGGAGGTTCCCGCGTCCACGCCTGAGGGAAGGGGGCCTTCCGGTGCTGTCTGCGAACCGGGTGGGGTTTGAGTGGCAGGTGTGAACTGTGAGGCACGCCGATTCGACGTATCCCCTCAGGCGCCACCGAGGTGAGAGCGAATGGTGAGGCGTCGGCTCCGCTCCTGGACAGGGCCGGCGCCGGTTCCCTCCCGGCCGAGGATGGCCAGTTCTTGTCGCCCCGTTCCGCCCACGTCCTGGCTGAACGACCGGGCGCCGTACGGCGCCCGCCCCGGGTTCTCGCCCGGTGGCTCGCACCTGCGAGGATCATCCGCGGCTTCCGCCAGCGGACCGCCCCCTTCCCCTACCAGAACGGAACGGACACACGGACATGGGCAAGAGCACAGCATCCGTCGCGGTCGTCGGCGCCAGCATCGCGGGCTGCGCCGCGGCCCTCGCCGCGCACCGCGGCGGCCTGCGCGACATCACGGTCCTCGAGCGCGCCACCGGGCCGCTCGGCGAGCGGGGTGTGGGGATCACGTTGCACAACGCCCGTTACGCCGAGCTGGAGGCGTCCGGCTATGTGGACGCCGGGATGCCTTGGGTGCAGATGACGACGCGGCGCTGGTACGTGCGGGACAAGCGGGCCGGGGCGCCGACCGGGCGGGCACTGTGGACGACTCCGCTGCCCTTCCGCACCTACAACTGGGGACCTCTGTGGCAGGAGTTGAGGCGCCGGATCCCCGCGAACGCCGACTTCCGGGCCGGGGCACAGGTCCAGCAGGTGACGCCGGCGCCGGACGGCGCGGGCGCCCTCGTGGATCTCGGCGCCGGCTCGCCCGAGCACTTCGACCTGGTGATCGGCGCGGACGGCTACCGGTCCGTGGTGCGGGCCGCGGCCTGCGGCGACGTACGCCCCGCCTACGCGGGGTACTTGGCGTGGCGCGGCGCGTTTCCCGTCGAACGGCTCACCGCGCCGGAGCTCTGGCCCGAGGACGAGGCCGCGTACGTCGTCTTCCCCGGCGGCCACCTGGTCGTGTACCGCATCCCCGACCCGGCGACCGGCGGGCTGCGCGCCAACTGGATCCTGTACACGACGCCGCCGCCCGGCCACGACGCGGCGCTCTCCTCCCCCACGAGCCTGCCGCCGGGCACCGCGTCGGACACACTGCGGGACCATCTGGCGTACGTGGCAGAGGAGTTGCTGCCCCCGTTCTGGGCCGAGGTGGTCATGGCCACCACCCCGGACGAGCTGATCCTCCAGCCCCTCTACGACTTCACGGCCGACCGGTACACGGCGCCCGGCATGCTCCTGGTGGGCGACGCGGCGACCGTGGCCCGGCCGCACACCGGCGCGGGCGCGGTGAAGGCCCTCCAGGACGCGACGGTCCTCGAATCCGCCCTGACGTCGACCGCCACCCTGCCCGACGCCCTGGCCGCGTACGACGCGGACCGCACCCCGGCGGGCCGCGCGATGGTCGGCCTGGGCCGCGGCATGGGACAGGCGATGGTGACGGAGACCCCGGACTGGGGTGCGCTGGACGCCGCCGGGATGGAGGCCTGGTGGGCGGGGATGGACAAGGCGGGTGCTTTCGGGGGACGGGAGTTGGCGCGAGGGCGCGAGCAGAGGTCTCGTTTTGGCGTGTCTCCGTCCTGATCCATAAGATCCGCCGATGATCACAAGACAACGGCTGGCGGCGGGCGCGTGCGCCGCGCTCGCCGCCCTGGCCCTGGGCGGCCTCGCGCCCACCGGCATCGCGGCGGCCGCCGACGAGCCCGCCGGGGACACGCCCGCCCCCAAGGTCGAACTCGTCCTGGACGTCAGCGGTTCCATGCGCGCCCGCGACATCGACGGCGACTCCCGGATGGCCGCGGCGAAGCAGGCGTTCAACGAGGTCCTCGACGCGACGCCCGAGGAAGTGCAGCTCGGCATACGCACGCTCGGCGCCAACTACCCGGGCGAGGACCGCAAGACGGGCTGCAAGGACACCGAACAGCTCTATCCCATAGGCCCGTTGGACCGCACCGAGGCGAAGACCGCCGTCGCGACGCTGCAGCCCACCGGCTGGACCCCGATCGGCCCGGCCCTGCTGAAGGCCGCCGACGACATGGACAAGGGCGAGGCCGGCGGCACCCGCCGCATCGTCCTCATCAGCGACGGCGAGGACACCTGCCAGCCGCTCGACCCGTGCGAGGTGGCCCGCGAGATCGCCGCGAAGGGCATCGGCCTCACCATCGACACGCTCGGCCTGGTGGCCGACGCCAAGACCCGCGCGCAGCTCTCCTGCATCGCCGACGCCACCGGTGGCACGTACACCTCGGTCCGGCACAAGGAGGAACTGAGCGACAGGGTCGGGCAGTTGGTGGACCGGGCGGCCGACCCCGTGGTCACGCCCGTCGCCACCGAAGGTGCCGCGCAGTGCGCGGACGCGCCCGAGCTCAAGTCCGGTCTCTACACGGACCGCGAGAAGTTCGGCGAGCACCGCTACTACCGGGTGGACGTCGAGCCCGGCAAGGAGCTGCGCGCCTCCGTGAGCATCGCCGCCGACCGGGCCGTGAACCGTGACTACGGCGTGCTGCTGCGCGCGGTCACGAAGAGCGGCCGGGAGATCGTGCGCGGCCAGGAGTCCGGCGACGGCCGCACCGATGTCGTCTCGACCGGGCTGCGTTACCCGAAGGCCGAGCAGGACTCCGACGACGACGGCGGCGAGGCGCAGGCGGAGACGGTCTGCCTCCAGGTCTCGAACTCCTACTCCGCGCCCGCCTCCGTGAAGACGACCCCGGGTCTGCCGGTCGAGCTGACGGTCGACGTGGTGGACGGCCCGGACGCGGCGTCCGACGTGGCGGCGTTCGGCCTGGGCCGCGGCTGGTGGCTGCTGGGCACGCTGGTCGTGGTCGGTTTCCTCGCGGGTGTGCTGTGGGGCTGGGTCTCGCGCTGGCGTGTCGCCGTATGGAGGACCAACTGATGCGACGTACAGGGTTGTTGACAGGGCTGCTGCTGGGCCTCGCCTCGCTGGCGGCATTCACGGGGACCGCCGTAGCCGACGACGGTGACGGCGCGGAGAAGGCGCCGACGGAGGCGGGCACGTCGTTCCGTACGGCCACGTCGATCGCGCAGGAGCAGAAGGCGACGGCGAGCGCGTCCACGGGCGACTACCTGTACTGGTCGTTCGCGGCCGACTCGGGGCAGCGGCCGACGGTGAAGGCCACGGTCGACCTGCCCGAGGCGCAGGCCCGGCACGGCGCGCAGACCTGGCGGATCGACGTGTACGACGGGCTGCGCCGCCGCCAGTCCTGCATGTACGGGACCCAGGCGCGCACGGTGGCCGCCGACGCGGCGCACGTCGACCTGGCGTGCACGCTGCGCACGGTGCGGGCCTGGTCCGAGCCGTGGGCGAACGACCCGCTGCCCGGCACGTACTACGTACGGCTGACGGTGACCGGGCTTTCCGACACCGACCTGGGTGTGCCGGTGTCGGCGTCGGTCGAGGCCGCGTCCAAGGAGATCGGCGGCGCGGCGGCGGTGGACGGTTCACTGTCGACCCCGCTGGTTCCGGGCTCGACCGTCTCCGCCGACGACCACGACTGGGCCTCCGGCTGGTGGACCAGTCGCTGGGTCTGGACCGGTGCGGGCGCGGTGCTCGCCGCTCTCGCGGGTATCGGGGGTTACGCCCTGACGCGGGGCTCGGGCCGCCCCGGGCGGATCCCGCCCACCGTCTGACGCGAGCGGGTGCGCCCCGTCAGGGGCGCGGGGAACCGCGACCAGCCACGACGGTGGCGCACCCGCGAACGCGATCCCAGCCCCTACGGCGCGAGGGCACGGGGCTCCGCCCCGGACCCGCTCCTCGAACGCCGGAGGGGCTTGATCAGTTGGAGGAGCCGGACGGATTCGGACCCCTCAGCACCTTGGCCAGCGCCCCGTCCCCCGCGACATCGGCCCGCCCCCCGCGCACGGCCTCCACCAGCCGCACCGCTCCCCGGGCGACATCACCGCCGACCTCCCCGTCGAGCACGATCCGCACATCCGGTTCGCCCTGCGTGTACGCGCCCTCGCCGTACACCGGCTCCCCGCCCACGCGTACGTGGAACGCCCCTTCGTCCAGGCGCACCTCGACCACCCCGGGTTCCCCGAATTCCGCCAGCTCGCGCAGCAGGGGCAGGGCCAGCCAGTGCGCGCGCACCGCGTCCGTGGGCCGGCGCTCGCCCAGTTCGGGCGCGCCCCACTCGCCCAGTGCCAGCAGGACGGGCAGCAACCCCTGTCCGCGCCCGGTGAGTTCATAGACGTACGCCGAAGCGGGTGCCGGAAGTCTGCGGCGGGTGGCGAGCCCGTCGCGCTCCATGTCCTTCAGGCGTGTGGCCAGCATGTCCGTGCTGACACCGGGCAGGTCGGCGTGCAGATCGGTGTAGCGGCGCGGACCCGCGAGGAGCTCCCGGACGATCAGGAGCGTCCAGCGGTCCCCGACGGCGTCGAGAGCGCGGGCGGCGGCGCAGTACTGGTCGTAGCTTCGGCGTGGCATGGCTCGCAGTCTATGCAACTTGTTGGACTTTCCAAGCTCAAGCTTGGTAAAACCAAGTAACAACAGTCGCCTGGTCCGTACAGACAGGTCCGCACAGTCCGCACCGACACCCTGGTCCGCCTGGAGGGCACGCGCATGGAGTTCCGGCAGTCGAGCAAGCTCAGCGAGGTCTGCTACGAGATCCGCGGCCCGGTGATCGAGCACGCGAACGCGCTCGAGGAGGCCGGCCACAGTGTGCTGCGCCTGAACACGGGCAACCCGGCGCTGTTCGGCTTCGAGGCGCCCGAGGAGATCGTCCAGGACATGATCCGGATGCTCCCGCAGGCGCACGGCTACACCGACTCGCGCGGCATCCTCTCGGCCCGCCGCGCCGTCGCCCAGCGCTACCAGGGGCTCGGCCTGGAGGTCGGCGTCGATGACGTCTTCCTCGGCAACGGCGTCTCCGAGCTGGTGACGATGGCCGTGCAGGCGCTCCTCGAAGACGGCGACGAAGTCCTCATCCCCGCCCCCGACTTCCCCCTGTGGACCGCGGTCACGACACTCTCCGGCGGCAAGGCCGTGCACTACCTCTGCGACGAACTGTCCGACTGGTACCCGGACCTGGACGACATGGCCGCCAAGATCACGGACCGCACCAAGGCCGTCGTGATCATCAACCCGAACAACCCCACCGGCGCCGTCTACCCCAAGGAGATCGTCGAGGGCATCCTCGATCTCGCCCGCCGGCACGGCCTGATGGTGTTCGCGGACGAGATCTACGACCAGATCCTCTACGACGACGCGGTCCACCACAGCGCCGCCGCCCTCGCCCCCGACCTCGTCGTCCTCACCTTCTGCGGCCTCTCCAAGACGTACCGCGTCGCGGGCTTCCGCTCGGGATGGCTGGTCGTGACGGGGCCGCGGCAGCACGCGAAGAACTATCTGGAGGGCCTGACGATGCTGGCCTCCATGCGGCTGTGCCCGAACGCGCCCGCCCAGTACGCCATCCAGGCCGCCCTCGGCGGCCGCCAGTCGATCCGTGAACTCACCGTGCCCGGCGGCCGGTTGCACGAGCAGCGCGACAAGGCGTGGGAGAAGCTGAACGAGATCCCCGGCGTCAGCTGCGTCAAGCCGAAGGGCGCCCTGTACGCCTTCCCCCGTCTCGACCCGAAGGTCCACCGGATCGTCGACGACGAGAAGTTCGTCCTCGATCTGTTGCTGCGCGAGAAGATCCAGGTGGTCCAGGGCACCGGCTTCAACTGGCCGCGGCCCGACCACTTCCGCATCCTCACCCTCCCGTACGCTGACGATCTCGATGCCGCCATCAGCCGGATCGGCCGCTTCCTGAGCGGCTACCGCCAGTGACGCGGCCCCTCGCCGGACCGACGGGAGAGTCAGTGACGCCCTGCACCACCTGCGCGTACCCCAGCCAGACCCAGTTCGCCTCACCCGAGCTGGTCGGCCCGATCGTCTCGGGCGGGTTCGACCGGGCGCTGGACCCCGCGTGGCGGGAGTCGGGGGCGGCGACGGTGGAGGACTACGCGCGCTGGTGCGGGCATCTGTGCGGGGTGACGTGCCTGCGCATGGCGCTCGGCGCCGGGGCGCCCTCGCTGTTCGAACTGCGCGACGGAGCCCTGAAGTTCGGCGCGTACACGGTGGACGCCGACGGCGAGATCCATGGGATGGTCTACGCGCCCGCCGTCGAGTACGTACGGGAGGTGCACGGCGTCGAGGCGCGGGTGCACCGCGAACTGACGACGGACGGGATCGGCGAGCTGCTCGACGCGGGGCGGCTCGTCATCGCCTCCGTGCACTACGCGATCCGCCGCCCCCACGAGCCCTCCCCCGGCCGCGGCGGCCACCTGGTCCTCGTCACGGCCCGCACGCCGGACGGCACGGGCTTCCACTTCCACAATCCGTCGGGCACGGATCCGGCGACGCGCATGGCGGAGCTGCCGGTGGAACGGTTCGGGGAGTACTTCGCGGGGCGGGGCATGTCGGTGGGCCCGAGGGCGTAGCCGGCCCCCGGGCCCGTTGAATGCCACTCGTGTCGCACACCGGCCCACTTGAGGACCTCGGTCAGTTTCACGATCCCGTGTCCTGCCGTTGGACCACCGCCCATCGAGCTGGGCGGGCCGGATTCGAACCGGCAATTCGGGATCCTGGGCCGGGCCCGGTCGATCCGGTGCTGAGCGGCGAATGCTGAGTCTGGAGCGAGAGTCTGAGATTGACGGCGGTACGCGTCACGGGTCGTACCCGGCACGCACCACTTCCTTCACGACAAGCTTCAGTTTCAGCTTTGCGCTCCTCGCGCACCCCGGCCGCGGTTCACGACGCACGGCCGGGGAGTCTTCATGGTGACAGCGGTTCAGCCGAAGAGGTAGCCGAAGACCGGGTCGCCGACGCGGCGGTCGGTGACCTCCGCCGCGTTCGCCTCCTCCCGCGCGAACTTCACCGCCTGCTGCAACTTCTCGACCCGGTCGAGCAGTTGGCTGATCCGGCGGGCGGGCAGCGCGCCCGAGAACTTCACCGTCGTCCAGTAGCCGACCGGCACGTCCTCGTAGTACACCTCGACCTGCGCCGGGTGCTTCTCCGTGGCCTCCGCCTTCACGTGGTTGCGCGGCACCTTCTTCGTCCGCACGGTGCGCACCGGCTCGGTGCGCCAGTCGTCGGTCGAGGGGTCCTGCGTCCACGACTCGGCGGCGTCGAGCACGGGCAGCCTGCGCACGAAGGTGTTCAGGTCGGTCAACTGCTTCTCCAGGAAGAGGAGATAGGAGACCGGCACCTGGCTGATCAGCACCTGCCCGTCGACACTCACGTCCGCGCGGGCCTCGCGGTTCGCCCAGTCCTTCGTGGCGGTCACGTCGAAGAGCCGGGTGAGCGACTCGGCCGTCCTGCGCAGCACTTCCTCGGCGCGCACCTGCACCCGCGTGGACTCCGGGGGCAGCTGCTCGCCCTCCTCGTCCTTGGGCTGGTACGTGCGCGCGATGCCGGTCAGCAGCGCGGGCTTCTGCAATCCGTGGTGAGCTGCCGTCAGGTCCTGGTGGGCCTTGGCCTTCACGCCCTTCTCGACAGCGATGATCTGATTGAGTTTCGTGGACACGCCCCTGACGGTAGTCAACGGGGGCGCTTGAAATCGACCTGTTTTATCGCCCGTTGACATCGATCGGCACTGACCGGCCGATCGGCATTGAGGAGTACGGAACGTTGGACGCGGCACTGATAGCGGTGTTCGGCACCCTGCTCGGCTCGGTGGTCACCCACTACTTCCAGGGCCGCGCGACAGTGCGCGGCGCGGAACTCGCGCGCGCCGAGCAGCTGCGCCAGGAACGCATCGCGAGCTACAGCGGGTTCGCCGGCGCCCTCTTCGACTACCGGCGCGGCCAGAACGACCGCTGGTTCCGCGCCCATGAGAACCCCGGCGCGCCCGAGGCGGAGGCGGCACGCTTCGCCTCGTACGAGGCCCGCATCGCGGCCCGCCAGGCGCTGGCCCGGGTCCAACTGGTCTGCGATGTACCGCGAGTGCGGCAACTCGCCGAGATCGCCTTCGAGTTGGTGAACTGCCTGCACGAGGCCGCGGACGAACAGGACCGCGACCGCCGCTCGCAGCGCTGCAAGGACGCGTTGTCCGCGTTCGTGGAGGCGGCGGCGCCGAGCGTGCAGTAGGCGCGCCGGGGCCGCGCCGGAGGGGTGGAAGGGTTCACGGGTGCCGCGGAAGGCGAGCGAGGCGGCGGCCACCGCGCCGGGGCGCAGCTCCTCGATCCGGCCCGCGTCCGCCAGGGCCGGGCCCAGAACCTGCTGCACTGCGGGCAGGCCGCGGGCGACCGGAGCGGAGGCGCGGAGGCCGCGGAGCCGGCCGCCTCCCTGGGTGCGGCGCCCCTGACCCGCCGCATCACCCTGGCCGCCCGTCCTCCCACGACCGACAGCGGCCTCACCGCCCGCGAACACGACGTACTCGCGCTCATGGCGCAGGGTTTGAGCAACCGTCAGATCGCCGCACGCCTGCACATCTCACCCAGCACGAGGGGCCGCGGGCATCGCCCACCGGCGCGGGCTGACGGGCGAGCCCGGGTCAGACCCCGCCGAGCAGTGAGTCCAGGGCCGACACCGGGTCGGGGGCGGGCTCGCCCCTGGGCCACCAGTCCTCGCGGCCCGCGTCGGACTCGTAGCCGTACCACAACCCGTCGCGGCCTAGCCGGAGTTGGAGGGACTGCGTCGACAGGTGGTTGCGGCGGGGGCGGAACTCCGGGTGGCCGGTGGCGAGGAGCGCGGGGCGGGCTCGGTCGAACGGGCCGGCCGGCGGGTCCCACTCCTCCTCCAGGACGGAGAGTCCCGCGAGGCCGCCCTGGCGCCAGGCGGCGACCGCGCGGGCGAGGTCGGCGGGGGTGCGTCCGGTGCCGCGGGCGAGCGAGGCGTACAGCGCGCGGGTGGTCGCGGTGAGGCCCGAGCCGGGGTGGGCGGCGGCCAGGCGGACGGCGTCCTGCCAGGGCGTGAGGCTCGCGAGCGGATCCGCTCCCGTGGTCAGCAGGGTGTGCGCGCGGGTGGCGGCCTCCGTGGCCAGCAGGTCGAGGGCGAGCGGGTCGGGGGCGCCGGGCGCCTGAGGGTAGGACGGCGGCCGCCCGGGGTGCGCGGGTGCGGCGAACTCCGGGGGCAGCGGCGGCAGTTGAGCGGAGCGGGCGAGCACTTCCCGGGCGGGCACCGAGTCGAGGGACGGCGTCTCGGCGGGGCGCTGCTCCTGCGCGGTGTGCGCCGCGTTGCGCCGCGTGAGGTCACCGAGCAGCTCCTGCTCGCCGCGGCCGCGCAGCAGGAACAGGACGAACGGGTCCTCGTCGACGAGCCGCGCCGTCTGGTAGCACAGCGCCGCCGCGTGCTTGCAGGGGTGGACGCGGTCCGGGCAGCTGCACTCGGGGATCAGGTCGTCGACCGCGGGCAGCAGGTCGACGGCGGCGGCGAGCGCGTGCGGCACGTCCTTGTCGAGCAGGGACGCCATGTGGTCGGGACGGGCCGCGGCCGTCTCCACGAAACGGGCCCACTCGTCGTCCGACAAGGTGCGCAGGCGCAGTTCGGCCCGGTAGGGGCGGGGACGCGAGCCGTGGACGTAGGCGACGACGCGGCCCGGGGTGACCGTGATCGCGTCGACGTGGCCGCGGTCGGCGTAGGTGCGGCCGCGCGCGAGGCGGGCCGGGTCGAGGGCGGTGTCCTCCAGGGCGTCCACCCACGCGTTCCCCCACCAGGTCAGGGCGGATCCGTCGCCCTGCTGGGCGCGCGGCGGCAGCGGCGGGAAGGTGCGGCGGGTGTCCGTGTGCCGGGCCTGCGCCTGTTCCCCGGCGCCGGCCCGCCCCGGGATGTGCGCGCTGTGCCGTCCCGTACGAGAAGGACTCATGCCGGCTCCCTCCGCAGCGAGACCAGATCGGTCAGCTCCCGGTCGGACAGCTCGGTGAGCGCCGCCTCGCCGGAACCGAGCACCGCGTCGGCCAGCGCCCGCTTGGCCGCGAGCAGTTCGGCGATCCTGTCCTCGACGGTCCCCTCGGTGATGAGGCGGTGCACCTGGACGGGCTGGGTCTGCCCGATGCGGTACGCGCGGTCCGTGGCCTGCTCCTCGACCGCCGGGTTCCACCAGCGGTCGAAGTGGACGACGTGGCCCGCGCGCGTGAGGTTGAGCCCGGTGCCCGCGGCCTTCAGCGACAGCAGGAACACGGGGACCTCGCCGGACTGGAAGCGGTCCACCATGCGCTCGCGCTCGGCGACCGGGGTGCCGCCGTGCAGCAGCATGCTGGGGATGGCGCGGGTGTCCAGGTGCGTGGCGAGGAGCCTGGCCATCGACACGTACTGGGTGAAGACGAGGACGGAGCCGCCGGAGCCGTCCTCGGCGACGATCGTGTCCAACAGCTCGTCCAGCAGGTCGAGTTTGCCCGACCGGCCCGCGAGGCGGGGACGCCCGCCCTCGCTCTCGCCCTCCTTCAGGTACTGCGCGGGGTGATTGCAGACCTGCTTGAGAGAGGTGAGCAGCTTCATGATGAGGCCGCGGCGGCCGATGCCCTCGGCGGCCTCGATGTTCGCCATCGACTCGCGCACCACGGCCTCGTACAGCGACGCCTGCTCCCTGGTGAGCGGCGCCGGATGGTCGGACTCGGTCTTGGGCGGCAGCTCGGGCACGATGCCCGGGTCGGACTTCTTGCGGCGCAGGATGAAGGGGCGTACGAGGCGGGACAGGCGCTCGATCGCCTCGGGGTTCTCCAGCGGACCCTCGCCCTCCACCGCGCGCGCGTGCCGGGCGCGGAACGCCTTCAGCGGGCCGAGCAGGCCGGGGGTCGTCCAGTCGAGCAGGGCCCACAGCTCGGACAGGTTGTTCTCCACGGGGGTGCCGGTGAGCGCGACGCGCGCGGGGGTGTCGATCTGGCGCAGCGCCTTCGCCGTCGCCGAGTTCGGGTTCTTGACGTGCTGCGCCTCGTCGGCGACGACCATGCCCCAGGTGTGGCCCGCGAGTTCGGTGGCGCGGGTGCGCAGGGTGCCGTACGTGGTGAGGACGAAGCCGCCGTCGAGCCCGTGCAGGGTGCGGTCGGCGCCGTGGAAGCGGCGCACGGGGACACCGGGGGCGAACCGGTTGATCTCCCGCTGCCAGTTGCCGAGCAGGGAGGCGGGGCAGACGACCAGGGTGGGCGCCGTGCGATTCCTGCGCAGGTGCAGGGCGATGAGCGTGACCGTCTTGCCGAGGCCCATGTCGTCGGCGAGGCAGCCGCCGAGTCCGAGCGAGGTCATGAGGTCCAGCCAGGCCAGGCCGCGCAGTTGGTAGTCGCGCAGTGTCGCGTGGAGGGCTTCGGGCTGCTCGACGGTGTCGATGCCGCGGGTGAGGCGGTCGCGCAGCTCGGCGAGGCGGCCGGTGGGCACGGCCGCGACCCGCTCCCCGTCGACGTCGGCCTCCCCGGTGAGCGCGACGGCGAGTGCGTCGACGGGCTGCAGGAGGCCCAGCTCCCGCTTGCGGGCCTTGCGGACCAGGTCGGGGTCGACGACGACCCACTGGTCGCGCAGCCGGACCACGGCGCGGTGCGACTCGGCGAGCAGGTCCATCTCGGACTCGGTGAGCGGGTCCCCGTCGAGCGCCAACTGCCAGTTGAACGCGAGGAGTTCGTCGCTGTCGAAGAAGGTCGTGCCGTCGGTGGCCGAGCCGGGCGCGGCCTGCGCCCGCACCACGGCTGTGGCGGCGAGCGAGCGGGCCAGCTCGCGCGGCCAGTGCACCGTGACCCCTGCCGCGGCGAGCCGGGCCGCACCGGGCCCGAGCAGATCGATCAGCTCGCTCTCGGCGAGGGCGAGCACGTCCGGCACGTCCTGCTCCAGGAGCCGGCCGAGCGGCGGCCAGGCGGCGACGGCGCGGCGCACGGCGAGGACGGCGTCGATCCGGGCGCGCGGCCCGAAGTGGTCGTCGGCGACGCCCTCCCACAGGTGCGCGGCGTCCACCACGCGCGTGGGGTCGGCGAGGCTGTGCACCTGGACGACGGCGGCCCCGGCGCGCCGCTCCCCCGGGTCGTCCGGCGTCTCGCTCTCCTCGGCGGCGTCGAACAGCAGGTGCTGGGAGAGGTCGAGCCGCAGGGACACCCGCACCCCCGCGTCGAGCCCGGCCGCGGCCTCGACGGCCCAGGGCCGCGCGTGCGGGATGTGCTGGGGTGCGGCGGCGGCGAACGGGGCGCCCGCCGCGTGCGCCGCGGCCGGGGTGCGCGGCAGCGCGTCGGCGACCGCGTCGAGGAAGGCGCGGACCAGCGCCTCGGGATCGGGCAGCCGGACCGGTCTGCTGCCGGGGACCGGTGTCGCGTACCCCTCCGGGGGCAGGGCGGCGGCGATGCCCTGGAGCTGCGCGACGTCGTCGGCGTCCAGCGGACCCGCGCGCCACGCGTCGTGGTCGGACGCGGTGAGCCCGGGCAGCAGCCGGCCGCGGGCCACGAGATGCAGGGCGTGCGCGGCGGCGGCGCCCCAGGCGGCCGCGGCGGGATGGGCGTTCCGGGTGCGGCGGGCCCGTACGAGCAGCGGCAGCGCGTCGACGACCGGCAGGACGAGCGCGGGCACCTTGCGGCCGCGCACCCCCGGCCCGTGCGGCCGCACGACCGTGATCTCGGCGTCGGTGGCGGGGAGGCCCGCGCCGTCCGGCGACCAGAACGCGACCTTCCCCTCGCGCGGCAGCGCTGCGGGCAGGAAGACGGCGGCGGCGCCGAGGGCGACGCCGGGCAGCTCCGGCACGGCCATGCCACCTCCCCTCTCCGCTCATCCGGCTCACACGATGTTGGACCTCTAGACCTTACGGGCCGGGTCCGACAATCCCTGATCCGTGGGGTGCCGCGCGAGGTCCGCGCCCGCTGCGGCGCGGGGTGCGCAGGCCCGGGCCCCGGGGCCCCGTGTACGGTTCGTTCAACAATGTCCCCGTCCCGAACCGACCCCAGAACAGGCGTGCACCGTGGGTGATCTGCTCCTCGTCCGGCACGGTGAGACCGAGTGGGCGCTGACCGGTCAGCACACCGGCCTCACCGACATCCCTCTCACCGAGAACGGCCGCGAAGAAGCGCGCAGGGTCGCGCCCCTCGTCGGCAGTTACCACATCGGGGCCGTCTTCGTGAGCCCCCTGGAGCGGGCCCGCGAGACCGCCGAGCTGGCCGGCCTGCACCGCTTCACCATCGACCCGGACCTGCGGGAATGGGACTACGGCGGCTACGAAGGCGTGACCACGCGGGAGATCCAGCGCACCCGCCCCGACTGGTACCTGTTCGACGACGGGGTGCCGCCGGGACCGCCCGAGCACCCGGGCGAGACCCCGGAACAGGTCGGCGCGCGCGCCGACCGGATGCTCTCCAAGGTGGACGCGGCGCTCTCCAACAACGAGGGCAGTGTCGTCCTGGTCTCGCACGGTCACTTCCTGCGGGTCCTGACCGCACGGCGCCTGGGCCTGCCCCCGTCGGGCGGCGCGCACTTCCTGCTGGCGACCGGCACGGTCAGCCGGCTGAGCACGGAACACGGCAGGCCCGTGGTCTCGGGCTGGAACCTGCGGCCGCCGACCAGCTGACCCCGCCCGGCCACTGGTCCCAGCGCGTTGTCAGTGCCGTCGTGCACCATCGTCGGCAGGAGGTGCGCCATGACCAGACCGCCGACCGCCGCGCAGCGGCGCATCATCGACGCCGCCGATCCGCGGACGGGCCGGATCAGCGGCAGCGCGGCCCAGCTCACGCGGCTCGTCGTGCTGAAGCTGGCGTTCCGGCATCCGCGGCCGCCGCACGACCACTTCCTCACCCCGGCCGGGCACCTGCTCCGCGAGGCCGGCCCGGAATCCGCCCCGCCCGAGCCCCCGCCGGCCGCGTCCGACGGCGTGTTCACGGCACGCCTCGGCGGCGAGCCGGACACCGTGGCCTCGCCGGTCCGGGCGCGTGAGGTGCGCACGGCCTGGCAGGGGCTCATGGAAATACGCCGTATGACCCATCCGGACGGCGCCACCGACCGGCCCTGCGCCTGGGAGCGGGGCCGTCTGCCGCACGCGGCGGCGCTCGCCCTGGAGGCGGCGGGGTGCCCGCCGGCGAGCGGCACGGCGCCCGGCTACCGCGTCACCGCCACCCCGCAGCCCGAGGCCGTCGCCGTGCGCCATCCGGAACCGGCCGGCCTCGCGGAGTGCGCGGCGGCGCTCCAGCGGGCCGGGTGGCAGGTGAGCGAGCACGCGGCGGCGCGCGGCGGCGGCCGGTATCTGCTGGCCTCGCCCAGACGGGCGTAGCGGCGTCGCGGAATGACCCGTGTACCGTCCCAGCACCGTCAGATCGTCGAGAGGAACGCCGTGTCAGAGCCGTTTTCCGTCCGGGTCGAGGTCCGTGGATACGAGACCGACTCGCAGGGGCACCTCAACCAGGCGGTGTATCTGCAGTACGCCGAGCACGCGCGCTGGTCGATCCTGCGGCACGGCGGCATCGAGCAGAGCAAGCTCCTCGGCCACGGGGTGGGCCCGGTCGCCCTGGAGACGAACATCCGCTATCTGCGGGAGCTGCGCGCCGGCGACCTTGTGGACGTGGACTGCGTTTTCGAGTGGGGCGAGGGCAAGACGTTCCGTATCCGGCAGACGGTGAAGAAGAGCGACGGCACCGTGTCGGCCGAAGTGGCCTCGGTGGGCGGCCTGTTGGACCTCACCGAGCGCAAGCTGGTCAAGGACCCGAGGGAGGTCTTCAAGGAGCTGGCGACGGACCCGGGCGTCTTCGGTCTGTGACCGGACACCCTGGATCCACGGCTGTCGCCCCGGGGGCCGGGCGGTGAGCCCTGAGCGCCCGGTGGCCCACCGCGCCGTCCCACCACGGGCCCCGCCGAACCCCCCGTTCATGTGCGCCACGCCTGCCCGCCCGCGCGGCGTCACGCACCACGCGGCGCGGCCGGGTATGTACTCACCATGCCCCTGGCCCGCCGTACGTTCCTGACCGCGCTCGCCGGATCGGCCGCGGTGTCGTGCACCGGCTCCTGTGCCGGCCGCGCGGACTCCGCCGATCCGAAGAACCCCGCCGACCGGGAAGACGGCGCGTCCCCCTCGTCGTCGTCCCCGCATGCCGCGGCGGCCGCCGCGCGCCGCCTGCTCGGCCACCACGCGGACCAGCTGTCCTTCCGTCCGCTGCCGGGCGCGCGCGACAGCTTCCGTGTCGACGGGCGGCCCGGCCGCATCCGGATCGCCGGCACCTCGCCCGCGGTGCAGCTCGCGGGAGTGCGGCAGTATCTGAAACAGGTGGCGCACGCCAACATCTCCTGGGCGGGCGAGCAGCTGAACCTGCCCGGCCTGCTGCCCGCGCCGCCGCAGCCGCTCACCGGCCGCGCGAACGTCCCGCACCGCTTCGTCCTCAACGACACCAACGACGGGTACACGGGGGCGTACCACGACTGGGCGTACTGGGAGCGGGAGCTGGACGTGCTCGCCCTGCACGGCTTCAACGAGGTCCTCGTGTACGCCGGGGCGGACGCGCTCTACCACCGGGTGATGACCCGCTTCGGCTACAGCGACCAGGAGACGCGGGAGTGGATCCCCTCCCCCGCCCACCAGCCGTGGTGGCTGCTGCAGAACATGGCGGGTCCGGCGGGCGGCCCCGTGTCGGCAGGGCTGCTCGCCGCGCGCGCCCGACTCGGTCGCCGGATCACCGACCGGTTACGGGAGTTGGGGATGGAGCCGGTGCTCCCCGGCTACTTCGGGACGGTGCCGCCGGGGTTCGCGGCGCGCAATCCGGGTGCGCACGTGGTGGAGCAGGGCGACTGGTACGGGTACCGGCGGCCCGACTGGCTGGATCCGCGCGGCCCGCACTTCGGGCGGGTGGCGGCCGCGTTCTACCGTACGCAGGAGGAGATGTTCGGCCCGGCGAAGCTCTTCAAGATGGATCTGCTGCACGAGGGGGGCAAGGCCGGTGACGTGCCGGTCTCCGACGCGGCGCGCGGTGTCGAGAAGGCCCTGCGCACGGCCCACCCGGAGGCGCTCTGGGTGATCCTCGGCTGGCGCCGCAACCCGCCGAAGGAGATCGTGAACGCCGTCGACAAGCGCCGCATGCTCGTCGTCGACGGCATCTCCGACCGCCTCCCTGCGGCGCCCGACCGCTCCGCGGACTGGGACGGGACCCCCTACGCGTTCGGCTCCATCTGGAACTTCGGCGGGCACACCACGCTGGGCGCCAACACCCCGGAGTGGGCGGAGTTCCACAACAGCTGGCGCACCCGGCCGGGCGGCGCCCTGCGCGGTACGGCCCTGATGCCCGAGGCCGCGGACAACAACCCGGCGGCGTTCGAGCTGTTCTCCGAACTCGCTTGGCGCGAGGGCGCTTTGGAGCTGCGCGACTGGTTCGAGGAGTGGTCCGTGGCGCGGTACGGCGGGCGCGACGCCGAGGCCGTCGCCGCCTGGGACGTGCTGCGGCGCACCGCGTACGGCACGACGCGCGCCGACGGCTGGGCCGAGGGCGCGGACGGCCTGTTCGGGGCGCGGCCCTCCCTCGCGGTCCGCACCGCCGCGACCTGGTCACCGAAGCAACTGCGCTACGACGCCACCGAGTTCGAGCGGGCGCTCGACCACTTGCTGGCCGTGCGGCCGGGGCTGCGGCGCTCATCGGCGTACCGCGGGGACCTGCTCGACGTGAGCCGCCAGGCCCTCTCGAACCGCAGCCGGACGCTGCTGCCCCGGATCACGGATGTGTACGAGGCCGGGGACGCGGCGGGCCTCGACCGGCTGGCCCGCGACTGGCTCGGCCTGATGGACCTCCTGGAGCGGTTGCTCGCGACCGACTCCCAACAGCTGCTGGGCCGCTGGGTGGAAGAGGCGCGCGCCTGGGGTTCCGACGACGCCGAGCGCGCCCGTCTCGCGTACGACCAGCTGTCCCTGGTCACGGTCTGGGGGACGCGTTCGGGGGCCGAGGCCGGGCTGCACGACTACGCCAACCGGGAGTGGGCCGGCCTCGTCGGCGGCCTCTACCGCGAGCGCTGGAAGACGTACTTCGGCGCGCTGCGCACCGCGCTCGACGAGCGGCGCCCGCCGCGTCCGATCGACTGGTTCGCACTGGAGGAGGCCTGGGTCCGCGCCCCGGGCAGGCTTCTCACCCGCCCCACCGGAGACACGTACAAAGTCGCTGTTCAGGTGCGCGAACGCCTGCGCAGAGCCTGAACTTCCCGCCCGCCCCGGTCTCAACTCACGTCACACAAAGCCGTCTTGACGGTATACGCCACTCGAATTCTCTGGTAGGAAACCTTCCTAACAGTCGACGGAACGACGAACTCCCCCCAGGAGGCCCCGTGTCCACCCCCCACATACGCACCTCCCGTCGCACGCTTCTCACCTTCCTCGGCGCCGCCGTCGTGACGGCGCCACTGCTCACCACGCAGCTCGCCGGCGCCGCCCCCGGCGCGGCGGCCGCGAGCGGGCTCGACGACCCGGCGAAGAAGGAAATCGCCATGAAGCTGGTGTCGAGCGCGGAGAACTCCTCGCTCGACTGGAAGGCCCAGTACGGGTACATCGAGGACATCGGCGACGGCCGCGGCTACACCGCCGGCATCATCGGCTTCTGCTCCGGCACCGGCGACATGCTCGACCTCGTGGAGCTGTACACCGACCGCGAGCCCGGCAACGTCCTCGCGACGTACCTGCCCGCTCTGCGGGAGGCCGACGGCAGCGACTCGCACGACGGCCTCGACCCGGGCTTCGAGGGCGACTGGGCGGAGGCGGCCGAGGACGCCGCCTTCCAGCAGGCCCAGAACGACGAGCGCGACCGGGTCTACTTCGACCCGGCGGTCCGGCAGGGCAAGGACGACGGGGTCGGCACGCTCGGCCAGTTCACGTACTACGACGCCATCGTGATGCACGGCAACGGCTCCGACGGCACCGGCTTCGGCGGCATCCGCAAGCGCGCCCTGGGCCAGGCGAAGCCACCGGCACAGGGCGGTGACGAGGTGACGTGGCTGAACGCCTTCCTCGACGCGCGGGTCTGGGCCATGAAGCAGGAGGAGGCGCACAGTGACACCAGCCGCGTCGACACGGCACAGCGCGTCTTCCTCGACCAGGGCAATCTGAACCTGGACCCGCCGCTGGACTGGAAGGTGTACGGGGACAGCTACCACATCGGGTGACAGTCCGGCGGGCGGCGCCCCGCGCACCCGGGCCCTAGCGGGGCGCCACCCCCTCAAGCTCCTCCACCGAACCCGACATGATCAGCCGGACATGCTCGGTGATGTGCTCCAACGGCCAGTCCCACCAAGCCAGTTCGAGCAAGCGGGCGACCGTGCCAGCGTCGTGCCGGGTGCGGATCACCCGCGTCGGGTTGCCGCCCACGATCGCGTACGGCGGGATGTCCTCGGTGACCACCGAACCGGTCGCCACGATCGCGCCGTGCCCGATCGTGACGCCCGGCATCACGGTGACCCCGTTGCCGAACCAGACGTCGTGGCCGACGGTCGTGTCGCCCCGGGTCGGCAGGCCGGTGATCAGGTCGAAGTGGTCCGCCCAGCTGCCGCCCATGATCGGGAAGGGGAACGTGGACGCGCCGTCCATACGGTGGTTGGCGCCGTTCATGATGAAGCGGACGCCGGTGCCGAAGGCGCAGAAACGGCCGATGCGGAGCTTCTCGGGGCCGTAGTGGTAGAGGACGTTGCGGGTCTCGAACTCGGTGGGCGCGTCCGGGTCGTCGTAGTACGTGAACTCGCCCACCTCGATCAACTCCGAGGTGATCAGCGGTTTCAGGAGCACCACGCGCTCCTGGCCGGGCATCGGGTGCAGCGCCGTCGGGTCGGGAAGTGTCGGTGACATACAGACGATCATCACCCGCGCCCCACGCCCGCCGCACCCGATATCGCCGGACCGTCAGTGCACCGTGGCCGTGGACGTGCCCGTCCGCTGTTCGGCGATGGCCCCGCCCGACTCCATCGGCGCGGTGACCTCGTCCGCGTCGCCGCGCCGCCCCAGGTGGTTGAAGACGAAGTTGAGGAGCACGGCCGCGACACAGCCCGTCGAGATGCCCGAGTCCAGGATGATCTTCGCGGTCTCCGGGAACGCGTGGTAGAACTCCGGCGCCGCGATGGGGATCAGGCCCACGGCGAGCGAGACCGCGACGATCAGGACGTTGTTGTCCTTCTCCAGGTTCGCCTTGACCAGGGTCTGGATGCCGCTGGCCGCGACCGACCCGAACAGGACGACACCCGCGCCGCCGAGCACCGGTCGCGGCACGACCGCGATCAGCGAGGCCGCCACCGGGCACAGCCCCATCAGGACGAGGAAGGCGCCGCCGGTCGCCACGACGTACCGGCTGCGGATCTTCGTCATCGCCACCAGGCCGATGTTCTGCGCGAACGCGCTGCACATGAAGCCGTTGAAGAGCGGGCTGACCGCCGTGCCGAGGGTGTCGGCGCGCAGGCCCGCCGCGATCGTCTTCTCGTCGGCCGGGCGGTCGACGATCTCCCCGAGCGCGAGCATGTCGGCGGTCGACTCCGTCATCGACACCACCATCACCACGCACAGCGACACGATGGCCGCTCCCGCGAACTGCGGTGCGCCGAAGTGGAACGGCGTCGGGAAGCCGATGATGTCCGCGTCGCCGACCGGCGAGAAGTCCGTGACGCCGAACGGGATCGCGACGACAGTGCCGATGACCAGGCCGAGGAGGACCGCGATCTGCTTGACGAACCCGGTCGTGAAGCGGCGCAGCAGCAGCACGATCACCAGCGTGATGCCGGCCAGGGCCAGGTTCTTCATCGAGCCGTAGTCCGACGCCTTGGTGTCGGGGCCCTGCGCCCAGCCGAACGCGACCGGCATCAGGGAGATGCCGATGAGGGTGATGACCGTGCCGGTGACGACCGGCGGGAAGAAGCGGATCGCCTTGGAGAAGAAGGGCGCCGCGATGAACCCGAGGACACCCGCGACGATCACCGCTCCGAAGATGATCGGCAGCGCGTCGTCCTTGTCCTTCGTGGAGTCGACGACGGCGAGCATCGGGGCCACGCCCGCGAACGTCACGCCGTTCACGAAGGGCAGCCGGGCGCCGATCTTCCAGATGCCGAGCGTCTGGAGGAAGGTGGCGAGGCCTGCTGTGAACAGACAGGCGCCGGTGAGGAAGGTGAGTTCCTTCGCCGAGAGGCCTATGTACGCGCCGACTATCAGCGGGGGCGCGACCACGCCCGCGTACATCGCCGCCACGTGCTGCAGCCCCGTCGTCGCCATCTTCAGCGCGGGCAGCTTCTCGTCGACCGGATGTTTGGTATGCCCCGCTGTCTCTTCCGCGGGGGTGGTGCCTTGCTTGGTGAACCTGGGCTTCGTAGCCACTTCGGCTCCTCCGGTTGTTTTCCAGCCCCGGCGGGCCGCCGGCACTTTTCGCTTCTGGGAGGTGGTGCAAGGTCGTGCTGTCGAGCTCTGTTATGGAGTTGTGGTGGTGCGCCCAGGTGGTTCAGGTAGTACTGACCGCCCCGGGAACGTGAAGCTTTGGGCCACGTGCCGGGGCGGCACCCGAGCAGCCCGCTCGGCTGCTCGGGTCCGGCCGGGGACCGTCCTCCCCGGCCGGAGTTCCAGGCGTGTCAGGCCTGCGCGGCGATCCGCGCGAGCCGCTGTGCCTCGTCCCGCGTGGAGCGGGCGATGGCGTCCTCGTCGACATGCAGGAGGCGGCTGTCCGCCACGACCGGCTTGCCGTTGACGAGGGAGAGGGTGACCGGCGCTGCCGCGCCGAAGACGAGCGCGGTGACCGGGTCGGCAATGGAGGAGTGGGCCAGGGTGTCCAGCTTCCACAGGACGAGGTCGGCGAGCTTCCCGGCTTCGAGCGAGCCGATCTGGGTCGCGCGGCCGAGGACCTGGGCACCTCCGTACGTCCCCAGGCGCAGCGCCTGACGGGCGTTCAGGGCGGCCTCGCGGTGGGCGCCGAGCCGGTTGATGAGCAGCGCGTTGCGGAGTTCGGTGTGCAGTTCGCCGGACTCGTTGGAGGCGGTGCCGTCGACGCCGAGGCCGACCGGTACACCGGCGGCGAGCATGTCGGGGACGCGGGCGATACCCGCTGCCAGCCGGGCATTTGACGACGGGCAGTGCGCCACGCCCGTCTTCGTACGGCCGAAGGCGGCGATGTCGGAGTCGTTCATGTGGACGCTGTGCGCCATCCACACGTCCTCGCCGAGCCAGCCCGTCGACTCGAAGTAGTCGGTCGGGCCCATGCCGAACAGCTCGTGGCAGAACTTCTCCTCCTCGACCGTCTCACTGCCGTGGGTGTGCAGGCGTACACCGAGGCGGCGCGCCAACTCGGCGCCCTGCTTGAGGAGTTCGGTGGAGACGGAGAACGGCGAACAGGGCGCCACCGCGACCTGCGTCATCGCGTCGAAGGACGCGTCGTGGTGCTTCTTGACCGTCTCCTCGGTCGCGGCGAGCGCGCCGTCGAGGGTCTCGACGGCGAAGTCCGGCGGCAGGCCGCCGTCCTTCTCGCTGCGGTCCATGGAGCCGCGGGCCAGGGTGAAGCGCACGCCCATCTCGGAGGCGGCGCGGATGATCGACCCGGAGAGGTCGCCCGAGCCCTGCGGGAACACGTAGTGGTGGTCCATGGCCGTGGTGACACCGCCCCGGACCATCATCGCGAGGGAGCCCTGCGCCGCCGCGTACGTCATCCGCTCGTCGATGCGCGCCCACGTCGGGTACAGCGTCTTCAGCCAGTTGAACAGGTTGTGGTCCGTGGCGAGGCCCCGGGTGATCCACTGGTAGAAGTGGTGGTGGGTGTTGACCAGGCCGGGCGTGGCGAGGTGGCCGGTGCCGTCGATGCGACGGACCACGTTCTCCAGGCCCTCCGGTGCCCGGCCGGCCCCGATGGACTCGATCCTGTTCCCGGCCACGACGATGTGACCCGACGCGTACTCGGTGTCGTGGGCGTCGACGGTCGCGATGGCGACGTTCTCGATGACGATGCGGTCGGTGACGGTGCGGTCTGCCGTGGAAGGTGCCATGGTGCGTCCTTCATTTCGGTGGTGGCGATGGGGCACGGCAGGACCCTAGGTTGATTTGAGTGCCGCGGCGGCGTTGGCGCTGCCGCGGGTGCCGAGATGGTGGAAGAACAGGTTCAGCGATACGGCGACGAGCGCGCCGGCGCTGATGCCGGAGCCGAGCACGGTCTGTGCCCAGGCGGGGAAGTCGGCGTAGAAGGTGGGGGCGGCCAGCGGGATGATGCCGGCACCGAGCGAGACGGCCACCAGGATGATGTTGGAGCTGTCGTCGAGGCCCGCCTCGGAGAGCGTACGGATGCCGCTGACGGCGATGGAGCCGAAGAGGACGATGCCCGCGCCGCCCAGGACCGGCATGGGGACCAGCGAGACGACCGCGCCGAGCATCGGGAACGCGCCCAGGATCAGGAGCGCGCCGCCCGCCACCGCGACGACGTACCGGCTGCGCACCTTGGTCAGCGAGACGACGCCGACGTTCTGGGCGAAAGCGGAGGTCGGGAAACCGCCGAAGACCGGGCCTGCCAAGGTGGCGATGCCGTCGGTGCGCAGGCCGCGCGTGATGGTGCGGCCCGAGGTCTCGCGCTCGCAGATCTCACCGATGGCGAGCATGCCGGCCGACGACTCGGTCATCAGGACGAGCATCACCAGGCAGAGCGAGACGATCGCGGCGGGCTGGAACTGCGGGGCCCCGAAGGCGAACGGCGTCGGGAGGGCGGCGACCGGCGCGGACCCCAGTGCGCTGAAGTCCGCCATGCCGAACGGGATCGCGGCGAGCGTACCGATCAACAGGCCGAAGAGCAGGGCGACTTGCTTGACGAAACCCTTGCCGAAGCGCTGGATCAGCAGGATCACGACGAGCGTGAAGCCGGCGAGGGCGAGGAAGCGCATGTCGCCGTAGTCGGCGGCGGTCGCGTCGCCGCCCTGGGCCCAGCCGACGGGCACGGGCATCAGCGTCACCCCGATGAGGGTGATGACGACGCCGGTGACGAGCGGCGGGAAGAAGCGCAGGAGGCGTCCGAAGAACGGGCCGATGGCGAGACAGAAGACGCCCGCGACCATCACCGCCCCGTAAATGGCGGGGAGTTGGTCGCCCTTGGCGTTGGTCTCGGCGATCGCGAGCATCGGTGCGATGCCGGCCGAGGAGGCGGCGTTGACGAAGGGCAGCCGGTTGCCGACGAAGCCCTTGACGCCGAGGGTCTGGAGCAGGGTGGCCACACCCGCGATGAGCAGGGACGCGGCGATCAGCCGGGTCCGGCCCGCGGCGTCCAGGTGGACGGCCTGCCCGATGATGAGCGGAGGGGTGACGACGCCCGCGTACATGGCGGCGATGTGCTGGAGAGCGGCGGGGACGAGCCGCGAGGGGTGGAGCTTCTCATCCACCGGGTGCACCTGTGTCGAGGCACTCAACGGTGGGGTGGAACACGGGCCTTCGGCTTCAGCCGACCCCTTTGCTGGCACTGCCATTGCGATGTTCCCTCCGGTGCGGCGCACCCCCGCCGACCGTGGTGGACGGGGGCGCGCTGTCGCGTCCGACTACGCCTGGGGCGTCAGAGGTTGGTCATGTCGACCGGGATGCGCTGCTCGGCGCCGTCCCGCAGGATGGTGGCCTCGATCAGGCCGTAGGGGCGGTCGGCGGCGTAGTACACGGCGCCGTCCTTCGCCTCGTTCTCCAGGCCGAAGGGCGACAGGTCCTGGCGGAAGTGGTGCTTGTTCGGCGCGGAGAAGCGGATCTCGTCGATCTCGCTGCGGTTGTTGATGACGCGCGAACCCATTTGGTACAGGGTCTGCTGCAGCGAGAGCGAGTACGTCTCGACGAAGGCCTGGAGTATGTGCTTCTTGGACTGCTCGTAGGACTTCTCCCACTGCGGCATGCGCTGCTCGTCGCTGGTCCAGTTGTGCCGCCACCAGGTGGACAGCGACGTCGCGAGGATGCGGTCGTAGTCCTCCTTGAGCGTCGTGTACTTGTCCTTGATGTAGCCCCAGAACTCGGAGTTCGTGGAGTTCATCACGGTCAAGTCCTTGAGCCCGGACAGGACTTCGAAGCTCGTGCCGTCGTACGTGATCTGCGCGAGGCGCGTCTCCTGGCCCTTGCGGACGAAGGAGTGCCTGACCTCGTCGGCGCCGATGAACTTGGCGTTCGCGTCGGAGCCGGCGATGCGCTCCCAGGAGTACTCCTCGATGCGGATGCGCGCCCGGTGGATGGACGGCTGGCTGTCGACGAAGTGCCGGGCGAGGTGGATGCCGTACTGCTCCGCCGAGTCGATGCCGTATTCCTTGGCGAAGGCGAAGCAGGTGTTCTTCGTGGTGTCGGTCGGCAGGCAGTTGGCGTTGGACCCGTTGTAGTGGACGTCGTCGAGGTCGCCGCTGAGCGCGACCGAGACGTTCAGGTCCTTTATGTGGTGGGTGTCGCCGTCCCGCGTGATCTTGACGACGCGGTTCTCTGCTTTGCCGTACTGGTTCTGGCCGAGAATCGTGGGCATGTCTGCTAGCTCCCTCGGTAAACGGAGTAGCCGAACGGGTTGAGCAGCAACGGCACGTGGTAGTGCTCGCCCGGTGTGACGGCGAACGTGATCGCCACCTCCGGGAAGAACGCTCCGGTCGCGCCGCTGTCCCGATTCGCGGGGGCGTCCTGCTGCGCATCGGCTTGCTGTTTGTCGAAATACGCTTCCGTCTCGAAGTCGAGACGGACGTGGGTGGTTCCTTCCGGCAGCGCCGGCAGGTCCTTGCAGCGCCCGTCCGCATCGGTGGCCGAGCCGCCGAGTGCCACCCAGGCGGCGCCCGAACCGGCGCGCGCCGCAAGGGAGATGGCGACACCCCCGGCGGGGCGTCCGATGCTGGTGTCCAGGATGTGCGTGGACACCGAAGCGGTGCTCTCGGTGCTCATCAGGCGTTGTCCCCTTGTTCTTCGAGACGTTGATCCACGAGACGGGTCAGGCGGATACGGTTGATCTTGCCCAGTTCGGTGCGGACGATCTCCCGCTCCTGCTCGGGCGTGTTGCCGATCCGCGTCGTGAGCGCTTCGAGCATCTGCTCGGCGCTCGCCCCGGTGGCGCAGATGAGGAAGACATGTCCGAACCGGTCCTGGTAGGCAAGGTTCCGGCTCAGCATCTCCGCCTTGAGTTCCTCGGAGGCCCCCGCCATGCCGCGCTGCTCGCGCGACGACGTCGGGTCGCCGGGCTTCGGGCGGCCGATCGGCGGGTGCCCCGCCATCGCCTCGGCGAGATCCTCCGCGGTCAGTTCGGCCATCGCGGCGTCACTGGCCTCGAAGAGGGACTCGGTGGTGGCGAAGGGGCGCTGGGCGATGATCCTGTTCCCCCACGCCGATGAAGCACACACCTCGTGGAGTTCGGCCTGGGCCGCGCTCTCGTCCGAGGTGTTGAACCGGGCGAGCCCCCGATGAGTAGGTGTCGTTCCTGAAGTCACGGGAAGCCTCCGTGGCCTGGTGCTGGACGGGCTGCGGATAGCTAACGCCCTCGGAAACACCGCGTCAACACTTTGTTGAAAACTTGGAGTTACAAAAACCGCCGTCCGGTATCCGGACGGCGGTTCGGTGATCGCGCGATCACCGCAGGTCAGGGGCGGGCGACAGCTCAGGTGGCCTTCTCGCGATTGAGATAGTTGTACACAGTGAACCGGGAAACCCCGAGCGCGCCGGCCACCGTCTCCACCCCATGCCGCACGGAGAACGCGCCGCGCGCCTCCAGGAGGCGGACGGCCTCCTGCTTCTCCTTGCGGTCGAGCTCGGCGAGCGGTTTGCCCTCCTTGCGCTCCATGGCGGCCAGAATGTGATCGAGGGAGTCGGCCAGCTGGGGCAACCGCACGGCGATCACCTCCGCGCCCTCCCAGCTCAGCACGATGTCGTCCTTGCCCGCCTCGCCCGGCGGCAGCATCTCGGCCCCCATGGCGTCGACGAGCGGCTTGACCGCCCGGACGAAGGGCTCGTCCCCGAGACCGGTCACTTATCACCCTCCCCGGACACGGCCGCGGCCTCGTCGGCGAGCACATTGACCTGGAGCGAGACCCGGGTGGCTCCCGCTTCGAGGGCCTGGCGCAGCAGCGCGTCGACCGCGGTGAGCACGCGGCCCGCCTCCCCCTCCGCCGTGTTGCCGAACGGCCCGACATCGACCGCGTCCAGGTCGGCCCGCTGCACGACGTCCCGGGCGACGACCGCGTGGGGCGGCGCCTCGTCGAGGTCGAAGGGCTCGGTCGTGAACTCCACTCTCAATCGCACGCGCTCAACCTAATGCCGATCGGCGCTTTTCTGGCAGCCCCTCTTGACAGCCCCCCCGCATCACAGGCAACCTTCCGACAAGCAGAAACGAACTTCCGCAATACGGAACTGAACGTCACGCGGAACACGAACCAGAAGGGAGCGCCGACCCCGATGGGATTCGCCGACCAGCGCTTCAACGTCAACCTGTCGATCCTCTTCACGGAACTCCCGCTTCTGGAGCGTCCCGCGGCCGCCGCCGCGGCCGGCTTCACCGCGGTCGAGCTGTGGTGGCCCTGGGTCGACGCCCCCACTCCCGAGCAGTCCGAGCTCGACGCCCTGCGCGACGCGATCAAGGACGCGGGCGTCCAGCTCACCGGCCTCAACTTCTACGCGGGGCAGCTGCCGGGCCCCGACCGCGGCGCCCTGTCGATCCCCGGCGAGGAGAGCGCGAAGTTCCGCGCGAACGTCGACGTCGCCGCCGACTTCGCCGCCTCGCTCGGCTGCAAGGCTCTCAACGCGCTGTACGGCAACCGCGTCGAGGGCGTGGACCCGGCCGTCCAGGACGAACTCGCCCTGGAGAACCTGGTCCTGGCGGCCCGCGCCGCCGACCGGGTGGGCGCCGTGCTGCTGATCGAGGCGCTGAACAAGCCGGAGTCGCCCGCCTGCCCGATCGTGAGCGCCCCCAAGGCGATCGAGATCGTGGACAAGGTGAACGCGGCGACCGGCCTCGGCAACGCCACGTTCCTCATGGACCTGTACCACCTGTCCATGAACGGCGAGGACCTGCCGGCCGTCATCGACGCCTACGCCGACAAGACGGCCCACGTGCAGATCGCCGACAACCCGGGCCGTGGCGCGCCGGGCACCGGCTCGCTGCCGCTGGAGGAGCTGCTCGGCCGGCTCACCAAGGCCGGTTACCAGGGCTATGTGGGCCTGGAGTACAAGCCGGGCGACGCTCCCAGCGCCGAGTCCTTCGGCTGGCTGCCGCACGAGGCCCGCGCCGCGCGGAACTGAAGCGCGCGCCAACTCATCGACGCATCACGACTTTCCTGAGCTTTTTGGAGTGCCCCTCATGAGCAACAATCTCCCCAAGGTCGCGTGGATCGGTCTCGGCATCATGGGCTCGCCCATGGCGGAGAACCTGATCAAGGCCGGTTACGACGTCACGGGCTTCACCCTGGAGCAGGACAAGCTGGACCGCCTCACCGCGGCCGGCGGCACCGCCGTCAAGTCCATCGCCGAGGCCGTCAGGGACGCCGACGTGATCGTGACGATGGTCCCCGCCTCCCCGCAGGTCGAGGCGATCGCCTACGGTGCCGAGGGCATCCTGGAGAACGCGAGGTCGGGCGCGCTGCTCGTCGACATGTCGTCGATCACGCCGCAGACCTCGGTGGACCTGGCGAAGGCCGCGAAGGACAAGGGCATCCGCGTCCTGGACGCCCCGGTCTCCGGTGGCGAGGCCGGCGCGATCGAGGCCGTCCTGTCCATCATGGTCGGCGGTGAGCAGGCCGACTTCGACGAGGCCAGGCCGCTGCTCGACGCGCTCGGCAAGACCATCGTGCTGTGCGGTCCGCACGGCTCGGGCCAGACCGTGAAGGCCGCCAACCAGCTGATCGTCGCCGTGAACATCCAGGCGTGCGCCGAGGCCGTGGTCTTCCTGGAGAAGTCCGGTGTCGACCTGAAGGCCGCGCTCGACGTCCTCAACGGCGGCCTGGCCGGCTCGACCGTCCTGACCCGCAAGAAGGACAACTTCCTGAACCGGGACTTCAAGCCGGGCTTCCGCATCGACCTCCACCACAAGGACATGGGCATCGTCACCGACGCCGCCCGCAATGTCGGCGCGGCCCTGCCCGTCGGCGCCGTGGTCGCCCAGCTGGTCGCCTCGCTGCGCGCCCAGGGCGACGGCGGCCTGGACCACTCCGCGCTGCTGCGCTCGGTCGAGCGCCTCTCGGGCGACCAGGTCGCGTAACCACCCCCAGACTTCCGGGCCGTGGCGGCGCTGACACCTGTCCTGTCGCGCCCAGGCGTCGCCGCGGCCCGGAACCATGCCTTTTTGTTCAACCAAAAGTTGAACGAAGTACGCCCATAACTTCAACAAACTGTTGACGCAGCAGTTCAGGGGTGTTTACGCTCCCCGGCATCGTCAGCAGCCATTGCACGGAAGGTCGCCTCTCCACCATGCCCAAGCGTGTGCTCACGACCGAGTCCGGCGCCCCTGTCGCCGACAACCAGAACTCCGCCACCGCAGGCGTCGGCGGCCCGATCCTGCTCCAGGACCAGCACCTCCTGGAGAAGCTCGCCCGCTTCAACCGTGAGCGCATCCCGGAGCGTGTGGTGCACGCCCGTGGCTCCGGCGCGTACGGCTACTTCGAGGTGACGGACGACGTCACCGCCTTCACCCGCGCCGGCTTCCTGAACACCGTCGGCAAGCGCACCGAACTGTTCACGCGCTTCTCGACCGTGGCGGACAACCTCGGTGGCGCGGACGCCGTCCGTGACCCGCGCGGCTTCGCGGTGAAGTTCTACACCGAAGAGGGCAACTACGACCTCGTCGGCAACAACACCCCGGTCTTCTTCATCAAGGACCCGCTGAAGTTCCCCGACTTCATCCACTCCCAGAAGCGTGACCCGTTCACGGGCAAGCAGGAGCCGGAGAACGTCTGGGACTTCTGGGCGCACTCCCCCGAGGTCACGCACCAGGTGACCTGGCTGATGGGCGACCGCGGCATCCCGGCGTCGTACCGCCACATGAACGGCTTCGGCTCGCACACCTACCAGTGGACGAACGAGCAGGGCGAAGCCTTCTTCGTGAAGTACCACTTCAAGACGAACCAGGGCATCCGCTGCCTCTCCGCCGAGCAGGGCGCGGAGCTGGCCGGCAAGGATCCCAACTCGCACCAGACGGACCTGCTGCAGGCCATCGAGCGCGGCGTGAACCCGTCCTGGACGCTGTACGTGCAGATCATGCCGGCGGCCGAGGCCGCGGAGTACCGGTTCAACCCGTTCGACCTCACCAAGGTGTGGCCGCACGCGGACTACCCGCTGCAGCGCGTGGGCCGGATGGTCCTGGACCGCAACCCGGACAACGTGTTCGCCGAGGTCGAGCAGGCCGCGTTCTCCCCGAACAACTTCGTGCCCGGCATCGGTCCCTCGCCGGACAAGATGCTCCAGGGCCGGCTGTTCGCCTACGCGGACGCGCACCGCTACCGCCTGGGCGTCAACCACACCCAGCTCCCGGTGAACGCGCCGAAGGCCGTCGTCGGCGGCGCCGACAACTACGGCCGGGACGGCCTCATGGCGGCCAACGCCTACGCCCGCTCCCGCAAGAACTACGAGCCGAACTCCTTCGACGGCCCGGTCGAGACCGGCAACGCGCTCGCCGCGCCGCTCGCGGTCTCCGGCCACACGGGTACGCACGAGGCCCCGGCCCACACCAAGGACGACGACTTCCTCCAGGCGGGCCTGTTGTACCGCCTGATGTCGGAGGACGAGAAGCAGCGCCTCGTCGCGAACATCGCCGGCGGTCTCTCGCAGGTCTCCCGCGACGACATCGTGGAGAAGAACGTCGCCCACTTCCACGCCGCCGACCCGGACTACGGCAAGCGCGTCGAGGAAGCGGTCCGCGCCCTGCGCGAGGACTGACGGCCAATCACCCCACAGACTGCGTACGGAGCTTGACGGGAGGTCGGCTTCGTACGCACAGGCCCGCACCGCCTGCGCGACCCGGATGAGGGGTGGACGCGCAGGCGGCTGCGGGAGGACGAGGACCGCGGCGGCTCCGTGTTCATGCGAGCCAGTGCGGTGGTGAAGGTCCCGTCGCCCCCCTTTCGACCTGAGGGAGGGGGCCGACGAAACTGTCGCAGAACACGACAGCCGCCGCGGTCCCAGCCAACTCCCTTACGGGACACCGAATTCCGTCCGGCGGCACGCATGCATGTTCCGCCAGTCGCGCGCCGTCGGACGGCACCAACCTCCTGAACCAGCCCCGGGTACGACGGTCCGTACCCGGGGCTTCGGCATGCCCCGCGCCGGCGGCGTCACCGGGGTGCGCGGAGTGCGCCTTCAGCGGTGCGGGGCAGCGCCGATCAGCGGCTCCGCCGCGGGGCGCGGACAACCACAGCGGACGGACGGACCGCGAGGCGACAACAACCAGGCAGACGCGACACGGACCCACCGCCCACACCGCGCCCCACACCCCGTCCCCGCACCCCGGCGCACCCGCCAAAAGGGGGCGGGCCCACCGGTCGTCAACCGGTGGGCCCGCCCCCTCACCCGCACCCCGAAGGGCCGGGGTCAGACCTTCAGCGGACGGATGGACGTGGGCGCGTGCCCCGGCTCCGTCGCGATCTCCTCGAACTCCTTGACCGCGCTGATGTCGGCCGTGGGGCTCATCGAGATGTTCGTGATGCGCTCCAGGATCGCCTCGACGACGACCGGGACCTGGTGCTCCTGGGCGAGCTTCTTGGCCCGCTCCAGGGCCTCGCCCAGCTCGTCCGGGTCGGTCACCCGGATCGCCTTGCAGCCCAGGCCCTCGGCGACCTTGACGTGGTCGACGCCGTAGACGCCGAGCTCGGGGCTGTTCTGGTTCTCAAACTCCAGGTTGACCTGGAAGTTGATGTCGAGGCCGATCTGGGCCTGGCGGATCAGGCCCAGGTAGGCGTTGTTCACCAGGACGTGGACGTAGGGGATGCGGTGCTGGGCGCCGACCGCCAGTTCCTCGATCATGAACTGGAAGTCGTAGTCGCCGGAGAGGGCCACGACCTGCGTGTCCGGGTCTGCCTTGGCGACACCGAGCGCGGCCGGGATGGTCCAGCCGAGCGGGCCCGCCTGGCCGCAGTTGATCCAGTGCCGCGGCTTGTAGACGTGCAGCATCTGGGCGCCGGCGATCTGCGAGAGGCCGATCGTGGTGACGTACCGCGTGTCCTTGCCGAACGCCTTGTTCATCTCCTCGTAGACGCGCTGCGGCTTCATGGGGATGTTGTCGAAGTGCGTACGGCGCAGGAGGGTCTCCTTGCGCTCCAGGTGCGAGGCGACCCACGCGGAGCGGTCGGGGAGCCTGCCCGCTGCCTTGAGTTCGCGTGCGACCTCGACGAAGAGTTCGAGCGCGGCCTTGGCGTCGGAGGTGATGCCGTAGTCCGGGGCGAAGATCTTGCCGATCTGGGTCGGTTCGATGTCGACGTGCACGAACTTGCGCTCACCGCGGTACACGTCGAGCTTGTAGCCGGTGTGGCGGTTGGCCCAGCGGTTGCCGAGGCCGAGGACGAAGTCCGACTCCAGGAACGTGGCGTTGCCGTAGCGGTGGCCGGTCTGCTGGCCGACCATGCCCGCGTTCAGCTCGTGGTCGTCGGGGATCGTGCCCCAGCCCATCAGCGTAGGCACGACAGGGGTGTCGGTCAGCTCGGCGAACTCGACGAGCAGGTCGCTCGCGTCGGCGTTGATGATGCCGCCGCCCGCGACGATCAGCGGCCGCTCGGACTCCAGGAGGAAGCCGATCGCCTTCTCGATCTGGGCGCGGGTCGCGGCCGGCTTGTAGACCGGCAGCGGCTCGTACGTCTCCGGGTCGAACTCGATCTCGGTCTGCTGGACGTCGATCGGCAGGTCGATGAGGACCGGTCCGGGACGGCCCGAGCGCATCAAGTGGAACGCCTGCTGGAACACGCCGGGGACCTGTGCGGCCTCCAGGACGGTGACGGCCATCTTCGCCACGGTCTTGGCGATGGAGGCGATGTCGACGGCCTGGAAGTCCTCCTTGTGCAGGAGGTGGCTCGGCGCCTGGCCGGTGATGCACAGGATCGGGATCGAGTCGCCGATGGCGGAGTACAGGCCGGTGATCATGTCGGTTCCGGCCGGGCCCGACGTGCCGATGCAGACACCGATGTTGCCCGGGTTCGCGCGGGTGTAGCCCTCGGCCATGTGCGAGGCGCCCTCGACGTGGCGGGCGAGCGTGTGGTCGATGCCACCGCTCCCCTTGAGCTCTTTGTAGAAGGGGTTGATGGCGGCTCCGGGCACGCCGAACGCGTTGCTGACGCCTTCGCGCTTGAGGATCTCAACGGCCGCGCGGGCGGCGGTCATTCGAGCCATGAGTGCTCCCGACTTCTGCTGTGACTGAGTACGTCTGTGTCCGGATGTCGGATTCGCGCTCCCGTCGCGCCCCGCGGCGAGCTCTGAATTCCGTCGTGCTTTCACGTTGCAGAGTTTCCATAATGCGGAAACTATGTTCTGCTATATGGAAGCAATGTAGAGGGGGGTCTCGGAGGCCGTCAAGGTGGATGATGAGACAGACGTCGAAGTGGAACCCGCGGGGCCCGAGGGGGTGCGCCATGGCCGAGCCGGTACGCGTACGGTGTCCCGCCTGCCTGCGCGAACACCTCTACCAACCCGCGGTGCTGCCCTGCGCGTGCGGCGCTCCCGTCGCTCCCCCGCTGCTGCGCGGCGCCGCCGCCGAGCCGGTCAGCGACCGCACCTGGGCCGACGACTGGGTCACCCTGCGCTGCCCGATGTGCGGCCGCCGCGACCGCTGGCCCCGCCCGGAGCTGGGCTGTGACTGCGGCACCCTGCTGCGCGTCCCGGTCCAGAGCGACCAGGCCCCCGTGCCCTCCCACATACCGCTGCCGCGGACGGCGGCCACGCCGCGGCCCGCGTTCCAGCCCGTCGCCATCCGTACCGCGCGCGACGCGGTGACCGCCGCCGCGCTGTATCTGCGCTGGCTCGGCTACCGGGACGTGCGCCGCGCCGACCAGCGTCCCGTGTCCGGCATCGGCCTCGCGGCGCAGGGCGTCGTCGCCCAGATCGAGCCGTCGGTACGGCCCGCGACGGAGCGCGACGTGGAGTGCCTGTGGCTCCAGTCGATGACCGAGTCCGCGGCGTCCGTGTTCTTCTCGCTCGCCGGGTACGCGGACGGGGCCCGCACCCGCGCGGACGAACTCGGTGTCCCGCTGTTCGTCCTCGACCTGGCCGGGGTGCCGCAGCCGGTGAACAGCCCGGCGGACGAACTGATCGCGAGCGGGGCCTGATCCGGCGCCGCCGCGATACTGGCCCGATGATCCTTCGCAGCGCCGAGCCGGCCGAACTGCCCCGCCTCCAGGACATCGAGGTCGCGGCGGGCGCCGCCTTCCGCCCGCTCGGCATGGCCGCCGTCGCCGACGACGCGCCACCCACCATCGAGGAGCTGGACCGCTACCGGCGCGCGGGACACGCCTGGGTCGCCGTGGAGGACGACGGCACGGTGGTCGCGTATCTCGTCGCCGAGGTGATCGACGGCGCCTTCCACATCGAGCAGGTCACCGTGCACCCGGACGCCGCCCGGCGCGGCGTGGGCCAGACCCTGATCGCGTGTGCCGCCGACTGCGCGCGCGACCAGGGCCTGGCCGGACTCACCTTGACCACCTTCGCCGATGTGCCGTGGAACGCTCCCTACTACGAGCGTCTCGGTTTCCGCCGGCTCAGCGAGGCCGCCTTGACTCCGGGCCTGCGCTCCCTGCGCGCGGCGGAGGCGGACAGCGGACTCGACCGGTGGCCGAGGGTCTGCATGCGGCGCGAGCTGTAGCCGCCGCACACCCTCTACAACTCCCTATACCCTTCCCGCAGTTCCACCTTGCGGACCTTCCCGCTGACCGTCATCGGAAAGGAGTCGAGAATCCGCAGGCGCGTCGGAACCTTGTAGTGCGCGAGCCGGTCACGGCAGTAGGCGCGCAGTTCGTCGAGGGTGAGTCCGTCGGCCGGGTCCCGCAGGATCACGCAGGCCAGCACCTCTTCGCCGTACCTCTCGTGCGGCACGCCGACCACCTGCACATCGGCGATCCGCGGATGCCCGTACAGGAACTCCTCGATCTCGCGGGGATAGACGTTCTCGCCGCCACGGATGATCATGTCCTTGATGCGGCCGACGATCTGCGCGTAGCCGTCCTCGCGCAGCACCGCGAGGTCCCCGGTGTGCATCCACCGGCCGGGATCGATGGCCTCGGCGGTTCTCTCCGGCTCGTCCCAGTAGCCGAGCATCACGCTGTAGCCGCGGGTGCAGAGCTCGCCGGGTTCGCCGCGCGGCAGCGTGACGCCGGTGACCGGGTCGATCACCTTGACCTCGATGTGCGGCAGGACGCGGCCCACGGTGCCGGTGCGGCGTTCCAGGTCGTCGTCGCGGCGGGTCTGCAGCGAGACGGGCGAGGTCTCGGTCATGCCGTAGCAGATGGACACCTCCGCCATGTGCATCTCGGCGACGACCCGCTTCATCACCTCGGCGGGGCACGGGGAGCCCGCCATGATGCCGGTGCGCAGCGAGGACAGATCGTACGAGGCGAAGTCGGGCAGGTTCAGCTCGGCGATGAACATCGTCGGTACGCCGTACAGCGACGTGCACCGCTCGTCCTGCACGGCCCGCAGTGTCGCCGCCGGTTCGAAGGACGGGCCGGGGATGACGATGCAGGCGCCGTGCGAAGTGGCTCCCAGATTGCCCATCACCATGCCGAAACAGTGGTAGAAGGGCACGGGCAGACAGACCCGGTCCTGCTCGCTGTATCCGACCGTCTCGCCCACCCAGTAGCCGTTGTTGAGGATGTTGTGGTGGGAGAGCGTGGCACCCTTCGGGAAGCCGGTGGTGCCGGAGGTGTACTGAATGTTGACGGGGTCGTCGCACGACAACTCCGCCTCGCGTGCGGCCAGTTGCCCGGGCTCTGCCGCTGCCGCGGCGGCGACGAGCGCGTCCCAGCTGTGATCGCCGATGAAGACGCGCTCACGCAACCGCGGGCATTCGGGGGCGGCTTCGCCGACCAGCTCGCGGTAGTCGACGCCCTTGTGACCGGGGGACGAGATCAGCACCGAGACACCGGACTGCTTCAGCACGTACGCCAACTCGTGCGCCCGGTAGGCCGGGTTGATGTTGACCATGATCGCGCCGATCCGGGCGGTCGCGTACTGGACGAGGACCCACTCGGGACAGTTGACGGCCCAGATGCCGACACGATCCCCCTTGGCGACACCGCGAGCGAGCAGCCCGCGTGCCAACTGACTTACGGCATCTCCGAATTGGGCGTAGGTCCAACGCCGTCCGCTCGCCACGTCGACGAGGGCGTCGCGGTCCGGCCAGGCCTCGACGGCCCGCTGGAGGTTGCCGCCGATGGTGTCGCCGAGGAGGGGCGTGGTGCCGGTGCCGTGCGCGTACGAGAGTTCCGTCGTCACCGGAAGTCCTCCTCGCGGTACTCGCCGGCCGAGCCCTGCGCGGTGCGTTCGCGCAGCTCGATGCGGCGGATCTTGCCGGAGACGGTCTTGGGCAGCTCGGCGAACTCGATACGGCGCAGCCGTTTGTACGGGGCGAGGACGGCGCGGGAGTGTTCGAAGAGCAACTTGGCGGTGTCCGGGCCGGGTTCGAAGCCCTCGGCGAGCACGATGTACGCCTTCGGGACGGAGAGCCGGAGCGTGTCGGGCGCGGGCACGACCGCCGCCTCGGCGACGGCTTCGTGCTCCAGGAGGGCGCTCTCCAGCTCGAATGGACTGATCTTGTAGTCGCTGGCCTTGAAGACGTCGTCGGAGCGCCCCACGTACGTCAGGTAGCCGTCGGCGTCGCGGGAACCGATGTCGCCGGTGCGGTAGTAGCCGCCCGCCATCGCCTCCGCGGTGCGCTCCGGGTCGCCGTGATAGCCGACCATCAGGCCGACCGGATGCGCGGCCATATCGAGGCTGATCTCGCCCTCGGCCGCGCCGGGTTCGCCGGTGACGGGGTCGAGGAGTTCGACCTTGTAGCCGGGGCTGGGGCGGCCCATGGAGCCCGTCTTGAGCAGCTGGCCGGGGCTGTTGGAGACCTGCACGGCCGTCTCGGTCTGCCCGAAACCGTCGCGGATGGTGATGCCCCACGCGCGCTTGACCTGCTCGATGACCTCGGGGTTGAGCGGTTCCCCAGCGGCGACCACTTCCCTCGGAGGCGTGGCGAGTTGGGTGAGGTCCGCCTGGATGAGCATGCGCCACACGGTGGGCGGCGCGCAGAACGACGTGACGCCCGCGCGGTCCATCGCGGCCATCAGCCGGCCCGCGTCGAAGCGCGTGTAGTTGTAGAGGAAGACGGTCGCCTCGGCGTTCCACGGCGCGAAGAAGTTCGACCAGGCGTGCTTGGCCCAGCCGGGCGAGGAGATGTTCAGATGGACGTCGCCGGGGCGCAGTCCGATCCAGAACATCGTCGCCAAGTGCCCCACCGGGTAGGAGACATGGGTGTGCTCGACGAGTTTGGGCCGGGCCGTCGTGCCGGACGTGAAGTACAGCAGCAGCGGGTCGTCGGCGAAGGTCACTCCGTCGGGCTCGAAGGTGTCAGGGGCGTCGGCCGCGTCCTCGTACGAAAGCCACCCCTCGACCGGCGCCTCTCCGCCGACGACGATCTGGTGGTAGTCCCCCGGCACCTCGGCGAACTTGGCGACGTCCTCGGGGCGGACGACGACGTGCCGCGCGCGGCCGCGCTCGACGCGGTCGGTGAGGTCGGCGGGGCCGAGCAGCGGGGTGGCGGGGATGAGGACGGCCCGCAGTTTCATCACGGCGAGCATCACCTCCCACAGCTCGACCTGATTGCCCAGCATCAGCAGGACCCGGTCGCCCGGCCGCACCCCCTGGGCGCGCAGCCAGCCGGCTACCTGGTTCGAGCGCCGGCGCAGCGTGTCGAAGGAGAAGCGGTGGTCGTCGCCGTCCTCCTCGACGATGTGCAGGGCGGTCTTGCCGTTGCCGTCGGCGATGACGTCGAACCAGTCGAGGGCCCAGTTGAACCGGTCGGGCCGGGGCCAGGCGAAGCCCTCGTACGCCGTCCCGTAGTCCTGCGCGTGTTGCAGCAGGAAGTCCCGGGCCGTACGGAACTGCTGCGTGGGGCTGTCCGGCGTCGTCATGTGCGCTCCTGGAGTCCTTGCTCGTCCCGCGTCGTCGCGGACCGAGGCATGGGGGCGTGCCACGGGGCCTCGGCACGCGGGACCGTGCCATGGGCAACCGTGTCTGCCATCGTGTACGCGTGACGCAGGTCTCACCACCCCCGAACGGGGGTGAACAGAGCACGGCGAGGAGATCGAGGGTGACGGCAGAAGCCGCCGAGGCGGTCGAGATACGCGCGGCGCTGGTGCGGCTGCGCCGGGGCACGGGGCTGCCCGTGGCGTTCGGCGGGCTCACTCCGAGCGCGGGCCAGGTCCGGATCGCCGAGCTGAGCGGCGCGGCGACGAGCGCACTGTGCGGCCTCGCGGTGTCGGCCGGCAACGGCCTGGGCGGCAAGGCCCTCACCCTGGCCAGGGCCTGCGCGGTCACCGACTATCAGGGCTCACGGCACATCAGCCACGAGTACGACGCCGCCGTCGAGGCCGAGGGGCTGCGCTCGGTCCTCGCGGTGCCCGTCGTCGTACGCCGCCGGGTGCGCGGCGTGCTGTACGGGGCGCTGCGCGCGGCTCATCCGCTGGGCGACCGGGCGTTGGGCGCGGCGATGACAGCGGCCCGTGACGTGGAGCAGGCGCTGGTGGTGCGGGACGAGGCCCGGACGCTGCTGGCGGCAGCGACCACGCCGGTGTGCGACGGGGCCGGCGCCTGGGAGGAGGTCCGCGAGGCGCACGGGGCGCTGCGGGCGCTCGCCCCGAAGATCGTCGACCCGGTGCTGCGGGCCGAACTCCTCGCGGTGTGCGGCCGGCTGGCGTCGGCCTCGGCACCGCGGGCGCGGGAGGCGGCGGTGGTCCTCGCACCCCGCGAGGTGGACGTCCTCGTCTGCGTGGCGGCGGGCACGACGAACGCGGCGGCGGCCGAACGGCTCGGGCTGCGCCCGGAGACCGTCAAGGGATATCTCCGCGCCGCCATGCGCAAGCTCGGGGCGCACACCCGGGGCGAGGCGGTGGTGGCGGCGCGGCGGGCGGGGCTGCTGCCGTGATTCTTCCGGTACCGGCCCGGCGTCCGCCCCGCGCGGCTCGGTGCTTGTCAGTGGGATGGTCTTCAATGGTGTGCGGGGGTGAGGCACATGGTGTCGACGGACCGGTTCCTGGCGTTCGCCGCGATGTCGTTGCTGGTGATCGTGGTTCCGGGGCCGAGCGTGCTGTTCCACGGCGGTGGCGACGGCGCTCGGCAATGTGGTGGGCTCGTACCTGCTGGTGGTGGCCGTGGCGCTCGGCATCGGGGCTCTGGTGGAGCGCTCGGCGGAGCTGTTCGTCGCGGTAAAGCTCGCGGGCGCCGCGTACCTCGTCCACCTCGGCATACAGGCGTTCCGGCACCGGCACGCCATGAAGGCGGCGGACATCAGCGGTCCCGTGGGCCCGGCGCGCGGTGATCTGCGTACCGTGCTCGACGGGGCGCTGGTGGGGCTCACCCATCCGAAGGGCATCGTGTTCCTCGCAGCGGTGCTGCCGCAGTTCGTGAACCACGACGCGGGCCGACTGCCCGCGCAGAGGCTGCTGTTGGGGCTCGTGCCGATCTCCATCGGCCTTGTCACGGACACGCTGTGGGGCCTGACGGCGTCGGCGGCGCGCAACTGGTTCGCGCGCTCGGACCGCCGTCTCTCACTGATCGGCGGGACGGGTGGCTTCGCGCTGATCGGACTGGGTGTGACGGTCGCGGCGACGGGCCGCGCGGACTGACCTTCTCGCGGACCTTGAGCTATGTCCGCGCGGCTTTCCGCACCGCTTTCCGTACGGTGCCGAAGTCCACGGTGACCGCGCCGGGCGCCTCCAGGACGGCGGCGGTGCGCTCCGCCTCGGCGACGAGTTCGTCGCGCTGGGCGCGGGTCAGCTCGCGGAAGGGTTCCAGGGTGAGGGAGCTGCCCTCGCCCCTGCCGGGCCCGCCCTCCTTGAGGGCCCACAGTCCGGCGACCGTGCCGTCGACGAGGAAGGTGGCATGGGCCACGTTGCCCTGCCAGGTGCGGCCCCGGTCGGCGTCCCGCACCACGCGGGTGCGGTCGGCGTGCGAGAGCAGCAGGTTGTCGAACTCGGCGAGGAGCCGCGGCGGCGCCGGGACGTCCTCGTCGGGGCGGGGCGCTTCGGGCAGGTCGAACAGCTCGGCGCCGTGCTCGTCGCGGAACGTCACGAGGCGCGGGCGCAGTCGCTCGAAGGCCTCTCTGGTGCGGGTGAGCCCCGCCCACTGCTGGAAGTCCCGCACGGAGGCGGGACCGAAGGCGCCGAGGTAGCGCAGGATGGTGGCATCGGCCGTCGGTGTCGCCTCGGACTCCCGCCCCAGCCACCGCTCGGCGGTGGTCAGCCGCACGCCGCCGCCGCGCCGCCACAGGCCGCGCGGGGTGACCTGGACGAGCGGCAGGGAGCAGCGGGCGGCGACCGACAGGGACTGCGGGTCGGCCGCGGGCCACTCCTTCAGGAGCAGCTCCCGCAGCTCCTTCGGGGTGCGCGGCTCGGCCTCGGCGTACTCCCGGGTCAGGGCGCACAGCCGCGCCGGGTCCACGCCGACGAGCCCCTTGCGGAACATGCGCAGCTCCCGCTCGCGGGCGGGCTGCACGAGGGGGCGCAGCGTCATGCAGTCCGCGGCGGTGTGCAGATGGATCGTGGAGCGCATCGTGACGAGGCGGGCCACACGCCGCTCCTCCAGTGCCGTCGAGAGAGCGGCCGGTCTGAAGCCGGCGAGCCGGGCGGCGAGGGTGACGTACGGCGGCCGGACCTCCTGCGCCTGGAGCCCGACGAGGTGGGCGACGGCCTCGGCCACGTCCAACGGTGCGCGCCGCAACAGCAGTTGGCGCTCCAGGGTGGCCCGGCCCAGGGCGCGGACGGTCATCGGCTTCGTCGTCATACGGGGACGGTAGCGGTCATCGAGGCCAGCGCCTGTCCTAGATGGCGTCGGGCGCCCCTGGACGCCGCTCCCGAGGTGCGACACCTTCGCTGGTTACGCTGCCCGGGACCGACGGCGGAAGGAGGCGGCGATGCCGCGACGGCAGGAGCGACCGGACCGGGACCAGCGCGGCGGTGCGCGCCGCTACACCTGGCGCCGGGGTTCGGCCGCGGGCCCGGCGGCCCAGCCGCCCGCGCCACCTGCCGCCGAGGGGGCGTCGCCGCTGGAGCCGGAGGACAGCGTCGTGCACACGGCGCTGTACCGGGACGGCCTGCGGGTGGCCAGTCCCGAGACGCTCACGGACACGTACCGGCAGCTGCACGAGCATCCGCGCACCGTGGCCTGGATCGGTCTCGCCCGCCCGACGGAGGCCGAACTGAAGTCGCTGGCCGCCGAGTTCGACCTGCACCAGCTCGCGGTCGAGGACGCCCTTGAGGCGCATCAGCGCCCGAAGCTGGAGCGCTACGGCGAGACCCTCTTCGTCGTCCTGCGCGCGGCCCGCTATCTGGACGCGTCCGAGGAGGTCGACTTCGGCGAACTGCACGTGTTCGTCGGCGCGGACTTCGTCATCACGGTGCGCCACGGCGCGGCCCCCGATCTGTCGGCCGTACGCCACCGCATGGAGGCGAGCCCCGAACTCCTCAAGCTGGGCCCCGAGGCGATCCTGTACGCGATCCTCGACGCGGTCGTGGACGGTTACGTCCCGGTCGTCGACGGCGTCCAGAACGACATCGACGAGATCGAGACCGAGGTCTTCTCCGGCGCCCCGCAGGTCTCGCGCCGCATCTACGAACTCTCCCGCGAAATGGTCGAGTTCCAGCGCGCGACCCGCCCCCTGGTCGGCATGCTGCACGCCCTGATGGCGGGCTTCGCGAAGTACGGCACCGACGAGGAACTGCAGCGCTACCTGCGCGACGTCGCCGACCACGTCACCCACACCAGCGAACGCGTCGACGGCTTCCGCCAGGCTCTCGCCGACATCCTCACGGTGAACGCGACGCTGGTCACGCAGCAGCAGAACGCGGAGATGCGGGCGCTCGCGGAGGCGGGGTTCGAGCAGAACGAGGAGATCAAGAAGATCTCGTCGTGGGCGGCGATTTTGTTCGCGCCCACGCTCGTAGGAACGATCTACGGCATGAACTTCGACCACATGCCGGAGCTGCACTGGCTGCTCGGCTATCCCTTCGCGATCGCGCTCATGGCAGTCGTCTGCACCAGTCTGTACGTCATCTTCAAGCGCCGGGACTGGCTCTGAACTCCTCAAGCCGGCGCGAGGAGGCCGCGGGCGGTGGCGAGGATGCCGGTCGCGCGGGGGAAATCCTTGAGCTGGTTCAGCAGCGAGTCCAGAGCGGGCAGCAGGCTCCGTGACGGGACGCCGCGGGCTTCCAGAATGTCCGCGGTCCACGTGATGAACCTGCTGAACAGGTCGGGGTCGTCGACGTAGACGGCCGTGGCGAGGTAGCCGACGATGAAGTCGATGTCCTCGACGGTGCGTTCCCGCTGGTACTCGCTGTACCGGCTCATCTCGGGACAGTCCACCTCGACGTCGGCGAGGGTCTGCTTGACCAACTGCAGCTTGCTTCGGCTGACCATGGTGTATTCCTGGTCGCCCAGGTGGGGCAGGTCCATACCGGGCATGCGGGTCGCGTGCGCACCGGGCCCCGTCGGGCGCCGGCCGAGTACGGCGGCCGCGCCGGGCGCGTCTGCCGCCCACTCGGCTCGCATCAGCCGCGCATAGCGGCCCTGCGGGCCGAACGCGGCTCCTCCCGCGAGCACCGGGACGCCGGTCCCCTGGCACGCGGTGATCGCGTTGTGGGCGCCGGGCAGAAGCGTCGGGATGGACGAGGACAGCAGCACCGCCTGTGCACCGGTGCGGTGCACGTGCGCGACCAGATGCTCGGTGGGGGTCTGCGCCCCGAGATAGTCGACACGCCAGCCCCGAAGCCGCAGCACCTCACTGAGCAGTCGTGTGGGCAGGGCATGCCACTCGCCGTCGACGCATGCCACCAGGACCCTTCCCACAAATGTGCCGGCACGGGCGGGGGTGGTGGCGTCGGCGACTGCTGAGATGCACCTCTCGCTGATCGCCGTGGCAGCGTGTTCCTGCGCCACCGTGATGTCATTGGCCGCCCAGGCCAGACCCACCCGCTCCTGAGCCGGGGCGATCAGTTCGAGCAGGACCCGCTCGCCCGCGGCGAGCAGCCGTTCAGTAGCCGACATGTCCTCGGCGGGTGCCTGCTCGGGTTCTGCCGCGTCGATCGCGCCGCGCACGATGGCGACGGCGCGGGTCTCGTCGCACTCACCGAGCGCCTGCCACAGTCGATCACGCCACTCGGCGAGGGAGTTGGTGTCCTTGTCACCGTTCACGCGGTTCACCTTCTCGGGGTTGGCTCGTTCGGAGTTGCTCGTTCAGAGTTGTCGGACGGTGTCGCGGGGTGCGCCGATCGCCAGAACGGCCATGTCGTCATGCCGGCCCTCCCCCACCCACTGGGCCGCGACCAGCTGCACGCGTTCGGTGACCACCTCGGCCGGCATCCCGGCGCACTGGGCCAGCACGGTGCGCAGCCTGTCCTCGCCGAACATCACGTCCCCCAACGGCCCGCCACGTGCTTCGGTGATCCCGTCGGAGTACAGCAGGCAGGTGTCACCCGGTTCCAGGGTGACTTCGGCGGTCTCGAACTCGAGGTCGGCGAACGCGCCGATCAGTGTGCCGCTGGTCCGCGTCTGTTCGACGTGGCCGGTGGTGCGCACGATGAGCGGGACGGGATGGCCCGCGCTCGTGATGCGCAGCCGTACCTGTGCGTCCTTTCGTACCGCTGTGGCCAGGGCCAGCGTCACGAAGGGTGTCCGGTCCGAGGACAGCAGTGTGCTGTTGAGGAGGGTCAGCAGGCGGGTGTGGTCGGCGGCGAACGGCACCAGTGCCGTCAGCGCGTTGCGCACCTTGCCGGCCGTGACCGCGGCTTCCAGCCCCTTGCCGCATACGTCACCCAGCACCGCGACGGTCTCGGCTTCCGGCGCGTCGGCGGGGTGCAGGTCGTAGAAGTCGCCGCCGATGCGTTCGCCCGCGGCCGACGCACGGTAGCGGCCGGAGAAGCAGATGCCTTGTACCCGGCCGAGGTCGGGCGGCAGCAGGTCGCGCACCAGCACTTCGGTGATGTGCGCCTGGCGGGCGTGGCTGCGGGCTATGGACAGGGCGGCGCCGGCGCGGGCGGCGAAGAGCTGGGCGAAGGACTCCTCACCGGGGGTGAACGCCTCTTCCTGGCGATGGCGCAGCAGAATGAGGCATCCGACCGGCGCGCCGTGCCCCGGTAACGGCACCACGACCATCGAACCGATGTCGGCGGGGTCGTCCACGAAGCTGTCGGGCATCGCCCAGGACGGCACCTGGTGGGGATCGATCCAGCGGGAGGACCCCGCGGGGAGCCCCAGCAACGCCTCGGTCAAGCCCGGGAGTTGACCGGGATCCAGGGCGATCCGCTCCTGCGCCATCCGCCCGTCGGCAGTGCACCGCGTCACGGGGAAAATGTGTCCGTCGCCCGTCCCGACGATGACCGCCGCGTCCGCCAGATGCCGCGCCGCCCGTCGCACGGTCACCGCCACGCAGTGCTCGACGTTCAGCGAGGCGAGCAGTTCCGAGGAGAGTTCCTGCAGCAGACGGGCCCTCGCCCGTTCGCGCGCGAGCTCCTGCGCGGCGCTCAGCGGAGTACTGTCACCGACCAGCCACCAGGTCACCGTGCCGTTCACGCCCGGCCCCGCGAGCGCCTTCACTCCGTGCCCGCCGATCCGGCCGCACGCCCATGCCGTCAACCTCTCCCCCGTACCGCTGACATGCTGTCGGTGGGCCTCGACCAGCCATGCGGGCGCGACCCTGGCCAGGGCAACGCCGACACCGATCCGCGCCAGCAGAACACCGGCCTTCTCGTTGTGCGACAGCACAACGCCGACCGCGTCCACCGTCACCACCGGGTATGGGTCACAGTGCTGCGCTGCGGGCCTTACCACACAAGAGCTCTTCTGCTCCGGCAAAGAGACCATCGGCCTGGAACCCACTGGCGCGGATCCCCACCACCCATCCACTCGAAGGCAGGTAGCCGAACAATACCGACGGCATATGACCTTCAGCCGTACTTCGCGATACTTCCGACATCCTCCTCCCGACTAGTGAACAATTCGCCCAGCACTCTTCGCGGGGCGGGAGCAGACCCGGCCGGCGAGACCTCGCGCCGATGACGATCTTCTTCGTGGCACGGTCGTCTGGACGGTGCGTCATCGGCCGACGGAGGATGCTTGCATGACGCACCCTCCGATCTCCGCACGCTCGCTGCCGGCCGCCGCCCCCTCCGAGACGGACGTCGACGCCCGCGGCATCGCCCGCTTCGTCGACGCCCTCGACGCGCACCCCGGCATCGAGCCGCACAGCCTCATGGTGCTCCGCGGCGGGCGCACCGTCGCCGCGGGCTGGTGGGCCCCGTACGGGCCGGACCGCGTTCATCTGCTCTATTCGCTGAGCAAGAGTTTCACCGCGACGGCCGCCGGCCTGGCCTACGGCGACGGGCTGCTGGACCTGGACGCACCGGTCATCTCCTACTTCCCCGAGTTCGCCGACGACATCACCGATCCGCGCTCCCGGGGCATGCTGGTGCGCCACGTCGCCGCCATGGCCAGCGGCCACCTGGAGGAGCAGATCGTCCTCGCCCACCGGACCGACCGGGCCGAGCCGGTCCGCGGGTTCCTGCTCAACCCTCCGGAGCGCGACCCGGGCACCGTCTTCGCCTACAACCAGCCCAACACCTACACGCTTGCGGCGATCGTCTCGAAGGTGACCGGACGCCATATCGACGACTATCTGCGCGAGCGGCTCTACGGGCCGCTCGGCATCGGCGAGGCTCTGTGGAGCGAGCAGACCCCGGGCCGGGTGATGGGCTTCAGCGGACTGCACACCGCCACCGACGCGATCGCGCGCCTCGGCCAGCTGTACCTGAACGGGGGCGTGTGGCAGGGCGAGCGGCTGCTGCCCGAGCAGTGGGTGCGTGAGGCGACGCGGAGCCAGGTGGAGACCTACCACCGCTCGCCGGCGCCCGACGGGAGCCCGGACTGGCAGCTGGGGTACGGGTTCCAGTTCTGGATGGGCCGTCACGGTTACCGCGGCGACGGTGCGTACGGACAGTTCTGCCTGGTGCTGCCGGAGCGGGACGCGGTGGTGGCGATCACCGCTGCCACCGTGCAGATGCAGGATCTCCTGGACGCGGCCTGGGAGCATCTGCTGCCGGCCCTCGGCGCCAAGGGCACCCCGGAGGCGGACTCCGAACTCGCGGACAAGCTGGCCGAGTTGGCGCTCCCTGCGGTTGCCGGGGCGGCCGCGCCCAGCAGCGGTGCAAAAGCGTGGACGTCCGCGCCGTTCACCCCTGGCGCGCGGGCGGAGCCCGCGGCCGGCGCGTCCCTCGCGACGGGCCCGGACGGCACCTGGACCCTGACCCTGTCCGACCCGTCGGGCGCCGGCCTCACGGTTCCCCTGGGGCTGGACGGCTGGGCGGTGACCGAAGGCACCGCCGACGCCCCGCCCGTCGCCGTCAGCGCGGCCTGGGACACGGACGGCACGGTCCTGCGCGCCGCCGTCCAGTTCCTGGAGACCCCCCACCGTCTCGACGCCACCCTCACCCTGACGGGCCGTCACCTGAAGACGTCCTGGCGCACGGTGCCGCTCGGCCGGGCCTCGCTCCTCGATCAGCGGGCGCCGCGGTAGGCGGGGCGGTCACTGGCCGGCGGCCTGCTTGATCAGGGGGGGGTCACCACGGTCGGCTGCGACAAGTAGACGGAGTGGCCGGCGGCGACCTCGACGACGTGGGCGCCGGCCCGCTCCGCCATCGCGCGCTGGGCCGGCGGCGGGATCATGCGGTCGTCGGCCGTGACGAGGTACCAGCCGGGCTTCGAGCGCCGGGCCGGTTCGGCCACGGCGCCGCAGAGCGCGTCGACTCCCCACGGGACCTGGGAGTCGGCCAGGAACGCCGCCTGTTCCGCGGGCAGGTCGGCGGCGAAGGCGGCCGCGAACCTCTCGCGGTCCAGGAGCAGGAAGCCGTCGCCGGGAGGCAGGATCGGCGGGACGGCGGCGCCCGGCGGCGGGTCCGCGATGAGGGTGTTCACCGACTCGCCCTTGTCGGGTGCGAAAGCGGCGATGTAGACCAGCGACGCCACCTTCGGGTGGGTGCCGGCCACGGAGATCACGGCGCCGCCGTAGGAGTGGCCCACCAGGACCGCCGGACCGTCCTGGGCGTCGAGGACGAGCCGTACCGCGGCGGCGTCGCCTTCGAGGGAGACGGTCGGGTTCTGGACGACGCCGACGTGGTGGCCGGGGACATCGTCAAGACCCGGGGACGGCTGACGTTCCGGGAGGGCGGGCGCGGCGCGCTGAGGGTCACCTCCGACGTCACGTACGTGTACCCGGTGGTGCGCGCGGAGTCCGGGAGCAACGAAGTGGTGCGCACCGTCGTGCGCCGTGAGGTGGTGGTGGACTGGGACGATCCGGCGAGGACGACGACCGAGTCGGGCACCTTCTCCGTCGTGCGGACCAGCCTCGAAACCACCAACGCAGGCTGCGACACCTACACCGGCTTCTTCCGGCCCGACCTCGACGCCGCGCTGCAGGGGGACGGCCCGGCCGTCGACCCGTACGACCGCGGCACCGCGATCAGAGGCGGCGACGGCCAGGAGTGCGGGACCGCCACCCGGTCGTGAGAACCGGGCCCGGCTACCCGGCGCGCAGCGCGTCGACCGCGATCCGGGCGGCCGTGCCGATGACCGCGTCGGCGGCGGGCAGGGTGGCCGCCGTCTGCGCGGTGCGGGTGAACACGGCGACGGCGTAGCGGCCGCCGTCCGGGTACTCGACGACGCCGGCCTCCGCGCGCAGCGTCGGCAGCGAGCCGGTCTTGCCCGCGACGTGCACGTCGTCGAACGGGAAGCCGGAAGCCAGCCGGTGCGGCCAGACCTGAAGGCCCATCAGGCGCCTTATGGCGGCGCCGTGTTCGGGCGTCGCCGCCTCGTCGCGCCAGACGGCGGCGAGCAGCCGGGTCAGGTCGCGCGGGGTGCTGCGGTTGGAGCGGGCCGGGTCGAGCGCGCGCAGCCGCCCGATGACGTGCGGGTCGGTCAGCGCCTGGGCACCGGCGGGGCCCGCGTCCTCCTTGATGGAGGCCATCATCGCGCCGAAGGTGTGCACGGCGTGCGTCGCTTCGAGGCCGAGGCGGGCCGTCGTGCGGTTGACGGCGTCGAGGCCGACGCGGGCGAGCAGCAGGTCCGCCGCGGCGTTGTCGCTGACGGCCATCATCAGGTACGCGAGGTCGCGCACCGAGAGCCGCGCCGCGTCCAGCATCGCGGCGAGGCCGGTGGGCCCCGGGGTGCGGCCGTCGGGCGGGCAGTCGATCCGCTCGGTGAGGTCGAGGTGTCCGGCAGCCGCCCGCTCGTGCAGGGCGACCAGCAGCGGGAGCTTGTGGACGCTCGCCGTGCACACCGGTTCGTCCGGGCCGACGCCGAGCCGGTCGCCGGAGTCGATGTCGAGGGCGTGCAGCCGGCCGGTGACGCCGGCGTCGGCGAAGGCTGCGCGGATGCGGTCGGGGGTGTCGGTTCGGATCGTCACAGCCAGTACTCCGCTGCCGGGCGCAGGTGCATGGGGCGCGTGGGGGTGTCGGGTCGGGCGCCGGCGGTGGTGCGCAGCGCGTGCGTGGCCGCGTCGGCGAAGGCGCGCACGGCGGCGTCGCCGTGTCCGCGCGGCCAGGCGACGGAGTGCCGCCAGGCCAGCGGGGCGCCGGCCAGGGGCCGCCACACGAGGTCGGCGTCGTCCTCGGCGGGCCCCGCGTCGCGCGGGCCGAGGGCGACGGCGCCCGCGGAGAGCACGAGTCCGCGGACGAAGCTGGCGCCCTGCCCGTGCCGGACGGCGGCCGGGGTGTAGCCGCCGCGGGCGCAGCCGGTGAGCAGGTCGTCGTAGAGCGCGGGGGCGCCGGAGCGCGGGAAGAGGATCAGGTCGGATCCGGCGAGCGCGGCGAGGGGGACCTCGGCGCGTGCGGCCGCCGGGGCGGAGCGCGGCAGCAGCACGCCGAGCTCGCGGCGGAGCACGGGGCCGAGTTCGAGGCCGGTCACGTCGCAGGGGTGGTGGATGAGTCCGACGTCGAGTTCGTGTGCGGCGAGGCGTGCGAGCTGTTCGGCGGTGGACAGTTCGTGCAGCTCCAACTCCACGCCCGAGTTGCGTTCCTGAAAGCCCGTCAGGACCGCGGCCACGGTGCCGCCCGTGATGTCCGGCGGCAGGGCGGCGCGCAGCAGCCCGCTCTCCCCGTCCCGGATGCGGCGTGCGGCGGCCCGCAGCGCTTCGGAGCGGGCGAGCAGCTCGCGCGCCTCGGGCAGCAGCAGCATCCCGGCCTTGGTGATCGTCACCTGTCTACTGGTGCGGTCGAAGAGGCGGACCTGTAGTTCCCGCTCCAGCCGCTGGACGCGCTGCGACAGGGGCGGCTGCGCCATGCCGAGGCGGGCCGCGGCGCGGCCGAAGTGTGACTCTTCTGCAACAGCCACAAAGCACTCCAGGTGCCGTATCAGGTCCACAACCAGCAATGATATGCGATTTTGATTGATCTCCAATCGATATGGGACTTGGACAGGCACGGGGACGGATTGCTCTCCTCGCGGCATGACGCACCTTTCCTCTCCTCTCAAGGCCACCGTCGCCGTGACCGTGGTCCTCGCCGTCGCCGCGGGCGGCGCGTACGCGGCGGGGCTCGGCCCCTTCGACCGGGGCGAAGAGGCCCCCGACCCGGCGGCGGCCGCCACGGCCCGGGCGTTCCTCGCGGACTGGGCGGGCGGCCGCCTCGACGGCGCGGCCGCCCGCACCACGAACCCCGCCACGGCGCAGGAGGTGCTGCGCAACTTCACCGCCGGGCTCGACATCGACAAGCCCCGGCTGACCGCGGCGGAGGCGACCCGGGCCGACGACGGCTCGGTCCGGGTCCCCTTCACCGCGAAGATGCCCGTCAAGGGCCTCGGCACATGGACGTACACCTCCCAGCTCCCCCTGCGCGCGCAGGACAACGGCGGCTGGAAGGTGGACTGGAAGCTGTCGCTCGTCCATCCGCATCTGAGCGAGAGCGCCAAGTTCCGGCTGGAGCGCGAGGACACGGCCACCCCGAAGGTCACCGACCGCACCGGCGCCTCACTGACCGGCGACTCCTATCCGTCCCTGCAGGCGGTGCTCTCGCAGTTCGCCGGGGGCGGCGGCGGCCCCCGCGGGGCGATCCGGCTCGTCGACCGGGTCACCGGCGAGGTCGAGGGGACGGAGACCGGCTTCGGCAAGAAGGCGGCCACCACCGATGAGCCCGTCGCCACCACGCTCGACGCCTCCTGGCAGTCCGCGGCCGAGAAGGCGATGGCCGAGGCCGGCGGCAAGAACGCCTCGCTCGTCGCGCTGCGCGTCGACAACGGCGAGGTGCTCGCCATGGCCAACTCGCCTGCCACGGGCTTCAACCGCGCGGTCTCGGGCACGTACGCGCCCGGCTCCACCTGGAAGATCGTCACGAGCAGCGCGCTGCTGCTCAAGGGCGCCGTCGCGCCGGACGACGTCGTGGACTGTCCCAAGCACCTCACCGTGGGCAAGGAGTTCCACAACGTCGAGACGTCCGAGTTCCCCGGCGCGACCTTCCGCAAGGACTTCACCGAGTCCTGCAACACGGCCTTCATCAGCCTGCGCGGCAAGCTCGGCGGGTCCGAACTCGGGGACGTGGCGCGCAAGTACTTCGGGGTCGGGCAGGAGTGGCATGTCGGGATCCCGTCCTACGACGGGTCGGTGCCGGTCCCGAAGGACGAGACGGAGAAGGCGGCGTCGATGATCGGGCAGGGCCGCATCCAGGCGAATCCGCTGATCATGGCGTCGGTGACGGCGACAGCCGCGTCCGGCACGTTCCACCAGCCGGTGATCGTGCGCGGCGGCGAGGACACGACGACCACCACCGCGCTGCCCGGGCCCGTCGTCACACAGCTGCGCGCGCTGATGCGGGCGACCGTCACCGAGGGGACCGCGCACGTGCTGGCCGATCTGCCCGGTGAGATCGGCGCGAAGACCGGCACGGCGGAGGTCTCCGAGGGCGAGGAGAACAACGGCTGGCTCGTCGCGCGGCGCGGGAACGTCGCCGTCGCCTGCGTCGTGGAGCAGGGCGTCACCGGCGGCGGTTCGGCCGGCCCGATCCTGCACAGCCTGCTGTCGGCCGTGCCCGGTGACCCGTCGTGAAAAGCCCTCAGCCCCAGAACGCCTGGGCCAGCGCCGCTCCCGTGAACGCCGCGCCGAGGCCCGCGGCGACGCTGCCGATGACGTTGGCAGCCGCGTAGAAGCGGGCCCCGGTCTCCGCGAGGCGCAGGGTCTCCCACGAGAACGTGGAGTACGTCGTCAGGGCGCCGCACAGGCCGGTGCCGATCAGGAGCTGGAGCTGGGACGAGGCGGCGCCCGCGGCGACCGCGCCCGTGATCAGGCCGAGGACGAGGGAGCCGCCGACGTTCACGGCGAACGTGCCCCAGGGGAACACCGTGTCGTGCCGGGACTGGACGGCGCGGTCGGTGACGTAGCGCAGCGGGGCGCCGACCATGGCGCCGGCGATCACCAGGAGCCAGTTCATCGGGGCCTCCGTCCGACGACGAGAAGGCGCGTGAGGTGCGCGCCGGTCCACACCGCGGCCAGCGCGACGCACACGGTCAGGGCCAGGTACCCGAGGGCGGTGCGGGCCTCGCCGAGGTCGGTCAGCTGCCGGATGTCCACCGCGTACGTGGAGAACGTGGTGAAGCCGCCGAGGACGCCGGTGCCGAAGAACGGCCGGACGAGCCGGTGGGCGTCCCGCTTCTCCGTGATCACGACCAGGAAGACGCCGATGACGGCGCAGCCGGCCGCGTTCACCCCGAGGGTCGTCCAGGGGAAGGCGCCGGGCACCGTCGGCCAGAGCAGCGACGCGCCGTAGCGGGCGGAGGCACCGAGCGCGCCGCCGAGCGCGACGACCCCGAGGACGGGTCCCTGCCCCCGCCACAGCTCGGAGCCCCGGGCGGGGGCGGGTGGTCCTGCGTCGGGGTCGACAGGTTCGTCCGCCAGGGGCGCGCGGGCCTTTTCCACTGATACGTCTCCTACTCGCCGGGCCTCCGCACCGGTAGCAGGGTACGGACGCACATCGTCGCAAGTAGGGACTGTTGGCGGCGTGCAAGCCGCGGTTGGGTGCGGCGAGCCCCACCGCCGCGCGCCGGCCACCGGCCGACGCGCCGTCCAGCCTACCCGGGCCGCGGTGGAGCGGTGTTCGTCGGGGGCGGCCGGGCACCGGCCTCAGAGATCCGCGCCGAGGCCGCTGCTCACCACATAACTGCACTGCGTATAGGTGTATCCGGGCTGGACGCTGCCGCCCGCGGCGCGACTGCGGGCCGTGGCCGAGGGGCCGCTGGGCTTGTGCAGGAAGTGGTAGGTCCCCGCGGGCAGCCGGAGCGTCTTCTTCGGGTAGGTGCGGCCGCTCGCCTTGCAGGCCCTGCTGCTGCCCGCGGCCTCGCTGCCGTACGTCGAGCAGGCGTCGCACCCGCCGATGGTGACGCGGCCGGTGACGGGCCCGGTGTAGAGGATCTCGACCGGATCGGGACCGTCGTTGCTGATCACCATCTGCATGCGCGTGCCGCCGGGTGCGCGCGTCGGCGGCAACCGCGTTCCCGCGGAGGGGCGTTGCTCGGCGATCTCGGCGGCGATGGCCACCTGCCGGGCGCGGCTGCCGCGCCGGTCGCTCTTGTAGGTGCCCGCGAAGCCGGCGAGTGTCTTGCGGGCGTCCGCGAACTTCCCGTCCTTGAACTGGTCCATCCCGCACGCGTACGCGCCGTCGCGCACGGCCCCGTCGACCTTGCCCCGCAGCTGTGCGGGGGCGGGCGCGGGCAGGGCCTTCGCCGTGTCACCGATACGGCGCAGCTCGTCGGTGGCGCGGCACGGCTGCGCCCCGGACAGGGCGCCCGCGCGCTGGTCGACGGCGGCGCGCACCGCGGGCGTCACCTTCGCCGCCTGCGCGGACTTCGGGAACGTACGCAGGAGTTGGCCGAGTTCGCCGCCGTGTCCGTCGCTCTCGGCGGTGCCGAGTTTCCCGGTGCCGCATTCCAGGAGGGAGACGGCGAGGGGCTTGTCGGGCCAGGCGGCCAGGGAGCCGAGGGTGTCGCGGTCGATGGACGTCGGTACGTCGCGGAGGTATTCGAGCGGGCGGACCGCTGCGCAATGGTCCTTCTCGGCGTACGGCGCGGCGACCGTCTTGTAGTAGGTGTCGAGGCTGCCGTGGACGCGGTGCGCCGCGCGGGAGTCCGGGTGGTCCACGATGAGGGCGCGGTAGCGGGCCAGGGCGGTGCGGTAGGCGGGGCGCGCCTGGGCGAAGTCCGCGGTGGAGGCGTCCTGGACGAGGGCGTCGGTCGCGGCGAGCCGGTCGAGCAGCATCTCCTCGACGGCGTCGTCCCGCAGCCCGGTGTACGCGACGGCTCCCCCGGCGGGCACCGCGAGCAGGGCAACCGCGAGGGCGACGACCAGAACGGGTCTTCTCTGTACGGAAGTTGAGCGGGCGCGCAGGCCCCGGCGCGCCCCGTCCGCCGCCGCGATCAGGAGCAGCGCCGGGTATCCGACGAGTGCCCATCCCGGCACTCCGTCCGGGTCGGCGGGCAGGGCGACGACGAGCAGCGCGGCCGTCGCGGCGAGACACAGCGCGGCGAGCAGCCGACGGCGCAGGAACACGTAACCCAGGCCCAGGCCGGAGAGGTTGAGCAGGCCGGCGGCGAGCGCCCGGGCCGGGTCGGCGGGGCCCGGCGGCGGTTCCGGCGGCCGCGTGGGCATCGGCGGGGGCGCGGGCGGCATCGCGGGCGGCGGCATCGCGGGCGGCGGTCCGAACCCGCCGCCTCCCGAGGGCCCCGCGTCCCCCTCCCGGCCCGCCCGGTCCGCCCCACTGCCGTACGCGTCCCCCGGCCACCCCATCGCGGTCCCCCAACCGTCAGGTGTCACAACACAGTTGACACGATCCGGGGCGGCGACGCGGCTGTCAATCGATGGCGGGCCGCCAACTCCCTTTACGTTCCGAAGACTTGACGGTCTCCCGGCACCCCCTTTAACTCAACTCTTGAATTGAGGCACTCCACGATGCACCACCATCACCCGCAACGGGAACATCGGGAGAGAATCTTGCGCCACTTCACACACACCCCCGCACCGGGCCGCAGAAGACGGGCCGCCCTGCTCGCCGTCTCCGCACTCGCCGCGGGACTGCTCCCCCTCACGGCCGCCGGGACGGCCTCGGCCGACGACCCGGCGCCCGTGCCCGTCGACCGCTTCGAGGGCGAGGTGCCGTTCGCCCCGCAGCCCGCCGAGGGCCTCTTCACCTGGGGCGGCGACGCGGACGACAACCCGCAGCTGGAGCTGAAGGAGCGCGCGGACGCGCCCGAGGGCGCCAAAGTGCTCGAAGGCTCGTACGACATCAGCGGCTACGGCGGCTTCACGCACGACTACGCCGCCGATCAGCCGGCCCACGACTGGTCCGCGTCCAAGGGCATCCGCTTCTGGTGGTACGGGCAGAACACCGCGCCGCTGCCGCCCGGTTCGGGCAGGAAGGTCAGTTTCGAGATCAAGGACGGCGGCGCGCACGGCGAGGCGTCCGAGCTGTGGACCACGTCGTTCACGGACGACTGGCAGGGCTGGCACCAGGTCGAGATCCCGTTCACGCAGTTCGCGTACCGCACGGACTACCAGCCCGTCGGCGGCATCGACCACGTCCTCGGACTCGACCGGATGTGGGGTTACGCCCTCACGCTGCCGACCGGCGTGAAGGGTCAGTTCGCCCTCGACGACGTCGAGTTGTACGGCAAGGCCGATCAGGCGCTGACGGCGCAGGTGTCGACGGACGCCGCGGTGTACCCGGTGAAGGAGGGCGGCGCGGCCAAGGTCGGGCTCTCCGTCACGACCACCGGGAACGTCCCGATCGAGGACGACGTGACCGTGGAGTACGCGAGCGACGGCGGCACCGCCGAGCCCGGCAAGGACTACACACCGGTCAGCGGCAAGGTCACCTTCCCGGCGGGCACCGCGTCCGGCGCGTCGAAGACCGTCACGGTCGCGACCGCCAAGGACCGCGAGAAGGCCGAGAGCGCCGAGACGATCCCGCTGAAGCTGACGGTCACCGGCGCCAAGCCGCCCGCCGAGAACCCGCAGGTCGTCATCGACGCGCACGGGCTGCCCTACCTCGACGCGAAGCTCCCGGTGAAGAAGCGGGTCGCCGACCTCGTCTCCCGGCTGTCACTGGAGGAGAAGGTCGGCCAGATGACGCAGGCCGAGCGCAACGCCCTCAAGTCCCCTGGCGACATCGCCGGTTACGACCTCGGCTCGCTGTTGTCGGGCGGTGGCTCGGTTCCTACCCCGAACACGCCCGAAGGCTGGGCCAAGATGATCGACGGCTATCAACTGCGGGCGCAGGCGACGCGGTTCCAGATCCCGCTGATCTACGGCGTGGACGCGGTGCACGGCCACAACAACGTCGTCGGCGCCACGATCCTGCCGCACAACATCGGCATCGGCGCCACCCGCGACCCCGCACTCGCCGAGAAGACGGGCGCGGTGACCGCCTCCGAGGTGCGCGCGACCGGCATCCCCTGGGACTTCGCACCCTGCCTGTGCGTGACGCGCGACGAGCGCTGGGGCCGCTCCTACGAGTCGTTCGGCGAGGACCCCGCGCTGGTGAAGTCCATGGAGACGATGATCCAGGGCTTCCAGGGCCGCGCGGACGGCAACGACCTCGACCGTGACGACAAGGTGCTGGCCACCGCCAAGCATTTCGTGGGCGACGGCGGCACCGGGTACGGCTCGTCGACCACGGGCTCGTACACCATCGACCAGGGCGTCACGAAGGTGACGCGGCAGGAGCTGGAGGCGGTGCACCTCGCGCCGTTCGGTGAGGCCGTGAAGCGGGGCGTCGGCACAGTCATGCCGTCGTACTCGTCGCTCGACATCATCGGCGACGACCAGGGCCCCGTGAAGATGCACGCGAACGCCGCGATGATCAATGGGGAGTTGAAGGACAAGCTCGGCTTCGACGGCTTCGTCATCAGCGACTACGCGGGCATCGACCAGATCCCGGGCGACTACGCCTCCGACGTCCGTACGTCCATCAACGCGGGCCTCGACATGATCATGGTGCCGACTGCCTACGCGGACTTCGAGTCGACGCTGCTCGCCGAGGTGAAGGCGGGCCGGGTGAGCCAGGCGCGCGTGGACGACGCCGTGTCGCGCATCCTCACGCAGAAGTTCAAGCTGGGACTCTTCGAGAAGCCGTATGCCGACACGTCGCACCTCGACGAGATCGGCGGCACCGCGCACCGCGCCGTGGCCCGGCAGGCCGCGGCCGAGTCGCAGGTACTGCTGAAGAACTCCGGCAACGTGCTGCCGCTCAAGAAGTCCCAGAAGGTCTACGTCGCCGGGTCGAACGCCGACGACCTCGGCAACCAGACCGGCGGCTGGACCATCACCTGGCAGGGCCGGTCCGGGAAGAACACGGACGGCACCACGATCCTCCAGGCGATGAAGAAGGCCTCCCCGGGCGCCGCGATCGACTACTCCAAGGACGCCTCGGCGCCGACCGCCGGGTACGACGTGGGCGTGGTCGTCGTCGGCGAGACCCCCTACGCGGAGGGCGTGGGCGACGTCGGCAACGGCAACGACCTGGAGCTGACCGCCGCGGACAAGGCGGCGGTGGACAAGGTCTGCGGCGCCATGAAGTGCGTGGTGCTGGTGGTCTCGGGCCGCCCGCAGCTGATCGGCGACCGGCTCGCGGACATCGACGGCCTCGTCGCGTCCTGGCTGCCGGGCACCGAGGGCGACGGGGTGGCCGACGTGCTCTACGGCAAGCGGGCGTTCACCGGGCAGCTCCCGGTCACCTGGCCGAAGTCGCAGGCGCAGCTGCCGATCAACGTGGGCGACTCCTCGTACGATCCGCAGTTCCCGTACGGCTACGGGCTGACGACGCTGACGAAGGTGCGGGGCGGCGGCGAACCCACGCTCAGGGCACTCGCGCTCGCGGCCCGGCACGTGCGCGGCGCGACGGCCGGGCGCGCGCTCGTCGAGCGGGCGCGGCTGATCGTCCAGCGGAAGGCGGGCGACCGGGTCACGGCCGCCTGGGCCAAGCCGTTCGCGGACGCCGACCACCTGTCCCTGAGCGGCGACTACGTGGGAGCGCTCACCACGCTACTGACTGCCTACAGGGAGGCCTGAGCTCCAAAAACCGCAGCTCAAATAGCTACACACTCAGTGTATACACCGTGTGTATAGTGCTGGCATGCCTGCCGCACCTGAGAAGATGATGAAAATACGAAGAGGGTTCCGAGCGGCCGCCGTACTGGCGGCCGCCGGAGCCCTCTCCCTCGGTCTGAGCGGCTGTACGCGGTACGACACGACCAGCCCGAGCACCGCCCGCAAGGTCTCCGGGGAGGCCGGCCGTTTCGGCACGGTCGACTGCCGCAGGGCCAAGTGCGTCGCCCTGACCTTCGACGCGGGCCCGAGCGAGAACAGCCCGCGCCTCCTCGACATCCTCAAGGACAAGAAGGTCCCCGCGACGTTCTTCCTGCTCGGCAAGAACCACATCGCCGACCACCCCGACCTGGTCGAACGCATGGCCAGGGAGGGGCACGAGCTCGCCGGCCACACCTGGGACCACAAGATCCTGACGGACATCGACGACACGCAGATCCGCGAGGAGTTCCGGCGCACCGACGACGCCGTGGAGAAGCTGACCGGCAAGCGCCCCACGCTGATGCGGCCGCCCCAGGGGCGCACGAACGACCACGTGAGCGAGCTCGCCGAGAAGGAGGGCCTCGCGCAGATCCTGTGGGACGTGACCACCAAGGACTACACGACCACGGACTCCGCGCTGATCCAGAAGCGCGCCGTCGAGCAGACGAAGCGCGACAGCATCATCCTGCTCCACGACATCTACAAGGGCACGGTCCCGGCCGTCCCCGGCATCATCGACACGCTCAAGCAGAAGGGCTACGTCTTCGTGACGGTCCCGCAGCTGCTCGCACCGGGCAAGGCGGAGGCCGGCAAGGTCTACAGGCCCTGAGCGCCCGCCCGCGCCCCCGCCCCTATCCCGCGACACGCGTGACGGGATACGGCCCGGCTCGCCGGTCGGCGGCCTACGCTCGCGGCGTGGCCCTTGTCCGGATCGTCCGCGAGACCCCGCTGTCCGCCGCCGAGGCGTGGCGGCGCCTGACCGACTGGGAGCGCCACGGCGACCTGGTGCCGCTCACCCGCATCACGGTGACCACGCCGCCGCCGACGGCCGCCGGCACGGCGTTCGTCGCGCACACCGGGGTCGGCCGCCGGTTCGGCTTCGACGACCCGATGGAGGTCGTCGCGTGGCAGCCGCCGCGCCGCTGCCGGCTCGTCAAGCGCGGCCGCCTCGTCACCGGGTGGGCCGAGGTCGAGGTGCGGCCGCTCGGCGCGGGCGGGGCGCGGGTGGAGTGGCGCGAGGAGCTACGGGTGCGCGGTGTGCCCGCGTTCGCGGACCCGGTGCTCGCGGTGGCAGGGCGATGGATGTTCGGGCGTGTGGTGAACGGGCTTCTGCGGCAACGGAGTTGAGTGACTCGGCAACTCGTCGGCAGGGCGGATGAGTTGTATCTTGTCCCACTTGGTCACCCTCCTTCGTACGGAAGTGAGCCGCCTCATGGCCATAGCCGTCTACGGCGCCACGGGACACACCGGGCGCCTCGTCACCGCCGAACTCCTCGCCCGCGGCCAGGACGTGATCCTCGCCGGGCGCGGCGAGCCGGGCCTGCGCGCCCTGGCCACCGAACTCGCCGCCCCGGACCGCGTCAACGTCCATGTCGCACCCCTGGACGATGCCCGCGCCCTGCGCCGGCTCGCCGAGCGGGCCGACGCGGTGAACCACTGCGCGGGGCCTTTCACCACGACGGGCGCCCCGGTCGCCGCCGCCGCGGCCGAGGCCGGCATCCCGTACGTCGACCACGCCATAGAGCCGCATCCGGTCAAGCACCTCTTCGACGCGTACCAGGGCGTCGCCGAGCGCACCGGAGCCGTCCTGGTCCCGCAGATGAGCTTCTACGGGGGCGTCGGCGACCTGCTCGCCGCGGCGGCGGCCGCGGGGCTGCCGCCCTCGGAGGGCATCGAGAAGGTCACCGTCGGCTACGCCGTCACCGGCTGGCGGATGACGCGCGGCGCGGTGGACACCGCGAACCTGCTCATCGGGGAGATCGACCGCATCTCGTACGCGCAGGGGGCGCAGCGCGTCGGCCCGGTGGAGGTCCGCAACTCCGTCTTCCCGTTCCCGCCGCCGGTCGGGCCGCGCACCACGATCGTGCCGTTCCCCTCCCCTGAGGTCGTCACCGTGCCCCGGCACGTCCCGACCCGCGCGGTCGAAGTGCAGCTCACCGCCTCGACGTTCGAGGAGGAACAGATCTTCAGCAGCCTCGACGCGAGCCCCGAGGAGCGGGCCCGCACCGAGTTCACGGTCGCCGTCCAGGTCGTGCGCGCCGGTGGCGGCGGCCGCAACGCCCATGTGCGCGGCCGGGACATCTGGCGGGCCGGGGCACTGGTCTCCGTGGAGGCCGTGCTCCGGCTCACCGGCGGCGAGGGACCGCGCAAGGCCGGGGTGTTCAGCCCGGCCGAGGCGTTCGAGGCCGCTCCGTTCCTGCGCTCCCTGGCCGACCAGGAGGCGTTCGAGGTGTTGAAGCTCCCGTAGAACTGAACTCCCCCTACAAGAGCGGGGGGTTGGCGAACCGCACCAGCTCAAGTGCCTGCTGTGGGAACCAGTCCCCCGCCTTCGGGTCGAGGCCCCCGCGCTCGGGGTCCTCGGGCCCGTCCGTCCCGCGCAGGCACAGCCCGTCCGACTCCCCCGGTGTCTTGATCCACAGGCGCGCTCCCAAACGAGCGTCGGGGACGGGACGCACGGCGTCAAGTACGGTGCACGGGACGTTCGTTGTCCCGCGTCTCCCACGCGTCACGGACCGGGCGGATACGATCTCCGGGCGGGCTCCGGACGGTGCGCGCGGGCAGGAGGAGGGGCCGTGCACGAACTGGAGCTGCGCGTCGACATCGGTGACGACGCGCCCGCGGACCAGCTGGACCGTCAAGTACGCGCCCTCTTCCAGGACTTGCGCAGGCTCGGCGCGCTGCGCGTCGAGCGCGGGACGCGGCCGGCCCCGGCCGGGTCGATGGCCGGCGCGGGGCACGACATCGCCGTCCTGGTCCTCAGCGGCGTGTTCTCCGCGGCCACTCTCAAAGCCGTCGGCAATGTCGTCATCGCCTACGTGAACCGCTCGAAGGCGCGTGCCGTGGAGTGGGAGTTCGACGGGAACAAGGGCTCGTTCACCGCCCTGTCCGCGAAGGATCAGCAGACCCTCGTGGACGTGGTGAGCGCCCGGATCGCGGCGGGCGCGGCGGCCGGGGACGCGACGGACGAGGCGGAGGAGACCGATGGCGGGGCGCCGGCTCGCACTGCTGGTCGCGACTGACGGCTACCAGGACCCGGGGCTCAACCAGCTGCGGGCGCCGGCTCGCGGCGCCGTCGAACTGCAGGCGCTGCTGCGGGATCCGGCCATCGGCCGGTTCGACGAGGTGCGGGCCCTCATGAACCGGCCGAAGGAGGAGGTGGAGGGGGCGATCGAGGACCTCCTCGCCGACCGGGAACCCGACGACTTCGTCCTGCTCTACCTCGCCTGCCACGGCATCCGCAACGACGGCGACCGGCTGTTCTTCGCCACCCTCGGCACGCGCCTGAACCGGCCCGCCGCCACGGCGGTTTCGTCGATGTTCCTGCACGGCCTGCTCGACGAGAGCCAGGCCGGCACCAAGGTCGTCCTGCTCGACTGCTGCTACAGCGGCCTCTTCCACCGCGGCACACCCATGTCGCCCGCCCCGGTGGACGTGGAGGCCGCGCTCGCCGGGCGCGGCACGTTCGTCATCACCGCCACGACGGCCCTGGAGTACGCCTACGAAGGCGACCAGCTGAAGATCGACAACGGGGTCTCCGCACCGCGCTTCACCAACGCCGTCATCGAAGGGCTCAGCACCGGTCTCGCCGACCTCAACCGGGACGGCGTGATCACCCCCGACGAGCTGTACACCTACGTCCACGACGCCGTCCGCAACCAGACGGGCCCCGACCAGACGCCCACCAAGTCCGGCCACTGCGAAGGAGATGTGGCCCTCGCCTACGCGCCGGAACTGGACGTCACCGCGGGCCCCGCCGGACGCGCCGCGGCCACCCACGAACTGCCTCTCGGGACGCTGCTCCCGCCCCCGATGGAGACCACCGACCGCGGCTTCACCTGCGACGCCTGGGAAGGCGCCGCCCAACTGCGCATCCCCGTCGGCCGCCTGGAGCACTCGGCGGACGGCGAGCTGATGTGCGTCGACTTCTCCGGCCGGGAGGGCAATGCCGCGGTGGTCGGCAAGCTCGGCAGTGGCAAGACCACGCTGCTGCGCTCGCTCGTCCTGTCCCTCGCGCTGACCCACACCCCGGGCGAGGCCGAGTTCGTCCTCCTGGAAGGCGCCGTCAACCGGCTCGGGGTCCTGCGCACCCTGCCCCACGTCCGCGGCGTCGCCGCACCGCACGAAGGGGGCCAGGTGAGCCAGGCGCTCGCCACGGTGAAGGACGCCATCGCCGCGCGCCGCTCCCTCTTCCGCGACCACGACATCGACTCCATCGAGGCGTTCCGCGCGCTGCGCGCGGAAGGTGCCCTCGGCACGGTGGAGACCAGCGACCTCTTCCTCGTGATCGACGGCTGGCTGGACTTCTGCTGGGAGCGCGGCGGGTTCGCGGACGAGGTGCACCGGCTGGCGAACACGGGACTCAACTACGGCGTCCACCTGTGCGTCACCGCCCGCCGCTGGAGCGATTTCACCCCCGAACTGCTCGGGCTGCTCGGCACCCGGATCGAGCTGGCGCTCGACCACGCCCAGGACTCCCAGGTCGACCCCGTGCTCGCGGCGAGCGTGGGCGTCGGCTGGGCGCTGTCCCGGCGGCGCCGGTTCCGGGTGGCGGTGCCCCGCCTCGACGACGTCACGGGCCACGTGGCAGCGCGCAGCTCGCTGGCCGACACCGTGGAGCGGATCCGGGCGGGATGGCGCAGGGGCCCCTCGCCGGACCACGCCGCGCCGGCCTGGGTCTCCTTCGCGGAGCTGCTGGGGATGGACCGGCCGGCCGACTGGGACCCGGCCCGCCTCTGGCGGGACCGGCCGCCCGCCGACCGGCTGACCACGCCCTTCGGCACGACGGCTTCGGGCGCGCCGGTGCGGCTCGACCTCAAGGAAGGGGCCTCCGGCGGCGCGGGCCCGCACGGGCTGCTGGTGGGCACCGCCGGTTCCGGCAAGACCGAGTTCCTGCGCACCCTGGTCCTCTCGTTCGCCACGACGCACGCGCCCGCCGAGCTGAACTTCCTGCTGGTCGGCTCCCCCGGCCGGGGCACCTTCCGGGGCCTGTCGGCGCTGCCGCACACCTCCGCGGTGCCCGAGCTCGGCCGCGAGGACGCCCCGGGCGTCGCCCGGCTCGCCCAGTCCCTGACCGGCGAGATCGAGCGCCGCGCGGCACTCCTGCGCAACGCGGGGCACTACTCCTCGCACGGCGACTACCGGCTCGCCGGCAGCCGCGGCGCCGCGCTGGAGCCGTTGCCCACCCTGCTCGTGGTGTTCGAGGACTTCACCGAACTCACCGACGCCTCACCCGACTTCATCGACACGCTGATCTCCGTCGGGCGCGTGGGCCGCTCCGTCGGCGTGCACATGCTGCTGGCCGCACGGCGGCTGCCCGACACCCTGCTGCGCGGCCTGGAGACCTTCCTCTCGTACCGGATCGCGCTGCGCACCGCCTCCGCGACGGAGTCCCGGACCGTGATCGGTGTCTCGGACGCCAACCGGGTGCCTCTCGACCCAGGTGTCGGCTATCTGCGGACCGGTTCCGAAGGCCTCGTCCGCTTCAAGGCCGCGTTCGCCTCGGCGCCGGGCCCCGAGGAGACCGAGGAGGACGCCTCGGTCCTGGACGCCGTCGTGGCCCGGCTCGCACGCCACGGCCCCGCGAGCCACCCTGTGTGGCTTCCGCCGCTGGAGGTGCCGCCGACCCTGGACGAGCTGATGCCCTCGGCCGTGGTCGACCCGGAGCGCGGCCTGCAGGCGCAACCCTCCCCGATCCCTTACCAGTTGTGCGTTCCACTGGGGTGGTGCGACGTGCCCGAGGAGCAGCGGCGCGACCCCCTGCTGCTCGACTTCTCCGAGGAGGACTGGGCGCACGCGTTGTTCGTCGGCGGCCCGCGCTCCGGCAAGTCGACGCTGGTCGCGACCTTCATCATGTCGTTCGCGCTGACCCACACCGCGCAGGAGGCCCGCTTCTACGTACTCGACTTCGGCGGTGGCCAGTTGGCGGACCTGGCCGGCCTGCCCCACGTGGGCCAGATCGCCCGCCGCACGGAACAGGAGCTGGTGCGGCGCACCCTCGCCGAGGTCGTGGAGATCCTGGCGTGGCGGGAGCGCGAATGCGCTGCCGGCGATGTCGGTTCGATCGCGGAGTACCGCGAGAAGTACCTCGGGCGGGAAGAACTCACCGCCCCCTGGAGTGACGTCTTCCTCGTCATCGACGGGTACGCCACGCTCCGCACCGAGTACGAGCAGCTGGAGCGCGCCGTCCTCGACATCGCGGGGCGGGGCGAGGAGTTCGGCATCCATCTGATACTCACCGCCGCCCGGTACGCAGAGGTCCGCCCGACCCTGCGGGAGCGGCTGCACCACGTCGTCGAACTGCGTCTCGGCGACCCCTCGGAATCGGAGATCGACCGCAAGAGCGCCCAGCACGTCCCGGCGGGCCGGCCGGGGCACGGGCTCACGCCCGACCGGCGTCATTTCCTCGCGGCCCTGCCCCGGCTGCGGGGCAGCGGGGACCTGCCGCTCGGCCGGGCCACGGCCGCTCTGGTGGACCGGGTCCGGGCCGCCTGGGGCGACCGTCCCGGGGCGCCGCCGGTCCGGCTGCTGCCGCGTGTGCTCCCCCCGGCCCAGTTGCCGGCGCCGGCCGACACCCCGGCCGGCACCCTGGCCATCGGGATCGACGGCACGGCCATGGCACCGGTGGTCGTCGACTTCGTCCAGGACCCGCTGCTCCTCGTCCTGGGCGAGACGGGGTCGGGCAAGACGTCGCTGCTCCGGTTCCTGGCCCGCTCCGTCGCCGAGAAGTACCCGGCCGAGGAGGCCCTGATCTTCGTGGCGGACTTCCGGCGGACGCTGATCGGCGATCTGCCGGAGTCGCATGTGCGGGCGCACTGCACCTCGCACGCCATGCTCCGGGACACCGTGGCGGCCTTGCGCGAGGTCCTCGACAGCCGTCTGCCGGGGCCCGATGTGACGCCGCAACAGATGCGGGACCGGAGCTGGTACACCGGACCCGCGATCCATCTCTTCGTCGACGACTACGAACTGGTCGCCACCTCGTTGGGCAACGAGCTGCTGCCACTGCTGGAACTACTGCCGTACGCCAAGGACATCGGCCTGCGGGTCGTGCTGACCCGCAGCTCGGCCGGTATGCACCGGGCCCTGTACGAACCGTTCGTCCAGCGGCTGCGGGACCACGGCGACCACGGCATCATCCTGTCCGGCGACCCCCAGGAGGGCATGCTCCTGGGGCAGACGCGGGCGACGCCCAAGCCGCCGGGGCGCGGCACCCTGGTGAGTCGCAAGTGGACCGGTGAGATCCAACTGGCCTACTCCCCTTCGTCCTTCGAGGCGTCAGGCGACTGACCCGATCCGCCGGGTGGCCGCCGCCTCGTGGTGGATCGGCGTGTGCGCGCCCGTCAGGGACACGCCGCTGCCGCCCCGCCGGTGCGCCACGATCTCCGAGGCGATGGACAGCGCCACCTCCTCCGGCGTACGCGCTCCCAGGTCGAGGCCGATGGGCGAGCGCAGGCGGGCCAACTCCAGTTCGGTGACCCCGACTTCGCGCAGGCGCTCGTTGCGGTCGAGGTGGGTGCGGCGGGAGCCCATGGCGCCCACGTAGGCGACGGGCAGGCGCAGGGCGAGGTGGAGCAGCGGGACGTCGAACTTGGCGTCGTGCGTCAGCACGCACAGCACGGTGCGGCCGTCGACCTCGGTGCGCTCCAGGTATTTGTGCGGCCATTCGACGACGATCTCGTCGGCGTCCGGGAAGCGGGCGGCCGTCGCGAAGACGGGCCGCGCGTCGCACACGGTGACGCGGTAGCCGAGGAACTTGCCCATGCGGACGAGCGCGGACGCGAAGTCGATCGCGCCGAAGACGATCATCCGGGGTGCAGGGACGGAGGACTCGACGAGCAGCGTGAGCGGTGCTCCGCAACGAGAGCCCTGCTCGCCGATCTCCAAAGTGGCGGTGCGGCCCGCGTCGAGATACGCGAGCGCCTCGCCCGCGACCGTGCGGTCGAGTTCGGGGTGGGCGCCGAAGCCGCCTTCGGTCGAACCGTCGGGGCGCACCAGCAGGGCGCGGCCCATGAGTTCGGCCGGTCCGGACACGATCCGCGCGACCGCCGCCGCCTCCCCCGTGGCGGCGGCGGCCAGCGCGGCCGCCAGCACGCCGCGTACGGCCTCTTCCGAGGCGCGTACCGGTGTGACGAGGATGTCGATGACGCCTCCGCACGTGAGACCCACGGCGAAGGCGTCGTCGTCGCTGTACCCGAAGCGTTCGAGGACCGGCTGCCCGTCCTGGAGCGCCTGGCGGCACAGCTCGTAGACCGCGCCCTCCACGCAACCGCCCGAGACCGAGCCGATCGCGGTGCCCTCGCTGTCGACGGCGAGCGCCGCGCCCGGCTGCCGGGGCGCGCTGCCGCCGACGGCCACCACGGTGGCCACGGCGAAGTCGCGCCCCTCACGGACCCACCGGTCGAGCTGTTCGGCGATGTCCAGCATGGATCGGTCTCCTTAGCGGTGACGAGGAAGAGCGGGCGGGCGGGGTCAGTGCACGCCGAGCCAGCTCTCGATCGGGTTGAGGGCGAAGTACACGAGGAAGATCACCGTGAGGCCCCACATGAAGGCCCCGATCTCCCGCGCCTTGCCCTGGGCGATCTTGATGGCGACCCAGGAGATGACACCCGCGGCGACACCGGTGGTGATGGTGTACGTGAAGGGCATCAGGACCACGGTCAGGAACACCGGGATCGCGGTGGCGCGGTCGGCCCAGTCGACGTGCCGGGCGTTCATCATCATCATGGCGCCGATGACGACGAGCGCGGCGGACGCGACCTCCTGCGGGACGATCGCGGTGACCGGCGTGAAGAAGAGGCAGGCCGCGAAGAACAGGCCGGTGACGGCGGAGGCGAGGCCCGTTCGGGCGCCTTCCCCCACGCCCGTCGCCGACTCGACGAAGACGGTCTGGCCGGAGCCGCCCGCCACGCCGCCGATCGCGCCGCCTGCGCCGTCGATGAACAGCGCCTTGGACAGGCCCGGCATGCGGCCCTTGTCGTCGGCGAGCTTCGCCTCGGTGCCGACGCCGATGATGGTGGCCATCGCGTCGAAGAAGCCGGCGAGCACCAGTGTGAAGACGATCATGCCGACCGTCATCGCGCCGACCTCGCCCCAGCCGCCGAACTCGACCTTGCCGAAGAGCGAGAAGTCGGGCGACGAGACCGCGCTGCCGTGCAGCTCGGGGGCGCCGTTGGCCCACTGCTTCGGGTCGATCACGTCGAGCGCGTTGAGGATCATCGCGACGACGGTGCCGGTGACGATGCCGATCAGGATCGCGCCGGGGGTGTTGCGCGCCTGCAGCATGAAGATCAGGAGCAGGGTGCCCGCGAAGAGCAGGACGGGCCAGCCGGCGAGTTCGCCGGTGGCGCCCAGTGTCAGCGGGGTCGCCTTGCCGACCTGCACGAAACCGGCCTTGTAGAGGCCGATCAGGGCGATGAACAGGCCGATGCCCATGGTGATGCCGTGCTTGAGGGCGAGCGGGATCGCGTTCATGATCATCTCACGTAGGCCGGTGACGACCAGGAGCATGATCACGACGCCGTACATCACGCACATCCCCATGGCCTGCGGCCAGGTCATCTGCGGCGCGACCTGCGAGGAGATCACACCGGAGACGGAGAGTCCCGCGGCAAGGGCGAGCGGGACCTTGCCGACGAAGCCCATCAGGAGCGTGGTGAACGCGGCGGCGAAGGCGGTCGCGGTGATCAGGGCCTTCTGGCCCATGATGTCGCCCGCGGCGTCCTTGCCGGACAGGATCAGGGGGTTGAGCAGGAGGATGTACGCCATGGCCATGAAGGTCGTGACACCGCCGCGCACCTCACGCGCGACCGTCGATCCTCGGTCGGATATGTGGAAGTACCGGTCGAGCCAAGATCTGCCGGCGGGCTGACGCGAACCCGCGCCCGCCTCGTCGGCGGTCTTCGGCTCCAGGGACTGCTGGGTCATGGTGCCTCGTTTCCCAAGGTTCAAAGGGGCACCCGCGAACTACTCGTGCGCGTGCGGGATTTGGGATCGCTGCACGACCCGGGGGACGGCCCGAGACGGACGGCAACTGTGGTTCCGGGGGACGAAGGCCCCCGTGTCTCTTGACGCGGCCCGGCCCCGGCGGGGCCGGGCCGCACACGGCTACTTCGAAGCTGCCGTGCCCGTCAGGTGCTCGGGCCGGACGGGCGTCCGGTCGAGCTGCAGACCCGTCGCGTTCCGGATCGCCGCGAGGACGGCCGGGGTCGACGACAGGGTCGGGGCCTCGCCGATGCCGCGCAGCCCGTACGGGGCGTGCTCGTCGGCGAGTTCGAGCACGTCGACCGGGATGGTCGGCGTGTCGAGGATGGTGGGGAGCAGGTAGTCCGTGAAGGAGGGGTTCCTGACCTTCGCGGTCTTGGGATCGACGACGATCTCCTCCATCACCGCGATGCCCATGCCCTGGATGGTGCCGCCCTGGATCTGGCCGATCACGGAGAGCGGGTTGAGCGCCTTGCCGACGTCCTGGGCGCAGGCCAGCTCGATGACCTTGACCAGGCCGAGCTCGGTGTCGACCTCGACGACGGCGCGGTGCGCGGCGAACGAGTACTGCACGTGCCCGTTGCCCTGGCCGGTGCGCAGGTCGAAGGCTTCCGTGGGCCGGTGGCGCCACTCCTCCTCCAGCTCCACGGCCTCGTCCTCCAGGACGTCGACCAGGTCCGCGAGGACCTCGCCGCCGTCGGTGACGACCTTGCCGCCCTCCAGGAGCAGTTCGGCGGTGGCCCACGCCGGGTGGTAGGTGCCCAGCTTGCGGCGCCCGATCTCCAGGACCTTCTCGCGGAGGAGCTCGCAGGCGTTCTTGACGGCGCCGCCGGTGACGTACGTCTGACGCGACGCGGACGTCGAACCGGCCGAGCCCACCTGGGTGTCGGCGGGGTGGATGGTCACCTGCGCGACGCCCAGCTCGGTGCGGGCGATCTGCGCGTGGACGGTGATGCCGCCCTGGCCGACCTCCGCCATGGCGGTGTGCACGGTGACGACGGCCTCGCCGTTGATGACCTCCATGCGCACCTTGGCGGTGGAGTAGTCGTCGAATCCCTCGGAGAAGCCGACGTTCTTGATGCCGACCGCGTATCCGATACCGCGCACGACACCTTCGCCGTGCGTGGTGTTGGAGAGGCCGCCGGGCAGCTGGCGCACGTCGGAGCCCTCGCTGGACTCCCACTGGCGCTCGGGCGGCAGCGGCATCGCCTTGATGCGGCGCAGCAGTTCGGAGACGGGGGCCGGGGAGTCGACCGGCTGCCCGGTCGGCATGAGCGTGCCCTGCTCCATGGCGTTGAGCTGACGGAACGCGACGCGGTCCATGTTCAGCTTGTCGGCCACCTTGTCCATCTGGGCCTCGTACGCGAAGCACGCCTGGACGGCGCCGAACCCGCGCATGGCGCCGCAGGGCGGGTTGTTCGAGTAGAGCGCGATCGCCTCGATGTCGACGTCCTCGATGACGTACGGGCCGACCGACAGGGACGAGGCGTTGCCGACGACGGCCGGCGACGCGGAGGCGTAGGCGCCGCCGTCGAGGACGATCCTGCACTTCATGTGCGTGAGCTTGCCGTCCTTGGTCGCCCCGTGCTCGTAGTGGAGCTTGGCGGGGTGGCGGTGGACGTGTCCGAAGAACGACTCGAACCGGTTGTAGACGATCTTGACCGGCTTGTCCGTGCGCAGGGCGAGCAGGCAGGCGTGGATCTGCATCGACAGGTCCTCGCGGCCGCCGAACGCGCCGCCGACGCCGGAGAGCGTCATGCGCACCTTGTCCTCGGGCAGGCCGAGGACCGGGGCGATCTGCTTGAGGTCCGAGTGCAGCCACTGGGTGGCGACGTACAGGTCGACGCCGCCGTCCTCCGACGGCACGGCGAGACCCGACTCGGGGCCGAGGAACGCCTGGTCCTGCATGCCGAAGTAGTACTCGCCCTCGACGATGACGTCCGCGCGCTTGCGGGCCTCTTCGACGTCTCCGCGCACGATCGGCTGGCGGTGCACGATGTTGGGGTGCGGGACATGGCCGATGTGGTGGTCGTCGCGGCCCTCGTGGACGAGGATCGCGTCCGGCGCGGTCGCGGACGCCTCGTCGGTGATGACGGGCAGCTCGCGGTACTCGACCTTGATCTTGGCGGCGGCGCGGCGCGCGGTCTCCGGGTGGTCGGCGGCGACCAGCGCGACGGGCTCGCCGTGGTGGCGGACCTTGCCGTGCGCGAGAACCGGGGTGTCCTGGATCTCCAGGCCGTAGTTCTTCACGTCGGTCGGCAGGTCGTCGTAGGTAAGTACCGCGTAGACGCCGGGAGTTGCCAGTGCCTCGCCGGTGTCGATGGAGACGATCTCGGCGTGCGCGACCGGGGAGCGCAGGATCTGGCCCCACAGCATGTCCTCGTGCCACATGTCGGACGAGTACGCGAACTCGCCGGTGACCTTGAGGGTGCCGTCCGGGCGCAGCGTGGACTCGCCGATACCGCCCTTGGTCTGCGCCCCCTGGGTCACGTTGAAGGGGATACCTGTGGTGCGGGTGTCAGCCATCGACTCAGACCTCCTCGGACTGGCGCGCGGCGGCGAGCCGGACCGCGTCCATGATCTTCTCGTAGCCGGTGCAGCGGCACAGGTTGCCGGAGAGCGCCTCGCGGATGTCCGCGTCGGACGGGTCCGGGGTGCGCTCCAGCATCTCGTCGGCGGCGACCAGCAGACCCGGCGTGCAGAAGCCGCACTGGACGGCGCCGGCGTCGATGAACGCCTGCTGGATCGGGGCGAGTTCGGCGCCTTCGCCGGTCTGCGAGTCGTTGCCCTTCGCACCCCAGCTCTGCGCGTCCTGGAGCGACGTACCGCTGGAGGCGCCCTCATGCCCGCCGCAGGAGCGGTTCTTCGCGAAGTCGGCGAGGCCCTCGACGGTGACGACCTCGCGGCCCTCGACCTGTCCGGCGGCCACCAGACACGAACAGACCGGCACGCCGTCGAGTCGGACGGTGCACGAGCCGCACTCACCCTGCTCGCAGGCGTTCTTCGAGCCCGGCAGGCCCATCCGCTCGCGCAGGACGTACAGCAGGGACTCGCCCTCCCACACGTCGTCGGCTTCCTGCTTGCGGCCGTTGACCGTGAAATTGACGCGCATTACGCGACTCCCTCCGTGCTTGCCGCGCTACCGCGGTAGGACTCCCAGGCCCAGGTGAGCGTGCGGCGGGCCATGATGCCGACCGCGTGGCGGCGGTACGAGGCGGTACCGCGCACGTCGTCGATCGGGTTGCAGGCGGCGGAGCACAGGTCCGCGAACTGCTTGGCGACCGACGGGGTGATGATCTTGCCGTTGTCCCAGAAGCCGCCCTCGTCGAGCGCGGCGTTGAGGAACTGCTCGGCCTCCTTGGCGCGGATCGGGGTCGGCGCGGCCGAGCCGATGCCGGTGCGCACGGTCCGCGTCCCGGGGTGCACCGCGAGGCCGAAGGCGCACACGGCGATCACCATGGCGTTGCGGGTGCCGACCTTCGAGTACTGCTGAGGTCCGTCGGCCTTCGGGAGGTGGACGGCGCGGATCAGCTCGTCCGGGGCGAGCGCGTTGCGCTTCACGCCGGTGTAGAACTCGTCGATCGGGATGCGCCGGGACCCGCGGACGGACTCGGCCTCGACCTCGCAGCCGGAGGCGAGCAGCGCCGGGTGGGCGTCCCCGGCCGGGGAGGCCGTGCCGAGGTTGCCGCCGACGCCGCCGCGGTTGCGGATCTGCGGCGAGGCGACCGTGTGCGAGGCGAGCGCCAGGCCCGGCAGCTCGGTCCGCAGGTGTTCCATGATGTCGGCGTACGGGACGGAGGCGCCGAGCCGGACCGTGCCGGCGGGACCCTCGCCCACCTCCCACTCGCCCAGCTCGCCGATGCGGTTGAGGTCCAGGAGGTACTCGGGTCGCCGGTGGTCGAAGTTGATCTCGACCATCACATCGGTGCCACCCGCAATCGGCACAGCTGTGGGGTGCTCGGCCTTGGCGGCGAGCGCCTCCTCCCAGCTGGCGGGGCGAAGGAAGTCCATGAGCGGCTCTCTTCTTCGTCGTTCGTGGTTCGTTCGATCGGATCGAGCCACGGATGTGCGGATCGCGGAGGCTCGTTCATGTGCTGTTAACGCGGAGTGGGCCCAGTACACCGTCCTGTGCTCCACCAGGGTCAGTCACGGAAACCATGAAGGAGTTGGCTGACCAACACAGGTGTCTTGTAGATTCGTATGAACGGAGAACATCAGTAACCTCTCCGTTTTCCTGCAGAAACCCAGGAAACAGTTCGAGACAGATCGGCGGCGACGACGACATGCGGCTGCGCGCATTGCTGGACACGGACGCGCTGGGCCTCAGGCTCCTCGGTGGCGACGACGAGCTGGACCGGACCGTCCGCGGGGTGATGACCACGGACCTGCGGGACCCCAGCCGCTACCTGTCCGGCGGCGAGCTGGTCCTCACGGGCCTCGCCTGGCGCCGGGACGCCGCCGACTCCGAGCCGTTCGTGCGGATTTTGTCCGCCGCGGGCGTCGCCGCGCTCGCGGCCGGCGAGGCCGAGCTGGGCGCCGTCCCCGAGGACCTGGTGGAGGCCTGCGTCCGGCACCGGCTGCCGCTGTTCGCGGTGCACGAGTCGGTGGCGTTCGCGACCATCACCGAGCACGTCGTACGGCAGGTGTCGGGCGAGCGGGCGGGCGATCTGGCGGCGGTGGTGGACCGGCACCGGCGCCTGATGACGTCGGGCCCCGCGGGCGGCGGCCCCGACGTCGTCCTCGACCTGCTCGGCAGCGATCTGGATCTGCGGGCCTGGGTGCTGTCCCCCGCGGGCCGCGCCATCGCGGGGTCGAACTCGACCGGGCCCGACCTGCCCGCCGCCGTCTGCGCGCGGCTGGCCGCCGAGCACCTGTCGGCCACCCGCGCGGGCCGCCGGGCCCCGCACCGCGTCACGATCGACACCACCACGTACTCGGTGTTCGGGATCCGCACCGGTGGCCGGAGCACGGCGCCGGGCGCGCGGGACGTACGCGAGACGGTCCTCTCCGACTGGCTGCTCGCCGTGGAGGCAGACGCGGGCGACTGGCCCGAGGAGCGGCTCGACCTGCTGCAGGGCGTCACCCAGCTGATCTCCGTGGAGCGCGACCGCCGGGACGCGGCCCGTACGGTGCGCCGCCGCCTCGCCCAGGAGGTCCTGGAGCTGGTGCAGACCGGCGCGGCCCCGGCCGAGATCGCCGCGCGGCTGCGGGTGGCGGCCCCCGTGCTCCTGCCCGGCCTGGGCGCGGCCCCGCACTGGCAGGTCGTCGTGGCCCGCGTCGAGTGGGCGGGCGGGGAGATCGAGGGCGGCCCGGTGGCCCAGTCGCTCCTGGAGGAGATCCTGGTCGACCCGCTGTCCTCCGGCCCCGAGCCGTCCGACCGGATCGCGGTGGCCCACACGGGTGACGAGGCGATCGCGCTGGTCCCGCTGCCCGCGGTCGCGGCGGAGCACGACGGTTCGGAGCAGGGCCTGATCGCGGACTCCCTCCTCGCGGCCGTACGGAACCCGCTGTCGGCGGGGCTCGCGGACGACGGGCGTCTGACGATCGGGGTGAGCGCGGCCGTGCATTCGGCGGAGGGGCTGCGCGGCGCTCTGGAGGAGGCCCGGCACGCCCGCCGGGTGGCGGCCGCCCGCACGGGCTCGGTCTGCGCCGCGGGCCATCAGGAGCTGGCCTCGCACGTCCTGCTGCTGCCCTTCGTCCCGGACGATGTGCGCCGCGCGTTCACCGCCCGGCTGCTCGACCCGCTGCGCGACTACGACCGCAAGCACCGCGCGGAGCTGATCCCGACGCTGGAGGCGTTCCTCGACTGCGACGGCTCGTGGACCCGCTGCGCCGCCCGCCTCCACCTGCACGTGAACACCTTGCGTTACAGGGTGGGCCGGATCGAGCAGCTGACGAACCGTGATCTCGCGCGCCTGGAGGACAAGTTGGACTTCTTCCTGGCCCTGCGCATGAGCTGACGCGCCCGCGGCGCCGGTCCGGGACCGGAACGCCATCCCTTTGTGAAATCTTTCACCCATCCCCTTGGCCGGGTGCCGTGATCCGTGCTGAGATGCCCCACGACAACTCGGCTCGATGGCGTGCTCGGGGAGGGCAACGTGGCGCATACCGCCATGTCTGGTACGGGAACGAACGCAGGCGACGATCCACTCCAGACCGCGGTATGGCGGCTGCGCTCACGCGGCTGCTGGGCCGACGCGGCCGCACTCCTCGACCCGCACGCGACGACGGATCCCGCCGCCGCGCTGCAGCGCGCGGCGCTGCTCGGCGAGCGGTGCCTGTACACGGAGCAGGGCTGGGCCGAGGCGGAGGACGCGCTGCGCGCCGCGGAGGCCGTCACCCACACGGACGAGGAACGCGGCGCGGCGGCCTGCGAGCGCGGCCAACTCGCTTACGCCTCTACGTTGTTGAAGGTCCGGGACCGGGTCGACGAGGCCCGCTCGGCGTTCGGCCGGGCCGCGGCGCTCATCGCGCCCGGCGCGGCTCCGCGCGCGCTGCTCGACCTCCGCCGCGGCCTGATGGCGGAGAACCTGGCCGACTCGCCCCAGGCGGCGCGCGCCGCGTACCGCAGGGCGCATGCGGGGGCCACGGCCCACGACGACGCGCTGCTGCTCTCCTTCACCTGGCGCCAGCTGGCCGGACTTGCCCTGCGCGAGGGCGAGTTGGCGGAGGCACGGCACGGGTTCGCGGAGTCGCTGCGGCTGCGCGAGGAGCTCGGCTATCTGGTGGGTACGGCTCCGGCGCTGGTCTCCTTGGCGGAGGCGGAGCCCGAGCCCGAGGTTGCCGCGCGGCTGCGCGCGGAGGCGGGGCGGTTGTTCCGGCTGCTCGGGGGCGTGCCCACGTGGTTGGCGGGGGCGTTGCCGGCGGCGGCGTAGGGACCGTATTCGAATCAGCCGAAATGCTGGCGGACCACGGCGCTCACCCCGGCCAGGTCCTCGGCCTCCAGCGCGTCCAGCAGCGCGACGTGCTGCGCCGCGTCCGCCGCGAGATCGCAGCCGGCCCACACCACCCGCCGCCGCAGATCGTCGGCGACCCGTACGAGCTGCTCGTTCCCGGCCAGGGACAGGACGGCCCGGTGGAACGCCCGGTCGGCGTCCGCGTAGCGCGCGAGGTCGCCGGAGGCCGCCGCGTCGACGGTGTCCTGCGCACGAGGCCGGACGGCGGCCCAGCGGCCCGCGGGGAGGGTCCGGGCGAGGCGCAGCACGATGGGCGCCTCGACGAGGCCGCGCACCTCGGCCAGCTCCGCCCGCTCCCTGGCACTCCGCTCGGCGACCCGGAACCCCCGGTTCGGCACGACCTCGACGGCACCTTCCCCGGCCAGCTGCTGCATCGCCTCGCGCACCGGCGTCGCCGAGACCCCGAACCGCTCCCCGAGGACGGGCGCCGAGTACACCTCGCCGGGGGCCAGCTCGCCGGAGACGAGCGCCGCCCGCAGGGCGTCGAGCACCTGCCCGCGCACCGAGGTCCGCTCGACCCTTCCGCGCACCGCGGCGCGCGGCGCGGGCGGCTCGCTGTACGTGTGCTCGCCGCGGCTCTGCTCGGGCACCGGTACGGGCGCCCCGGCCCATGCCGCGGCGGACCGCTGCCCGGGTACTCCGAAGGCAGCCGCGGAGCCGTGCGCCGGACGGGCTCCGGCCTGCTGTCCGGCCTTGTTCACCCGGTCATCCCCTTCGCCGCCGTTCATGGCCGATACCGACCCTTTGTCCTTGGCTCAACGAAGCACCTTAGGCCGCTCGCGTCAGAGTTCAAACCCCGATTCCTTCCGGTAAGGTAAGGCTTACCTGCAAACGATCGTGATTCGGTGGTCATTGCATGCCTCTCCTCACCCCGGCGCCTGCCGCGACGCACAGCGCGGTCTCGGCCGCCTACGCCCGCCTCACCGAGGTGTTCCCGAGCCTGCGCATCGACGAGCTCGGACCCGGACAGCCGCTGCCCGAGGACGCCGGCTGGGTCGGCACCCGGCAGCTCGCCGAGGGCGGTGCCGCGCTCGACGCCTTCCTCGCCTGGGACGACGCGCAGGTCCTCAAGGACTACGGGCAGCAGGCCCGGCCCGACGTGGTCGCCAGCTTCGGCCTGCACCGCTACGCGTGGCCCGCCTGCCTGCTCATCACCGTCCCCTGGTTCCTGCACCGCCGTGTGCCGCGGCTGCCCGCCGCCCACGTCTCGTTCCAGCGGGCGCTCGGCCGGATGGCCGTACGCGTCACCGACTTCGCCTGCCTGCCCGGCGACCCGGCGGCGAACCAGCCCGGCGCGCACGTCGTCCCGGACGAGGAGGCCCTGCGCGCCGAGCTGCGGGCGGCCGTCGCCGACCACCTGGAGCCCGTCCTCACCGGCTTCGGACCCCGGATGCGGCGCGGACCGCGCGCCCTGTGGGGCATGGCCACGGACGAGATCGTCGAGAGCCTCTGGTACATCGGCCACCTGCTCGGCGAGGAGCGCCGCGCGATGGCGGAACTGGAGGAGCTGCTGCCGGGCACGACCAAGCCGTACGTGGGGAAAGCCGCTTTCCGTGAACTGACGGGCCCCAACGGGGAGTTGCTGCCGACCCGCGACCGGGCGAGCTGCTGCCTCTTCTACACCCTGCGGCCGGAGGACACCTGCGTGACCTGCCCGCGCACCTGCGACGCGGACCGGATCGCGCGGCTCACTGAACCCGCCGCGGTCTGAGCACCACCCGCACTCTTCCGAACCGCTCATCTGAACCACCCGTACGAGTGACGTAAATCGAACTCAACCGCCTTTTCCACAGCGGGAGTTCGAGCGTACGGCCGTTTTACGCGCCCCCTTGCACTCCAATGGCGTTGTCTTGTCCCGAAACCCCCTGCGAGCTCGGGCAGCTGGGCCAATATGGCGCCCGAAACGCCCTATCGCTCTGCAAGGGACCCCAGATGAGACTGACCGACATATCGCTGGACTGGCTGCTTCCGGGCGCCGTGCTGCTCCTGGGCCTGCTGGCGGCGGTGGCGGTGCTCGCGCGCGGCAAGCGCGCCGGGGACCACGCGAAGAAAGGCGCGTCGTCGACCGACGAGTCGTGGGAGCGCAGCGAGGAGCGCCGCAGGCGCAAGGAGACCGTCTACGGCTCCGCTTCGTACGTGCTGCTGTTCTGCTGCGCCGCCGTGGCCGCCGCCCTGTCCTTCCACGGCCTGGTCGGCTTCGGCCGGCAGAACCTGAGCCTGTCCGGGGGGTGGGAGTACCTCGTCCCGTTCGGGCTCGACGGTGCCGCGATGTTCTGCTCGGTGCTCGCGGTGCGCGAGGCCAGCCACGGTGACGCCGCACTCGGTTCGCGGATACTCGTGTGGACGTTCGCGGGCGCCGCCGCCTGGTTCAACTGGGTGCACGCACCACGGGGGTTGGACCACGCGGGCGCCCCGCACTTCTTCGCGGGGATGTCCCTGTCGGCGGCGGTGCTCTTCGACCGCGCCCTGAAGCAGACGCGCCGTGCGGCGCTGCGCGAACAGGGCCTGGTGCCACGGCCGTTGCCGCAGATCCGCATGGTGCGGTGGCTGCGCGCGCCCCGGGAGACGTTCAGTGCCTGGTCGCTGATGCTCCTGGAGAACGTGCGGACGCTGGACGAGGCCGTGGACGAGGTGCGCGAGGACAAGCGGCAGAAGACGCACAACCGGCTGCAGCGGCGCGAGCACGGAAAGCTGGAGCGGGCGCAGCTGCGGGCGCTCAGCCGTGGCCACCGCTCGTTCGGCGGGCGTGGCGGACGCCAGGTGGAGGTGCCGGCCGTGACCGCAGCGGCAGGCTCCGCGCAAAGCGGCGCGGAGCCTGCCATATCACCCGGGAGCACGCCCTCCGATCTCTCGCAGGACCAGCTTCCGCTGCGCGCCCGGCCCTCGCTCCAGGCCGTCGGGAGCGGCTCTGAGCCGCCCCCGCCGGTCTCCGTCGATCTGACGGCGGAGGACGACACGCAGGCGCTGCCCCGGCTCGACTCGCTCGAGCGAAAGCTCAAGGACCTTGAGCAGCAGTTCGGCTGACGCCCCGTCCGGCCGGAGGGGCGGTACGGCGGTGCCGTGGTGACGTGGAGGTCACACGGTGCCGCCGTCCAGTTCGAACCAGACCACCTTTCCCGTCCGGCCCGCGCCGAGCATCATGACGCCCCAGGCGTCCGCGAGGGACTGGACGAGGAGCAGGCCTCTGCCGTTCGTACCGTCGTCGGCGATCGGTACCCGCAGTTTCGGCCTGCGCGACGTGTCGTCCCGGACCTCGACCCGTAGGCCGCGCGGGCCCACCGTCGCCGTGAGTTCCGCGTCGCGGTCCGTGTGTACCAGCGCGTTGGTGACCAGCTCGCTGGTGAGCAGCTCGGCAATTTCCGACCTGCCCGGCCTGCCCCATTGACGGAGCAGTTCGCGCAGTGCGCGCCTGGTTTCCGGCACGGCCCCCAAGTCCGCCTTGCCCAGCATCCGCTTGAGCTGTTTCGGCGGTCCGTCCCCCTGCGCGGCCCCGGTTTTCTCTTTATGCCCGATGGGGACTCCGGCCCTTTTCGGGCCGCCCCCCTGTACCTGCCTTTTCATGACCCCCGCCCACACGCCGATCCCTATGCCTTCCTCGCTCTGGACTCGTGCTTCTCGGCCTGTCTGTCGAATCTGTCGAACGCGTTCACGGGGATGCATGCCCATTGGGAATGTCGGCACGCCTGTTGATTCGTCCACGGGTCACGGGTGTCCACAGGCCGCGCGGGGAAGGAAGCTGGGATTCCAGTAGGACGAGGACCGGAAGGAGCCGCCGTGCACGACGACCGACAGCTCGTGGAGGGCCGACTCGATCGGGCGATGCGCCAGTTCGTACGACCGGCGCAGTACGCCGCGCGGACACCGCTCACGCTGAGCGTCTGGCACGCTCCGGGCGAGCCCGTGCCCGTGGCCGAAGCACTGACGGGAACGTACGAGCCGTTCGCGTCCGGCACCGTATGGGGCAAACCCTGGTCGACCAGTTGGTTCCGCATGCAGGGAAAGGTGCCCGAGGAGTGGGCGGGACGGCACGTCGAGGTCGTGGTGGACCCCGGTTTCACCGGGCAGGGGCCCGGGTTCCAGGCGGAGGGGCTGTTGTACGACGCCTCGGGCGTGCCCCTGAAGGGCATCCATCCGCGCAACCGGCACCTCACGGTCGCGGCGCCCGCCGTCGGCGGGGAAGAGGTGCGTCTGCTGCTGGAGGCTGCGGCCAATCCGGCGGTGCTGCGGGACTTCGAGCCCACTTCCCTCGGCGACGTGACGACCGCCGGGGATCGCCCCATCTACCGATTCCGCTCTGCCGACCTGGCCGTACTCGACGAGGACGTCTGGCATCTGGTTCTCGACGTAGAGGTGCTGTCGGAACTGATGCACGAGCTGGACGCGGAGCGGGCAGCGCGGCACGACATCCTCCGGGCCCTGGAGCGGATGCTGGACGTACTGGATCTGCACGACGTCTCCGCGACGGCGGCCGCGGGCCGCGCCGAGCTCGCCGAGGTGCTGTCCCGCCCGGCGCACGCCAGCGCGCACCGGATCTCGGCCGCCGGGCACGCGCACATCGACTCGGCGTGGTTGTGGCCGCTGCGCGAGACGGTCCGCAAGGCGTCGCGCACGTTCGCGAACGTCACGGCGCTGGCCCGTGACTATCCGGAGCTGGTCTTCGCCTGCTCGCAGGCTCAGCAGTACGCGTGGGTGAAGGAGCACCAGCCGCACATCTGGGACCGCATCAAAAAGGCGGTTGCGGACGGGAACTGGGCGCCGGTCGGCTCGATGTGGGTGGAGTCGGACGCGAACATGCCGGGCGGCGAGGCGCTCGCCCGGCAACTGGTCCACGGGAAGCGGTTCTTCCAGGACGAGCTGGGCGTGGAGACGGAGGAGATCTGGCTGCCGGACTCCTTCGGATACACGGCCGCTTTTCCGCAGTTGGCGAAACTGGCGGGCGCCAGGTGGTTCCTCACGCAGAAGCTGAGCTGGAACCAGACGAACAAGATGCCGCACCACACCTTCTGGTGGGAGGGCATCGACGGCACGCGCGTGTTCACCCACTTCCCGCCCGTGGACACCTACAACGCGCAGTTCCACGCGCGCGAACTCGCCCACGCGGAACGGAACTTCGCGGAGAAGGGCGGCGCCTCGCGCTCCCTCGTGCCCTTCGGCTGGGGTGACGGCGGCGGTGGTCCGACCCGCGAGATGCTGGAGAAGGCGCGGCGGCTGCGCTCCCTGGAGGGCTCGCCGCGCGTCGGGATCGAGAAGCCGTCGGCGTTCTTCGAGGCGGCGTACGAGGAGTACGGGGCGAAGGCGCCCGTCTGGTCCGGCGAGCTGTACCTGGAGATGCACCGGGCGACGTACACGACGCAGGCGAAGACGAAGCAGGGCAACCGGCGCTCCGAACACGCCCTGCGCGAAGCGGAGTTGTGGTGCACCACGGCCGCCCTGCGCGACGCTTCGTACACCTACCCGTACGACGCCCTGGACCGGCTCTGGAAGACGGTTCTGCTGCACCAGTTCCACGACATCCTGCCCGGCTCGTCGATCGCCTGGGTGCACCGGGAGGCCCGCGACACCTATGCGCGCGTCCTCGCCGAACTGGACGAGATCACGGGCGAGGCGGTACGCCACCTCGGCGCGGGCGGGGCAGCGGGCGGCGCGGCGGCGCTGAACGCCTCTCCCTACCCGCGCAGTGAAGTGGTCGCGCACGACGGCCGGTTGGTGCACGTGAACGTCGACGGGCTCGGCACCCGCGACCTCGCCGAGGCCGCCGAACACACCCGCGGCCCGGGCGCCCACGCCGCAGCGACCCGCGAGGGCGACGCGATCGTGCTGGCGAACGAGCACCTTGCCGTAACCGTCGACAGCGACGGACTCCTCGCCTCCGTACGGGACTTGGGGCACGGCGGCCGCGAGGTCCTGGCCCCGGGGGCCCGCGGCAACCTCCTCCAGCTGCACCCCGACCACCCCACCCAGTACGACGCCTGGGACCTGGACGCGCACTACCGGCACACCCGCACCGATCTCACGGACGCCGAGTCGGTGGAGCTGGTCGAGGACGGGCCGTTGCGGGTCTCGGTCCGTGTCACGCGCTCCTTCGGCGCCTCCCGCGTCTCGCAGGAGTACCGGCTCGCGGCGGACAGCCGCCGCCTCGACGTCGTCACCGACATCGACTGGCAGGAGTCGGAGAAGGTGCTCAAGGCGGCGTTCCCGCTGGACGTGCACGCGGAGCGGTCCGCGGCCGAGATCCAGTTCGGGCACGTGCAGCGGCCGACGCACGCCAACACCGGCTGGGACGCGGCCCGTTACGAGATCTGCGCGCACCGCTGGCTGCGCGTGGCCGAGGAGACGTACGGGGTCGCCCTGCTCAACGACTCGACGTACGGGCACGACGTGACCCGCACCCCGCACAAGGAGGGGCTCGGTACCACGGTCCGCCTGACACTGCTGCGCGCCCCGCACAGCCCCGACCCGGAGACCGACCTCGGCACGCACCGCTTCACGTACGCGCTGGCGCCGGGGGCCACGACGGGCGACGCGGTGGCCGGCGGGCTCGCGCTGAACCTGCCGCTGCGGGTCGCGGAGGCGGGCGAGGTCCCGCCGCTCGTCACGGTCGACGACCCGGCGGTGACGGTCGAGTCGGTGAAGCTCGCCGAGGACCGCAGCGGCGACGTGGTGGTCCGGCTCTACGAGTCGCGGGGCGGGCGGGCGACGGCGACGCTGACGGCGTCGTTCCCCGTGTCGGGCGCCGACGAGACGGATCTCCTGGAGCGTCCGCTGAAGCCGGCGGACACCTCGGACACGGGCCTCGCCGTGTCCCTGCGCCCGTTCCAGATCCTGACGCTGCGGCTGCGCCCGGTCTGATCCGCCCGATCCGCTCGCGCCGTCGCCCGGTCCGGTCCGGGCGGCGGCGCTCCCGTCGTCGGCGTCAGGGGCGCGGCACGTTGCGCAGGTTGGAGCGTGCCATCTGCACCATGCGGCCCACACCGCCATCGAGCACGATCTTCGACGCGGACAGGGCGAATCCCGTCACCATGTCGGCGCTGATCTTCGGCGGGATGGACAGGGCGTTCGGGTCGGTGACGATGTCGATGAGCGCCGGGCCCTTGTGCCGGAAGGCGTCCTTGAGGGCGCCCGCGAGCTGCTTGGGCTTCTCGACGCGGACGCCGTACGCGCCGGCGGCCCGGGCGACGGCGGCGAAGTCGGGGTTCTTGTTCGTGGTCCCGTACGAGGGGAGCCCGCCGACCAGCATCTCCAACTCCACCATTCCGAGAGCGGAGTTGTTGAACAGGACGACCTTCACCGGCAGGTCGTACTGGACGAGGGTGAGGAAGTCGCCCATCAGCATCGAGAAACCGCCGTCGCCCGACATGGAGACCACTTGGCGGTTGCGGTCGACGAACTGGGCGCCGATGGCCATCGGCAGCGCGTTCGCCATCGAGCCGTGCGAGAAGGAACCGATGACGCGGCGCTTCCCGTTGGGCGAGATGTAGCGCGCGGCCCATACGTTGCACATGCCGGTGTCGACGGTGAACACCGCGTCGTCGGCGGCGAGTTCGTCGAGAACGGAGGCGACGTACTCGGGATGGATCGGGACGTGCTTCTCGACCTTGCGCGTGTACGCCTTCACGACTCCCTCGAGCGCGTCGGCGTGCTTCTTCAGCATCTTGTCGAGGAAGCGGCGGTTGGTCTTCGGCTGCACGCGCGGGGTCAGACAGCGCAGCGTCTCCCGTACGTCGCCCCACACCGCGAGGTCCAGCTTCGAGCGCCTGCCCAGGTGTTCGGGCCGCACGTCGACCTGCACGATCTTGACGTCCTTCTGCGGCAGGAACGCGTTGTACGGGAAGTCCGTGCCGAGCAGGATCAGCAGGTCGCACTCGTGGGTGGCCTCGTAGGCGGCGCCGTACCCGAGCAGCCCGCTCATGCCGACATCGAAGGGGTTGTCGTACTGGATCCACTCCTTGCCGCGCAGCGCGTGCCCGACCGGGGACTTGATCTTCTCGGCGAACTCCATGACCTCGGCGTGCGCCCCGGCGGTGCCGCTGCCGCAGAACAGGGTGACCTTGCCGGCCTCGTCGATCATCTCGACGAGCTTGTCGATCTCGGCGTCGCCGGGGCGGATGCTGGGCCGCGACGTGACCAGCGCGGTCTCGGTGCCCTGGTCGGGAGCCTCCTCGTCGGCGACGTCGCCGGGCAGCGTGACGACGCTGACGCCGGAACGCCCGACCGCGTTCTGGATGGCCGTGTGCAGGACGCGCGGCATCTGCTTCGGGCTGGAGATCATCTCGCTGTAGTGCGAGCACTCCTGGAAGAGCCGGTCGGGGTGGGTCTCCTGGAAGAAGCCGAGGCCGATCTCGCTGGACGGGATGTGCGAGGCGAGGGCGAGGACCGGGGCCATCGAACGGTGGGCGTCGTAGAGCCCGTTGATGAGGTGCAGGTTGCCGGGGCCGCAGGAGCCCGCGCAGGCGGTCATCCTGCCCGTGATCTGCGCTTCGGCGCCCGCCGCGAAGGCCGCCGTCTCCTCGTGGCGCACGTGGACCCAGTCGATGGCGCTGTTGCGTCGGATCGCGTCGACGACCGGGTTCAGGCTGTCGCCGACGACCCCGTACATGCGCTGGACGCCCGCACGGACGAGGATGTCGACGAACTGCTCGGCGACGTTCTGCTTGGCCATGACTCACGCGCCCCTTCGGAACCGATCGCTGCTTGTCGGTTCCATGAATTCACAAGGGGCGCCGTTACGCCTCCCAAACGGCCGCGGCCGTCCGATCGTCGGCATAGCCCTTGACCCGGACCTGGGCGTCCGCGAGGAACGCGGGGAGGCCCGGCGGCTCCACGCCGGCCCACCTGCGCGCCAGGTGACGGCAGAGCTCGGGCTCGCCGCGCAGCGGTTCGGCCAGGCCCGCCGTGCAGAGCAGGAGCGTGTCACCCGGTCGGGCGACGGAGGCCCGGAAGCGGAACGGATCGCGGGGCGGTTCGGGAGCGGGCTCGTACGGGCTGGGCGGCGTGGTGATCCCGAGGTCCATGGTGAGCCGGTCGCCGTCCGGGGTCTCGGCCGCGGGCAGTGATCCGTAGCTCATGAGCGGGGGGCCGCTCTGCTCGGCGACGCTCGGCTCGATGTCCTGCCACTCGCCGTCCCGCAACCGGAACAGGCCGCCCGCGCCGACGCCGAAGAAGACGCGGGTGCGGCACTCCGGGTCGGCGGGCACGAGCAGGCAGCGCAGCCCCGCCGCGTACTCCTCGGGGTCAAGACCCTGCTCGGCGGCGCCGGCCCGGAGCTTGCCGAGGCTGCGGTCGGTGAGCCGGTGCAGGCCCGACTTGAGGTCGCCGCGGCGGCCCGCCCGGATGTCCTCGGCGAGCCGCGCGCAGCTGAGCCCCACGGCGCGGCCGATCCAGTCGCAGGCCTCGGCGGCGGCCCGGTGCGCGCCCGGCGTGGCGCGGGCGCCGGTGGCCATGGCGACGAGGATCAGCGCGCCGGGGCCGCTGCCGAACCGTGCGGTGAGCAGGCTGTCCCGGCGCGGCTCGCCCCGGTAGCGCGCCGAGTCGCCGCGTACGGACGCCGCGCGCAGGGTGCAGGTGCCGTACCGCGCCCCGTCGAGCACGGTGTCGACGACGAGGCCCTCCAGATCGTCCGGGTCGGCGGGCGGCAGCGTGGTGGGCTCGGCGTCGTAGGTGGGCGGGCCGTCACCCACGTAGGGCACGGTGAGGGGCGCGGGCGGCACCGGCGCCGGGTCCTCGGGCGCGGGCGGCTCAGGTGCGGGCGGCTCGGTCAGCGAGGCACGGGGCTCTCCCCCGCCCTCGCCCCTCGGAGGCTGGTCCCTCGAAGGCTGGTCCCATGGCGGCCGGGACAGGCCGTCCGGGGTGCGGGGTGCGGGTACGGGGCCCGGCGGAGCCGTCACCGCTCCCGCCGAGGCGAAACGGTCGTCCAGGGTGTCCGCGGTAGGGGCCGCTCCGGTGTCGGCGGCGACACCGGCGGCAGCGTCTTCGTACAGCTGGCCCCACCAGTCGTCCTCCTGGGCCGGACGACGGGTGGGTTTCTCCCCCTGCTGGCTCATATCCTCATTGTCCACGTCACGGGCCGTACGAAAACGGGGCAACGGGAAAAACCCCCACGCAAATGGTCCGCCGGGCGGCCCCACCCCCCACGGGAAGGACGCCCGGCGGACCGGATCAGGTGACCTCTCGAACTCCCGCGCTAGCGCACGTCGTAGGCCCGGTTCACGGTCTGGGTGACCGAGGCGCCCTTGGAGTCGGTCAGCCGCGCCTTGAGCGTGACCTGCTTGCCGGTGGCCCCGGCGTGGTCCACGGTCGCGGTCCACTTTCCACCGTGCCGCGAGGTCTTCGCCCCGGTCCAGGTCTCCCCGCCGTCGTACGAGTACGAGAGCGCGACCTTCGTCAGCTCACCGGGGGCGTACCCGGCGTGCCCCGAGACCGACAGGCCGATCTCCTGGCCGTCGGCGGCGGCGAGGGTCTTGAGCCCGTCCTCCGGCAGCGTGAGGTGCGGGAAGAGCAGCGGGACGCCCTGCGAGTGGACGTTCTCGTCGAGGTGCGAGCGGAACGACCACGTGGTCAGGGTCTCGGGCGAGCGGTTCCAGACCTTGGAGCCGATCTTCGCGGTGTGCAGGGTGAGTTCGTACGCCGCGTCGGCCGCCGGGACCTCGAACACACCGAACGGCACGCCCGTCTCGCCGACGCTCTCGCCGTCGCGCTTGAGCTGCATCCCGCCGATGTCGCCGAAGCCGCCCTGGACGCCCAGGTGTTGTCCGTCTCCCCAGAAGCCGGGGGCGACGCCGATGAGGTTGCCCTGGCGCTCGGCCGCGAGGGTCTGGGCGCCGGAGTCGTCGAGCGGGGTGGTCGGGGCGAGGGCGCCGCCGTACCACTCCTCGGTGCGGTGCTCGCCCTTCTCGTACGTGCGCACGGGGTCGATCATGAACTCGCCCCACGGGAAGCCGCTGGACACCTGGTGGCCCCAGCCGGTGCCGCCCGCCGAGTAGTACTCGGTGCGCCGCGACGGCGCGGCGACGGTGTCGATGTCCCCGAAGAACGCGGCGAGGCCCGAGGGCCGGACCGCCGCGGCGAGGTCCACGTAGTCGGCGCCGGTGCCCATGGCGCGGTAGGCCGCCTTGTTCGCGGCGAGGTCGGCGTCGCGGACGCGGTAGGTGCGGGCGGAGCCCACCTGGCCGGTCTCGGGGAAGGCCAGGTTGTACATGTACGGGCTGTTCGCGGTGGCCTTCCAGCGCAGCGTGGTGGGACCGGCCGCGATCCGCGCGGCGAGCGCCGTGCCCTCCGCGGTCTCCAGACCGATGATCGGCAGCGGGCCGCCGACCAGACCGGCGGAGGGGTACCAACGCCCGGGCGCCTCGCGGTAGATGACGACGGCCTTGGCGCCCGCCTTCGCCGCGGCGGTGGCGACGGTGCCGGCGCTGCCGCCCTCCGGGAGCTCGACGAGGGCGAGCTTGTCCTTGGCGCCGGCCGCGGCCAGCTCCTCGGCGGTGCCGGACTTGGCGTCGACGAGCCGCGCGCTGCCGGTGCCGTCGAGGTTGGCGGAGCCGGTGGAGCCGGTCACCGGGTGCAGCGAGGGTCCGCCTCCTGCGACGGCGAACTCGGCGAGCTGCGGGGCGGCGGCGCGCCAGAAGCTGTCGAACTCGAACGTGCCGTCGCTCGCCCGGCCGTCCACGTCGGCGTAGTAGGAGCGGATCGAGCGGCTGCCGGCCGCGGTGCCCGCGTGCAGCCAGGTCTCGTCCCAGCTGCGGGCGAACCCGAGGGTGACGCCGCGTACTTCGGACGCCTTGTCGGTCGTGACACTCAGCTTGTGCGCCGTGCGGGCGTCGAGCACGACCGTGGTGTCCTTGCGCAGGTCGAGCTGCGGACGCGCCATGTAGGCAAGGGAGTTGAGGAGGGTGCCCGCTGTCTCCGGGGTGCCGATGAAGCTGGAGAGGAAGTAGGCGCCGGGACGCAGTCGGTACGTCTGGTCGGTGGCGCCCTCATTGGGGCGGCGCTCACCGGAGGCGGTGTCGGTGCCGATGACGTCGAGGGAGCTGGGGCCGTCGGCCGGGTTTCCCTGACGGTCGATCAGTTTGACGCGCAGGGTGACCGTTTCGGGTTCCACGTAGAGCGAGAACGGGGTGGAGACGTGCACTCCGCCGGGCCCGGTGGCGAGCACGCGGCCGGTGACGTCCCCGTACTGGGCCGCCTTCAGGGAGGCCGTGGGGTCGAGCTTCAGCGGGACCTGGACGGTGCCGCCCGCCGGGACGGTGACCGTGCGCGCTCCGAGCCTGGCGACGGAGGAGCGGACGGTGGAGCCGTCGTTGCCGGTGACACGGTCCACGGACAGGCTCAACTTGACCGTCTTGTCAGTGGTGTTGGTGTACGGGACGTCGGCGGTGGTGCGGTCACTGGTGTCCTGCGGCCAGTTGAAGGTGCCGCCCTGGACGGCGTCTGCGCCGAGCACCGTCTCGTCGATCGCGGCCTTCGCGTCGAGCCGTCCGCCGCCGGTCTCGCGCACGTCACCGGGGATGCCGGCGTCGGCGGACGACACGAGGGCCGACTTGATCCGCTGCGCGTCCCAGTCGGGGTGGCGCTGCTTCACGAGGGCGGCGGCGCCCGCGACGTGCGGGGTCGCCATCGACGTACCGCTCATGGACTGGTACGCGTACACGCCCCGGCCGCCCGCGGCGGCGGCCAGGACGGCGACGCCGGGGGCCGCTATCTCGGGCTTGAGGGTGTGGGTGCGCCGCACGGGGCTGCGGCTGGAGAAGCTCGCGGTGGAGTCGTCGCTGTCGACGGCGCCGACGGTGAGCACCTCGGGGACGCAGCCGGGCGAGGAGACCGTGTTGAGGGTCGGCCCGGAGTTGCCCGCGGCGATCACGAAGAGGGTGTTCTTCGCCGAGCGGGCCAGTTCCTGCGTGGCCTGCGACATCGGGTCGGAGCAGTCGAGTTCGTCGGGGTTGCCGAGGCTCATGGAGACGACGTCGGCGCCCTCGTCGACGGCCCACTGCATACCGGCGATGATCCACGAAGTGGCGCCGGAGCCGCTGTCGTTGAGGACCTTGCCGTTGAGCAGCGTGGTGCCGGGGGCGACGCCCTTCTGCTTGCCGCCGCTGGCCGCGCCGGTGCCGCCGACGGTGGACGTGGTGTGCGTGCCGTGGCCCTGGTGGTCGTCGGTGTCGGCGGAGTCGGTGAAGTTCTTCGACTCGGCGATCCGGCCCTTGAGGTCGGGGTGCGCGGTGTCGACGCCGGTGTCGAGGACGGCGACCTTGGTGCCCTTGCCGTCGTAGCCCGCGGCCCAGGCCTGGTCGGCGTGGACCTGCCGGGTGGACTCGTCGAGCAGCGACTGCGCCTTGGCGTCGAGCCAGACCTTCTTCAGGTCACCGGCCGCGCGGGAGCGGCGCGTGGTGATGTCGGCCCAGAAGTCGGCGGCCTTCTTCTTGTCGGCCTTCAGGGCGACGCCGTCGATCGGGTCGAGGACGAGGCCGCGGTCGGCGCCGCGCGGGGTGGCGGGGACCCCGCGCGCGACGTCCACGGAGGCGTCGTAGGTGGCGATGAGCGGCAGGGTCGCGCTGTGCGCGTCGTCGTAGCCCTGCCGGACGAGGCCGGTGACGTTGAAGAGCTGCTCGTCGACGCGGCCCGCGGCGATCGCCTGGAGCGCGCCGTCCGGGTAGACGTACAGGTCCTTGCCGGACTGCCGGGTCTGCAGCACCGGGGTACCGCCGTCCGCGGACGGCAGCGCGGTGGCCGCGCTGTTGCCCTCGGCGCCGGTGGTGACCAGGACGCGGTCGCCGGTCACGAGGGTCACCGTGGCGGTGGTGCCCTCGGCCGCCGACGCCGCGGCGGCGCTGCCTGCCAAAGGCCGGCCGCCGGCCGGGGCACTCCCCTCTCGTGCCCCGGCCGGAGCGGCCGCGGTGACGGCCAGGACGGCGGCGATCGCCGCGCCCAGGGCGTGTCCGCGAAGTCCCGTCGTCCGCCCGGAGGGCGGGCCCTGCGGCGTCTGGCGCGTGCCCTCGGTGTGCCGGGCGCGGACCCTCGCACTGGACGCACTTGGGTCTGTGCCCGGTGCGGCGGGAGTGCGTGCCAGGCGTCTCAGGGCAGACGGGACTTCGCGGACACGCCCAAGGACCGTGCGCGCTGTGGGACGCATCGCTCTCCCCCAAGTGAAAGCGCAGGTGAATACGGCCCAAAGGGCATATTCCCGGCGGGTGTTGGTGCTGCGGTGGCGCCACATTGGCAGAGTGACGGCCGGTACAGGGAAGATGGGCGCGGCGGGTTTGTGCCGTGGCCGGTTCCCGCCACGGGGGGGGTGTCGGAAGGGACTGTGTGGGACTAGCCGGGAGGGGCATCGCCGCATGCTGGGTGCGATAGGTCTGGACGAGGTGCACGAGTCGGCGTACCGCGCCCTGGTGTCGGTGGGCGCCGCCGATGTGTCCGATCTGGCCCGGCGGCTGACACTCGCCGAGTACGACGCCGAGCTCACCCTGCGCATCCTGGAGCGGCACGGCCTCGCCGCCCAGTCGTCGGCGCGGCCGGGCCGCTGGGTGGCCGCCCCGCCGGGCGTCGCCCTCGGCGCGCTGCTCACCCAGCGGCGGCACGAGCTGGAGAAGGCGGAGCTGGCCGCCGCGCTCCTCGCGGAGGAGTACCGGGCGCAGGCGTCCGAGCCCGCGGTGCACGATCTGGTCGAGGTGGTGACGGGGGCCGCGGCCGTCTCGCAGCGCTTTCTGCAGATCCAGCTGGGCGCGGCCTCGGAGGTCTGCGCCCTGGTCACCGGCAACCCGATCGCCGTGACCGGCCTGGAGAACGAGGCGGAGCCACAGGCCGTGAGCCGCGGGGTCGGCTACCGCGTCGTCATCGAGCGGGAGGTGCTCTCGCTGCCGAGCGGGCTGACCGAGCTGTCCGCGGCGATCGGCCGGGACGAGCAGGTGCGGGTCGTGGACACCGTGCCGACGAAGATGGTGATCGCCGACGGCACGCTGGCCCTGGTCCCGCTGACCTCGCGCGCCTCGGAACCGGCGGCGCTCGTCGTGCACGCCAGCGGCCTGCTCGAATCCCTCTCCGGGCTCTTCGAGGCGGTCTGGCGCCAGGCGCTGCCGCTCCGGCTCGGGGAGAGCGGCCGGGTGGAGGAGGTCGGCGGCGACGGGCCCGACGGCACCGACCTGGAGATCCTCTCCCTACTGCTGGCCGGGCTGACCGACGTGAGCGTGGCGAAGCAGCTGGATCTGGGGCTGCGCACGGTGCAGCGGCGGGTGAAACGGCTGATGGAGCTGGCCGGGGTGACGACCCGGCTGCAGCTGGGCTGGCACGCGTACGAGCGGGGCTGGGTGGCCCGCTGACGCCCCGGCCGTCACCGGCAGGCGCCCCTCGGCCCGATCCACCGCTCGTTCCGGCCCCTGAACTGCGCGTTCGCCGCGTCTGCGAGACCCTTGGCCCATGGGAGCGTGGGAACTCCTGCTGGTCGGGGCCGTGCTGGCGCTCGGCCTGTGCGGGGTACTGGTGCCGGGCGTGCCCGGGTCCTGGCTGGTGTGGGCCGGGGTCGCGGTCTGGGCGCTGCGCGATCCCGGCAGCCTGGCCTGGGGCGTCCTCGTCGGCGCCACCGCCGCCCTGCTCGCCGCCCAGGTGCTGCGCTGGCAGCTGCCACCGCGCCGGCTGCGGCAGGCGGGGGCGACCCGCACGCTCGCGGTCTGGGCGGGCGTCGGCGCGCTCGTCGGGTTCTGTGTCGTCCCGGTGATCGGCGCGATTCCCGGCTTCGTCGGCGGCATCTACGGCGCGGAACGCCGGCGGCTCGGCAGCCACGGGGACGCCGTGGCCTCCACCCGGACGGCCATGCGGGCGGGCGGCTCCAGCGTGCTGGCCGAACTGTTCGCGTGCCTGCTGATCGTGGGGGCCTGGGCCGGGGCCGAGATCTGGGGCTGACCCAGCGGGATCGATCCATCGGATCTATCCCTCTCTATTGACGCGATCGCGTCACTTGCCTAGCTTTCAGCGCGGGATAGCTCCGATGAATCGTGAGAATCATTGAGCCGCCAAGAGGCGACGTCATGCCAACCCCGTCCAGACGAACCGTGCTGGCCACCGGATCCGCGCTGGGCGGTGCCGCGCTCGTGGGCACCCTGCCCGCACGGGCGACGGCGGCGACCGGTGCCGGACGGCGTCCCGAGCGCCTCGATGACCTGCACGCGGAGACCGACGCCTGGCGCGGCGTGCTCGACGACGCCGACCTCGTCTGGCAGAAGATGCCGACGACCTGGTACGAGGGCCCCTACCTGGGCAACGGCCGGCTCGGCTCCGGCATCTACCAGGAACCCGGCACGAACGCGGTCCGCTTCAACGTCCAGCACTCCGAGGTGCAGGACCACCGCCCCGAGTTCGGCTCGCTGTTCGGGCTCGCGCGGCTGCCCATCGGCCACTTCACCCTCGAACCCGTCGGTACGATCACCGGCCTCGACTGGCGGCTGCGGCTGCGGCTGCGCGACGCTGCACGACATGGTGTGCCAGTCGTGGGGCGGCGTCATCCGGGTCTTCCCGGCACTGCCCGCCGCGTGGGCGGAGCTGACCGTGCACGGGTTCCGCACCCAGGGCGCCTTCCTGCTGAGCGCGGTCCGCGAGAAGGGCGTCACGCGCTGGGTGCGCCTGGTCAGTGAGGCAGGCGCGCCGTGCGTGGTGCGGCACGGCATCGCGGGCCCGGTCGAGGTGCGCGACGGACACGGCCGACGGCTCTCCTACGAGGACACGGGCGACGGCGCGATCGGCATCGAACTCCGCAAGGGCGAGTCCGCACTGATCACCGCCGAGGGCGACCGCCCGGACCTGCGGATCGAGCCGGTCACGCCGAATGCGCAGGCGCCGCGCTGGGGCCTGCCCGCATAAGGGCGACCGCGTGACTCCCGATGCCCCTGCGGAAAACCGCGGGGGCCTCGGCACGGAAACCCGCACTTTGCCGAACGGTTACCCTCGTGGTGGCGCTGAGCTGCGGTTTCTAGCCTGGGTGGAGTTCGGGGCAGCCGCCTCGGACGCCCCGACCGCCCACGCCTGGAGCCCTCGCATGGACCTCATGAACCCGGCCGCCGCCGCGGCGGAGCCGACCGGCGGCGTCGCGGGCTGGGCCGCCGACCTCGTCGATGTGCTCGGCGGGCCGGGCGCCGGTCTCGCGATCGCCCTGGAGAACCTGTTCCCGCCGCTGCCCAGCGAGGTCATCCTGCCGCTGACCGGCTTCGCGGCCGGCCAGGGCGCGATCTCCCTGGTCTCGGCGCTGTTCTGGACGACGCTCGGCTCCGTCGTGGGCGCCGCGGTCCTCTACTGGATCGGCCGGGTCGTCGGCCGCGACCGGATGTACGCGCTGTGGGCCCGCCTCCCGCTGGTGAAGGTCTCCGATCTGGAGCGCACGGAGGCCTGGTTCCGGCGGCACGGCACGAAAGCGGTACTGCTGGGGCGGATGGTGCCGATCTTCCGGAGCCTGATCTCGGTCCCGGCGGGCGTCGAGCGGATGCCGCTGCCGGTGTTCCTCTCCCTGACGGCGCTGGGCTCCCTGGTCTGGAACTCCGTTCTGGTGCTTGCCGGTTACTGGCTGGGAGACCAGTGGGATCTGGTGGAGACGTACGTCGGCGTGCTCTCCAAGGCCGTGCTCGCCGCGGTGGTCCTCGCGGTCGTGGCCTCCGCGGTCGTACGCCTGCGGGGCCGCGGCCGGCACCGCGACGGCGACGGCCGGCCGACAGTCCGCCGGGGCCGGTAGGCTCGGCCGACGTGGGGGTGACAGGGGTGGGGCGCGCAGCGGCCGGGGTGATCCTCGGGTGTATCGGCGCAGCCGCCGGGCTCGGGTACCTGGCCGTCGCCGGAACCGCCCTCGGCCCCTTCCTCCTGGTCCCGCGCACCCGCTCGCAAGCCCGGCGCGCCCTGACCACCGGCGCCCGCCGCCTCTCGGCCCTCGACCGGCGCCGCCGCACCACCTTCTTCGGCGACCGCTTCCCCGCGCTGTACACCCCGGACGGCGCCCGAGCGCTGCGCTATCTGGCCGCCCGCACCTACGCGGGTCTTCTGACAGCGGTCGTCCTCGCGCTGTTCGCCCTCGGCGCGGTACTCGCCGCGGTCCTCGCCGCCGCCCTGGCCCGCGGTGGCGTCGGCGTACTCGAACTCCTCGGCCAGACCGCCCTCGGCGGCATCTTCGTCTTCCTCGGGGTCCAGGGTTTCCGCTCGCTGTACGCCCTCGACGCCCGCCTGGCCCGCGACACCTTCGGCCCCTCCGAGCGGGAGCGGCTCCAGCAACGTATCGACGAACTCGCCGCGGGACGCGCCGCGATCGTGCACGCCGTCGACGCGGAGCGCCGCCGCATCGAGCGCGATCTGCACGACGGCCTCCAGCAGCGGCTCGTGGCGCTCGCCATGCTGCTCGGCCGGGCCCGCAGACCCGGGCGCGCCCCCGAGCAGGCCGCGGCGCTGCTGCGGCAGGCCCACGAGGAGTCCGGAGCCGTCCTCACCGAACTGCGCGAAGTGGCCTGGCGGGTGTATCCGTCGGCGCTCGACGGGCTCGGTCTGCGCGAGGCGCTCGGCGGGGTCGCGGAGCGCAGCCCGGTGCCGCTGCGTCTCGCGTACGACGTGCGGGACCCGCTGCCCGCGCCCGTCGGGGCCGCCGCGTACTTCGTCGTGTCCGAGGCCGTGACCAATGCCGCCAAACACGCGCAGGCCGACACGGTCATTGCCCAACTGAGCTTGCATGAAGGCCTATTGACCGTGTCCGTACGCGACGACGGGCGTGGTGGCGCCACCACGGCCGGCACCGGAACCGGCCTCGCCGGGCTGCGCGGCCGCGTCGAGGCGCTCGACGGCCGCCTGAGTGTCACCAGCCCCCTCGGGGGACCCACCGTCGTCACCGCGGAGCTGCCGTGCGCGTGATCATCGCCGAGGACTCGACCCTGCTGCGGGAAGGCCTGGTGCGGCTGCTCGCCGAGGAGGGGCACGAGGTCGTCGCCGCGTTCGGCGACGCCCGGACGCTGCCCGACGCCGTCGACGAGCACACGCCCGACGTCGTGGTCGTCGACATCCGCATGCCCCCGACGCACACCGACGAGGGACTGCGCGCGGCCCTTGAGCTGCGCGGGCGGCGCCCATCGACGGGGGTCCTGGTGCTGTCGCAGCACGTGGAGCGCCGCTACGCCACCCAACTGCTCGCGGGCGGCGCCGAGGGCATCGGCTATCTGCTCAAGGACCGGGTGGCGCAGGTCGACGAGTTCCTGGACGCGCTGGAGCGGATCCGCGCGGGCAGCACGGTCATCGACCCGGACGTCGTACGGCAGTTGGTGGGGCGCTCACTGCACACCGACCTCCTCGACCGGCTCACGCCACGGGAGCGTGACGTCCTGGAGGTGCTCGCGCAGGGCCACACGAACGTGGGAATCGCCGAACGCCTCCACCTCTCCCTCAGCGCGGTGGAGAAGCACCTCAACACGGTCTTCGACAAACTGGACCTGCCGCGCACCGCGGCCCACAACCGGCGGATCCTCGCGGTCCTGCGTTATCTGGAGGCGTGACTCATGGACCACGTACGGGAGTTGCCGGGCGTCGGACCCGTCGGGCTGTGGCTGGTGCGGACCGAGGCCGGGACCGACGACGGCGTGGGCGTCCTCGGGGCGGACGAGCTGCGGCGGGCCGCCGCCTTCGCCTTCGACCGGCACCGGACGCGGTACATCACCGCGCACCTGGCGCTGCGCGGCATCCTCGGCGACCGGCTGGGCCGCGCGCCGGGAACACTGCGATTCGTGCGCCAGCCCTGTCCCGGATGCGGCGAGTCGCACGGCCGGCCTGCTCTCGCGGACGCGCCGGACGTGCATTTCTCCCTCTCGCACAGCGGCGATCTGGCGCTGGTCGCGCTCGCCCCGGCCGCGGTCGGCGCGGACGTGGAGGAGCTGACGAGCCCGGCCGCCGCCGAAGACCTGACGTCGGTGCTGCATCCCCGGGAGCGCGCCGAACTGGCCGCGCTCGAGGACCCGTTGGAGCGCCGGCTCGCCGTCTCCCGCGCCTGGGTCCGCAAAGAGGCCTACCTCAAGGGCATCGGCACCGGCCTGTCCCGCCCCACCGACCTCGACTACGTAGGGACACTGCCCAACTCCCCCGGCACACCCGGCGGCTGGTCCGTGAGCGACGTGCCGGTACCGCAGGGGTACGCGGCGGCGGTCGCCCTGAGCCCCGGGGCCCAGGGCGCGGAACCCTTCCCGTTCAGTGCGGGAGAGAACCCTCCAGGGTGAGCAGCCGCACCTTGCGCTCCAGGCCGCCCGCGTATCCGGTGAGCGCCCCGTCGGCGCCGATCACCCGGTGACAGGGCCGCACGATGAGCAGGGGGTTGGCGCCGATCGCGCCGCCGACGGCCCGTACGGCGGCACGCGAGGCACCGATGCGGGCGGCGACGGCACCGTAGGAGGTGGTCACCCCGTACGGCACGCCGTCGAGCGCGTCCCACACGCGCCGCCGGAACTCCGTCCCCGCGGGCCTCAACTTCAGGTCGAACTCCTTGAGTTCACCGGCGAAGTAGGCATCGAGCTGCCGCGTGACCTCACCGAACCGCGCCGGCTCGCGCACCCAGCCGTCCCCGAGGTCGCGGACCGTCCGCCCGCCCTTCTGCCCGGGCACGGACAGGGAGGTGAGGGCGCCATCGGCGTCGGCGGTCAGCAGCAGCTCACCGAGAGGGCTCCCGACAGTGGTGCAGTAGTACGTGATCTCGCTGGGTGTGCTCACAACTGTCCTTCTACGATGAGGTGTTGACGGGCGTACGACCGCCAGGGCCGCCATGCGTCACCGGCGACACCGTCGCCGGGCACGGCCACATCCGGGTCGCCGAGGGCGCGCAGCCGGATCAGCGCCGCACTGCGCGCGTCCATGCCGGGCAGGGCCCGCAGCGCCGCCTCGGCGTCGTCACGGTCGGCGCCCGGGTCCAGGCGCAGGGCGCCGTCGGCGAGGGCGCGGGCGAGAGTGCCGAGCGTGCCCGGCTCGTCGGCCAGGGCGTCCGGCGCGGGGAAGAGCCGGTGCAGCCCGCCACAGGGGGCGTCGAGCCGCTTCCCGTACCGCTCGACGAGCCGCGCCGACTCCGCGGGCCCGGCGAGAATCCGCATCGCCAGCTCCTCGGGATCGGCGGCGCCGGGCGAGCGGAGGCCGGGCCTTGCGGCGACCAGCGGGGCGAGCCGCGGATCGGCGCCGAGCCGCTCGTCGATCGCGTACGGGTCGGAGTCCAGGTCGAAGAGGCGCCGCAGCCGGCCCACGGCCGTGGTCAGGTCCCGCAGGTCGGTCAGGTGGATCCGGGCGTCCAGCCAGCCGCCGCGGTGCTCGGCCCGCAGCCCGGGCTGCTCGTGCCCCGCCTCGTCGACGGAGACGATGCCGGTGCCGTACGGCAGCCGCAGCGTGCGCCGGAACATGCGCGAACCGCGATCGCCGGTCAACTCCTCTAGTCCGCCCAGTAGTTCACGTCCGAGCAGATCGAAGACGGGCCCGGACTGGAAGGCGCCGCGGTGGGCGAGGCGCAGCGGGATCCCGGCCGTGGCGGCGACGGCGCGCCGCTCCTCGGCCCGGCCGGGCGCGTCGGTGCGCAGCTGCGTGGGCGTGCGGGCGTACACCTCGCGGATCGTGTCGTTGAACTGCCGGACACTGGCAAACCCGGCCGCGAACGCGATCTCCGTGACCGGCAGCGGCGTCGTCTGCAACAGCACCCGCGCGGTGTGGGCGCGCTGGGCGCGGGCGAGCGCGACGGGCCCCGCGCCCACCTCGGCGGTGAGCTGCCGCTGCACCTGTCGCGCGCTGTACCCGAGCCGCCCGGCGAGCCCGCCGACGCCCTCCCGGTCGACGATGCCGTCCCCGATGAGCCGCATCGCGCGGCCCACGACGTCGGCCCGTACGTTCCACGCGGCGGAACCCGGCACGGCGTCCGGCCGGCACCGTCGGCAGGCCCGGAACCCGGAACTCTGCGCGGCGGCGGCCGAGGCGTAGTACCGCACGTTCTGCCGCTTCGGGGTGACGGCTGGACAGCTCGGGCGGCAGTAGATGCCGGTGGTCTCGACAGCGAAGAAGAACTCCCCGTCGAACCGGGCGTCCCGGCTCCGCACGGCTTCGTACCGCATGTCCTCGTCGATCATCACGCTACCCAGTGTGCGCTTGCGCTCCGCTGGGGGCTGGCGGATTTCGGACGCGGCGTTTCCCTCCGGGGGTCGTGGATCGCGGGTCGGGTGCGGGCCGGTGAGGGCTGAGTGCACAGTTCCCCGCGCCCTCAGGAGGCATCGGCGGCGTGGGGAACTGCGCGGCCCAGCCGCGCCCCTACATAAGACGCCCCCGCTTGGCCTCCATGGCGGCGCGGCCCTGCGCGCCCCGCTGCTTCCAGACCTTGCGCATCTCGTCCCGCAACCGCGCGTCCGTACGGGCGGCAAGCCGCTGGTTCTCCCGCAACAGCTTGCGGTAACTGTCCAGTCGGCGCTGATGGAGCGTCCCGTCGGCCAGCGCGGCGAGCACCGCGCAGCCGGGTTCCACGGTGTGCGCGCAGTCCTGGAAGCGGCAGTCCTCCGCCAGTTCCTGGATCTCGGCGAAGACCTGGCCGACCCCGGCCTCGGCGTCGTAGAGGCCGACACCGCGCAGGCCGGGCGTGTCGATGAGGACACCGCCGCCGGGCAGCACGAACAGGTTCCGGGTGGTCGTGGTGTGCCGGCCCTTGCCGTCGATGTCACGGACGGCCTGGACGTCCATCAGGTCGGCGCCGAGCAGCGCGTTGGCAAGGGTGGACTTCCCGGCGCCGGACTGGCCGAGCAGCACGGACGTGCCGTCGGCCACGACGGCCCGCAGGACGTCGGTGCCGTCGCCGTCGTGGGCGCTGACGGGCAGCACCTGGACGCCGGGCGCGCTGGTCTCGACGTCGGAGACCAGGTACGACAGCGTGACGGGGTCGGGCACCAGGTCCGCTTTGGTGAGGACGACCAGCGGCTGGGCCCCGGACTCCCAGGCGAGCGCCAGGAACCGTTCGATCCGCCCGAGGTCGAGTTCCGCGGCGAGGGAGACGGCGATGATCGCGTGGTCCACGTTCGCGGCGAGGATCTGCCCCTCGGACCGCTTGGAGGAGGTGGACCGCACGAAGGCGGTGCGGCGCGGCAGATACGCCTGGACGTAGCGCGGATCGCGGTCGGCCGGGTCGACGGCGGCCCAGTCACCGGTGCAGATGACCTTCATGGGGTCGCGCGGCACGACGTACTCGGTGTCGGCGTGCACGGTCCCGTCGGGCGTGACGAGATCGCACCGCCCGCGGTCGACGCGCAGCACCCGGCCGGGCACGAGCCCGCGCTCGGTGTAGGGGGCGAACTCGGCGGCCCACTGGGTGTCCCAGCCGTAGGAGGCGAGGACGGGGTGGTCGGAGCTGGAAGACAAGGGGTGACCCTTCGAAGGGCGGCCCCGGCGACAGGAAAGGAGCGGATCGGCTCAGCCGGTGGCCACGGAGGTGGAGGTGACGGACTTCCGGATGCGGGCAGCGCCCATCGCGACGACAGTCATCGCTCAACACCTCCCCTTCTCACTTCTCAGCGCTCGGTCGGTCGCCCCGGACGGCAGGTCGCCCGGCGAACGAGGACGACGGTAGCCCCGGGCACCGAGAGCACGCCACTCCTTTTTTCACCCCGCACTTCTCCTCGAATATTCCTTGACAAGAATATTCTCGAAGACGAATACTGGAGCGCATGGACGCACTATTCACCGCACTGGCCGACCCGGCCCGCTGGCGGCTCGTGAGCCTCTTGGCCGAGCGGCCCCGCTCGGTCGGCGTCCTCGCGCAGCTCGCCGAGGCACGCCAGCCGCAGACGAGCAAGCACCTGCAGACCCTTGAGCGGGCCGGTCTGGTCACCTCCGAGCGGACCGGCCAGCGCCGTGTCTACGCGCTACGGCCCGAGCCCCTGCGGGATCTGGCGGCCGCGCTGAGCCGGCTCGCGGACACCGCGGACCGCACCGACAGCCCGCGCGCGACGTTCGACCGCTATGGACTGAGCCTGCGCGCGGAGCGGCTCGCCGCGGCGGAGCCGGGGTGGGCGGACGGCCGCTCGTTCAGTTTCCGCAGACCGCTGACGGTCGGCCCCGAGCTGGTCTGGCGCCATCTGACCGAGGTCTCCCTGCTCGCCCACTGGTGGACCCCGGACGACCTCCGCGTCTCCGAGCTGGTCTTCGAGGCACACCCGGGCGGGCGGATCGTCCAGGAGTACCGCGACGCGGAGGACGTGGACGGCTCCGATCCGGTCGCCGGACGCGCGGAGGGGGTCGTCGACGGCGTGAGCCCCGGCGAGCACCTTGCCTACCGGCTCTCGCCCCGGCTTCCCGACGGCAGCCCCGCCTTCACCGCCCACGTCGACCTCGGCCTCCGGCCCAGCGCCGCCGGTACGGACCTCGACGTCCATTACCGGATCACCGACAGCACCATCGACTCCGCCGACTTCATCGCGGGCATCGAGACCGGCTTCGGCCAGAGCCTCGACAAGCTCGCCGCCACGCTCACAGCAAACGCGCACGACGATGCAGATGCCACAGACGACACAGACCCAAGGAGCACCCAATGACTCAGCAGACCGGCGGCCGCAGGGTCGTCACCAACATCGCGCTCTCGCTCGACGGCCGCTACGCCAAGCCGGACAACCCGCTGGACATGAGCTGGGTCATGCCGTACGCCGTCACCGACGTCGCCCGCGACCATCTGACCGGCCTGTGGGAGCCGGCGACGACGGCCCTGCTCGGACGGGTCAACGCCGAGGGCTTCCTGGGTTTCTGGCCCACCGTCATCGGTATGGAGGGCGCGGATCCGCGCGACGAGGGCTTCGCGAAGTGGCTCGTGGACGCCGACAAGGTGGTGCTCTCCTCCACCCTCCGCGAGGCGCCGTGGGAGCGGACGACGCTCGCCGACGCGCCCACCGCCGAGGTGGTCGCGGAGCTGAAGACGACCGAGGGCGGCGACATCCTCGTCCTCTCCAGCGCGAGCGTCATCAAGGCGCTGCTCGCCGCCGATCTGGTCGACCGGCTGGCGTTCACGGTCTTCCCGGTCTTCCTCGGCGGCGGCCCGCGGCTCTTCGACGACGGACTGCCCGCGGGGCAGTGGACACTGGTCAGCCAGACCGCGGGCGAACACGGCACGGCGGCCCTCGTCTACGACAGGGTCCGCTGACCCGGCCCCGCGCCGGCTCCCGGCTCCCGGCTCAGGACCCTGCTTTGGCCTGGGCCGAGATGCCGCCGTCCACGGGCATCGCGGTGCCTGTGACGAACGAGGCCCGGTCGCTGCACAGCCAGAGCGCCGCCTCCGCGATCTCGCCGGGCGACGCCATCCGCTTCTGGATCTGCGGGGCGATGAACGCGGTTTCGAGCACCGGCATCTGCTGCACCACCGCGTCGATCATCTCGCTGCGGGTCGTGCCCACGACGAGCGCGTTGATGCGGATGCCCTGCTCCCCGTACTCGGCGGCGGCGGCGCGCGTGATGCCGAGGACGGCGTGCTTGGCGGCGACGTAGGGCACGGACGCGCCGGTGGCGTAACGCCCGGCTGTGCTACTGGTGTTGACGATCGAGCCGCCCCCGCCGGCCAGCATCACCGGCAGCTGCTGCTTCATGCAGTTCCACACCCCGCCCACGTTGACGTCCATCGTGCGGGCGTACACCTCGTCGTCCGTCTCGTGCAGCGACTTCTCCACCGTGGCGTACCCGGCGTTGTTGAACGCGCAGTCGAGCCCGCCGAACCGGTCGACGGCCGTCGCGACAGCCCGGCGCGCATCGTCCGGCCGGGTCACGTCGCCCACGGCGGCCGCCGCCCGGCCCCCTTCCGCCTCGATCTCCGACACGAGCCCGGTGAGCCGGTCACCGCGCCGCGCCATGAGGACGACAGCGGCGCCCTCCCGCGCGAACAGGCGCGCGGCGGCGGCGCCGATCCCGCTCGACGCGCCGGTGATCATCGCCACCCGGCCCGCCAGCAGGCCGTGGGGGCGTTCGTCCGTGTTTCTCCGCTCGGTCATCGTCCGAGCATACGAGGACACCGGCAACGGCAGCCCCAAGTGTCCCAACTTCTGTGGGCAGGAAGGAACTTCAGCGCGTCAGACCGGCATCCCCCGCGGCTCCTTCACGCGCTTCATGATGATCTGCGAGTTCACCTCGGTCACCCCGTCGAGCGTGGTGAGCCGCTCGATCCAGAGGCGCTCGTACGCGGCCAGGTCGGCGACCGCGATGCGCAGCAGGCAGCCCGGGCTGCCGAAGAGGCGGTAGGCCTCGATGACATCGGGGATGTCCTGGAGGGCGCGTTCGAAGGCCTCGACGGACGCGCGGTCGCGGCGGACCTCGATGGAGACGAGGACCTCGAAACCGCGGCCGACGGCAGCGGGGTCCACGATCGCGCGGTACCCCTGGATCACGCCGTCCTTCTCCAGCTGGCGGACGCGGCGCATGCAGGGCGACGGGCTCAGGCCCACCCGCTGGGCCAGCTCCTGGTTGCTGAGGCGCCCGTCGCTCTGCAACTCGCGCAAGATATTCAGATCAATCCGGTCCATGACGCAATTGTGCGCTACACATCGCCCGGTCACCGGACAGGATTCGCAATCCGATTGCGCCCTTTTCGAATTATCCTTGCTGAAGATCGAACGTGTATGTGCCCCCACCCCAGGCGCCGCACCCGACCCCCACGCGAGGCAGCCCCCATGGAACGCATCCGCGCGCCCAAGCGCATCACTCTCATCAGCACCGGTGGCACCATCGCCAGCCGCTGGCAGGGCACCGGTTACGCCGCCGACGCCGGCGGGGACACCGTCCTGGCCAGTGCCGCCGTGCCGGAGGGAGTGGCGGTCGAGGTCGTCGACCTGTTCAACGTGAACAGCTCGCGGATGACCACGGAGCGGCAGCTGACCCTGTTGCGTACCGTTCGCGAGGTCCTCGCGGACCCTGCGGTGGACGGCATCGTGGTCACGCACGGCACGGACACCCTGGAGGAGTCCGCGTTCCTGCTCGACCTGCACCACGACGACCCGCGCCCGGTGGTACTGACGGGCGCGCAGAAGCCGCTCGGCGCGACCGACGGCGACGGGCCCGGCAACATGTACGACGCGCTTCAAGTCGCCGCTTCTGTAAGGGACTTGGGCGTCCTGGTCGTGTTCGACGGGAGCGTGCACGCCGCGCGCGGCACCGTGAAGACGCAGACCCTCGCCGCGAACGCGTTCACCGACCCGTCGGCCGGACCCCTCGGCCGCCTCGGCTTCGGACGGGTGGACATCCGCAACACCCCGCGGCGCCCGGACCCGCTGCCGGCGCCGCAGGAGGGGGCGCCGATACCGCGCGTCGACATCGTCATGCACCACAGCGACGCCGACCCCGCTCTCTTCGAGGCCGCTCTCGCCGCGGGCGCGCAGGGCATCGTGCTGGTCGCCACCGGCGCGGGCAACGCGACACCCGAGTTCGTCGACGCGGTCGCCGCGGCCGTCCGCCGCGGTGTCCTGGTCGCCGTCAGCACCCGGGTACCGGCCGGGCCGCTCGCCGAGATCTACACCGGTGGCGGAGCCGTCGACCTGGTCGCCGCGGGCGCCGTGCTCTCCGGCACGCTGCGCGCGGGCCAGACCCGGATCGCCGTACTCGCCGCGCTCCTGACGGACGCCGAGCCCGCCGCCCGCACCGATCTGCTGCGCCGGCTGATCGCCGCGCCGCCCGCCCACGACGACGCGGCCGCCGAGAAGGCCGCCTGAGGCACCCGGCCCCCGGTCGGCCCTCAGGCCTCAGACCTCCACGGCCTCTTCGTTGGGCGCGAGGCTGTCCATGAAGGAGCTGACCGAGAAGACGGCACGGCCCGCACCCGACGGGCCGTAGCCGGGCGGGGACGAGAGACCGAACTCGTCCATCGTCGAGCGGTACGCGTCCAGCAGCCGGATGTGGTACTCCAGCGGGGCGCCCTGCGGGTTGGCCTTGCCCAGCGGCGTCGTCGGCTCGGGGCACCACGTCGTGAAGCGGGGCGTGATGCCGTTCGACATGAAGAAGCGCAGGCCCTCGGTGGTGGAGGCGATGGCCTCGTCGACGGTCTTGAAGCCGAAGGGCTCGGCCATCTCCACACCCGCGACGAAGTTCGGGATCACGTTGCGCGCGCCGAAGACCTCACGCGAGTCGAGGATGCGCTTGTGCCACTCGGCGCGGCCGACGTAGCGCTCCTTGCCGGGGCAGTACATCTTGAACAGGTACTCGTCCCACACCTCGTAGTTGGGGTGGTAGATCTGCACGCCGTAGTCCTTGAACCGCTGGACGTCGTCCTTGGGCAGGGCCTGCGCGACGACCTTGCCGATCCAGCGCCCGGGGAAGTACTCCTCGATGGCCTTGGCGTACCGCCCGTAGAAGTCCGCCTCGTCCAGGCCCTGGACCTTCGACGTGATCGCGCCACCGGTGAGCGTGTACGCGGTGGACGTCTTCGCGGTGTCGTACTTGTCGATGATCTCCAGGGCCTCGAGGACCTCGTCGACGTCCTTCACGCCCGTGTAGGGGCGGCCCGCCGCCTTGTGCTGGCGCCAGTTGTGGTTGATGTCGCAGTACTGGCACTCCTCCTTGGCGCCGAAGTACTGGCAGACGCGGAACGCGGTCAGGTAGATCAGGTAGCCCCACTGGATGGTCGGGGCGACCTCCATGACCGACTTCCCGTTGGAGAGCTTGTGCCGGTAGTACTCCGGCATCGGGGGCACACCGACGTCGGCGATGCGCTTGCCGTCGAGGTAGAGGCCGAGCATGCCGGACTCGTCGGCGGCGACCCGGTAGGGGGAGGCCGGGTTCACGCGGACCGAGACGACCGTGCGGCGCAGGTCGTAGGGGCCGCCGGTGAGGACGATCTCCTCGGGCGGGCGGCGCAGCGCGGCCTCGCCGAGCTCGGGCAGCGTGCCGTGGTCGAAGGAGAAGATGAAGTACGACTTCGGCTTGACCTCGCCGTCCTCGTTGTCGCTCAGCGCCGACGGGTCGAAGGCCACGCCGCCCCGCAGCAGGTCCTCCTTGAAGACCGCTTCCCTCGGAACGTGCGGGAAGCGCTCCATCAGGTCCTCGACGAGTGCCGTACGGCTCTGCATCCCGGTCTCCTTGCTTCTACGACTGCTACTGCGGCTTGCAACTACAGCGTGCTTCTACGACGGTCCTGCGATGGTCACAGTTCGACACCTCACGGTATGCCCCCGCTTGTCGCTCAGCCCTGGCGGGTCCCCGCTCGGGCCACGACGTGTGCGGGCGCGGTGATGCCGTGCGGCAGGAGCGGGTCGGCGGTGGGGGCGCCCCAGCGCGCGGTCAGCGGGAGGGTGCCGGCCCACAGGCCGCGCTGGGCGTCCGGCGAGCGGCCGTCGTCCGGCGGGCCCGCGCTGATCTTGACCGAGGCCTCTTCGAGGGACAGGGCGAGGACGGTCGTGGCCGCGAGTTCCTTGCGGTCCGGGCGGCGGGCGTAGTCCCACTGGCCCGGCGCCGAGTGGTGGGTGAGGATCCGCAGCGCCTCGGTCTTCTCGGCCTCGTCGATGAGGGTGCGCGGCACGCCGTAGATCATCGCGGACCGGTAGTTCACGCCGTGCTCGAAGACGGAGCGGGCGAGGACGAGCCCGTCGACGTGCGTGACGGTGACGCATATCTCCGCGTCCGGGTCGGCGGCCAGGCTGCGGCCGGCCACCGACCCGTGCACATAGAGGTGCCGCTCGTCGCGCCCGTAGACGGTGGGGACGACCATCGGAGCCCCGTCGACGATCACTCCCAGATGACAGACGAAGCCCGCGTCGAGGACGGCCTCGAGGTCGGCCCGCTCGAAGCTCGCGTTCTCCTTCATGCGGCGCGGGCGGGTCCGGTCGGTGGGGGTGAGGGTGCTCGGCGGCTTGGTGTGCGTCATGCGCCGGAACAGTACTCCCGGTTGATCATCCGGTTCTCACCGGTGGGTCACCGATGCCGGAACCAGGCCTGCGCGTCCGTGGGGGCGCCGTTGTAGTCGAACAGGGCCTGGTTCTCCCAGGCGTTGCCGGTCGACGGGTCGGCGGGGTCCCAGCCGTTGCCCGCTGCGGCGGTCCAGGTCGCGTCCCACCAATAGGCGCCCAGGCCAAGGCCGTTGGGGACGGCCTCGACGACGTTCAGCAGGTCACGGAACCAGGCCGCCTGCCCCGCCTCCGTGGCGGCGTACCCGGGGACCAGCTCGGACTGCAGGTCGATGACGTTCTCCCAGGTGTCGTCGCCGTCGAGCGTGAAGGGGTACGCGGTCTCGGCGACGTACAGCGGCTTGCCGTGGCGCGCGGCCAGATCGTCGAGGTTGGCCTGGAGGTCGCTGAGCGCCCCGTGCCAGTAGCCGTAGAAGGAGAGCCCGATGACATCGAAGGGGACGCCGTACGAGACGGCCTTGTCGAACCACGTCCGGTAGAGGGAGTTGTCGCCGCCGTTGGCGAGGTGGAGGGCGACCCTGGTTCCGGCCGAGACGGCCTTCGCGGCGTCGGCTCCTGCCGTCAACAGCCCTGCCAGCTGTGCCCAGTTGGAGGTGGAGCCGGTCGGCCAGAGCATGCCGCCGTTCAGCTCGTTGCCGATCTGCACCATGTCGGCAGTGGTCCCTTGGGCCTTCAGCGCACGCAGGACGTCGTACGTGTGGTCGTACACGTCTTTCTTCAGTTGCGCGTACGAGTGTCCGGCCCAGGCCGCCGGGACGGTCTGGGCGCCGGGGTCGGTCCAGGTGTCGGAGTAGTGGAAGTCGACGAGGAGCTCGAGCCCTGCCGCCTTGACGCGCTTGGCCATGGCGAGGGTGCGGGTCCTGTCGCAGTAGCCGTCGGCCGGGTCGACCCAGACGCGCAGGCGGGCGTGGTCCATCCCGGCGCCCGCGAGGACGGCGAGGGCGTCGGCGCTCGCGCCGGAGGCGTTGCGGTAGACGGCACCGCAGTCCTCGTTCTTCTTGAGTGACGAGACGTCAGCACCCAGTATTTGCAGACCCGTTGAGCCGGGCGTGAGAGTGACATCGTCGAAGTTGGCCCAGTTTCCGGCGTTCGCCGCGGAGCAGAGGCGGACGGTGACCGTGCCGTCGGTGACGGCGACGGAGGTGACGAGGCGGATCCAGGTGCCGTTCGGGGTGGGCGGCAGATCGGTGCGCTGTTCGCCCGTGGCGCTCTTGAGGGCTATGTACGCGGAGTTCTGGCCGCCGCTGGAGCGGATCCAGGCGGTGAGGGTGTACGTGCCGTTGGCCAGCCCCGTGAGGTGCTGGTACGTCTCGACCTTGTACGCCGATGACGACCAGTGGGAGAGGCGGTTGCCGCCGCTGCGGCCACCGGCCTCCACATAGGCCGCACCGCCGGCGCCGTAGGTCGACCAGCCGGTCGTGCCGCTCTCGAACCCGCCGTTGACCAGCGTGCCGGCGGCACTGGCCCGCCACCCCGGCATCCCGAGAACGGCGGCCCCGGCGAGGGCCCCGGCCAGGAGGGTTCTGCGGGTGGTGGTGCGTGCGGCGCTGTTTCCGTGCATGAGTCGATGTCCCTTCGACGCGATGGGCAAATCCCGCTCAAGCTGCGCTTTCAAGCCCCTTTGGGCCCCCCGGACGGAGTCTGGGGGAGATTGAGGAGCGGGGTCCGGGGCGGAGCCCCGTGACCCGGGCTAGGAGTCCAGCCGCACGACTCGCACGGCCCCCGCCGGGACGGCCAAGCCCCCCGACGCCCTCTCCCCGGTCACGACATCCGACCCGGAATCCGCCAGAGGCACCTTCACCTCGTCCCCCGAGTGATTGATCACGAACACGTACCGCCCGGAGGCCCCCGCCCGGGTCACCACCTCGACGTCCCGGGGCAGTTCGGGCCGAGGCTCGATACCCGCGTCAACGCCCGCCCCCGCGAGAATCGCGTCCAGCGCGGGAGCGGACAGCCGGGTGGAGACGTACCAGGCCGTGCCCCTCCCGAACGCATGCCGGGTCACGGCGGGGCGCCCGGACGCGAGCCCGTCCTCGTACGACCAGACGGTCTCCGCGCCGCGCGGGACGACGAACTCGGTCCAGACGTCGCCGGTGAGCCGCGCCCCGTCCGGGCCGGACAGCGTCACCGACTCCCCCGCGAGCAGCGGCGACCACTCCTCGACCGTCAGGCCGAGTACGTCACGGAAGGCGCCGGGGTAGGCCCCGGGATGGACGGCGTCGTGCTCGTCGACGATGCCGGAGAAGTAGGAGACGACGAGGGTGCCGCCGTTCTCGACGTACTCGCGCAGGTTCAGGGACGCGGCCTCCGTCGCCAGGTACAGCGCCGGCACGACGACAAGGGGGTAGGCCGACAGGTCGGCTTCCGGGTGTGCGAAGTCGACGGTGAGGTGCCGGTCGAACAGCGCCTCGTAGTACGTGTCGGCACGCTCGCGCGCGTCGTGGTCCTCGCTGGGCCGCCACTCCAGGTTCTGTGCCCACCAGGAGTGCCAGTCCCACAGCATCGCCACGTCGGCAACGGTCCGGGTGCCTTCGACCGGCGCCAACTTCTCCACCACAGAGCCGAGTTCAGACACCTCACGCCACACCCGCGACTCCGTCCCGGCGTGCGGCAGCATCGACGAGTGGAACTTCTCGGCGCCCCGCCGCGACTGCCGCCACTGGAAGAACATGGCGCCCTCGGAGCCGCGCGCCACGTGGCTCAGCGAGTTGCGGGCCATCTGGCCGGGGGCCTTGGCGGGGTTGCGGGCCTGCCAGTTGACGCCCGACGTGGAGTGTTCCAGGAGCAGCCACGGGTCGCCGCCGGCCACCGAGCGCGTGAGGTCCGCGGCCATCGCCAGGTTCACGTGCGTACGGCGGCCGTCGGTGATCAGGTAGTGGTCGTTGGTGACGAGGTCGACCTCGCGGCCCCAGGCCCAGTAGTCGATGGAGTCGCACTGGCTGAGGGCGGTCATGAAGTTGGTGGTCACCGGGATGCCGGGGGCGAGGCGGTGCAGGATGTCCCGTTCGCGTACGAAGTTCTCGCGCATGGTGGCGTCGGCGAAGCGGCGGTGGTCCAGCTGCTGGGCCGGGTTGCCGACCGTCGGTGTCGTGCGCGGCGGGTCGATCTCGTCGAAGGAGCCGTAGCGCTGGCCCCAGAAGGCCGTTCCCCAGGCCTCGTTGACCGCGTCGACCGTCTCGTAGGTCGCGGCGAGCCAGCGCCGGAAGTGGGCGGCGCAGCCATCGCAGTAGCAGGCGCTGACGGGGACCCCGTACTCGTTGTGGACGTGCCACATCACGACTGCCGGGTGGCTGCCGTAGCGGCGTGCGAGCTGCTCGGTGATGCAGCTGGAGGCGTCGCGGTAGGCCTGGTCGCTGTGGCAGATGGCGCCGCGTGAGCCGAAGGCGAGGCGGGTGCCGTCGGCGGTCACGGGCAGGGCGTCGGGGTGCCGGTCGTAGAACCACTTGGGCGGCGCGACCGTGGGCGTGCCGAGGTCGACGGTGATGCCGTTCTCGTGCAGCAGGTTGATCACGCGGTCGAGCCAGCCGAACTCGTAGGCGCCGGGGGCCGGTTCGAGCAGTGCCCAGGAGAAGATCCCGACGCTCACCGTCGTGACGCCGGCCTCGCGCATCAGCCGGACGTCCTCGTGCCAGACGGATTCAGGCCACTGCTCGGGGTTGTAGTCCCCGCCGAAGGCGAGCCGGGTCATGAGGTACCCCCAGGAAATGTTCGATCAATTGGGAACGTGCACACACTCGATCGGCGGCACGAGCCCAACATAACCGCACAGCAACAACCATTGACAAGTGTCCAGGATGTTTCTCTACTGTGAACGCTCACAGAGCCTGAACCATACGGCCACCGCCCAGTTCCCCGGTCAGGGACTTCGGTCAGGGAGACAAATCAGCCATGCCCATCTCGCCTCGCATGCCCCGTACGGCCTTCACGCCGCGCCGCCGTCGCCTCATGGCCACCGCCGCCGCGCTCGCGCTCGGGGCCTCGGCCCTCGCCGCCTGCGGCTCGTCCGACGACAGCGGCTCCCAGGACGCCTCGGGTCCGGCGGATCTGACGTACTGGACCTGGACCCCGAACATGGACAAGGTCGTCGACCTGTGGAACCAGGGTCCCGGCAAGAAGCAGCAGATCAAGGTCACGGTCAAGAAGCAGGCGTCCGGCGACACGCTCGTCACCAAGATCCTGACGGCGCACAAGGCGAAGAAGGCCCCCGACCTCGTCCAGGCCGAGTACCAGGCGCTGCCGACCCTTGTCAGCAACGACGCGCTCGCCGACATATCCGGCGAGGCGGGCGGGCTGAAGCGCAAGTTCGCGGACGGCATCTGGCAGCAGACGACGCTCGGCACGGACGCCGTGTACGCGGTGCCGCAGGACGCGGCGCCGATGATGTTCCTGTACCGCGAGGACCTGTTCGAGAAGTACGGCCTGTCCGTCCCCGGCACCTGGGACGACTTCGCCGAGGTGGCCCGTGAGCTGAAGAAGAAGGCCCCGGAGAAGGACCTCACCACCTTCTCCGCCAACGACTCCGGGCTCTTCGCGGGCCTCGCCCAGCAGGCCGGCGCCACGTGGTGGACCGCTTCGGGCGACAAGTGGAAGGTCGGCATCGACGACGCGGCGACCAAGAAGGTCGCCGGCTTCTGGGGCGGCCTCGTCAAGGAGGGCGCCATCGACAACCAGCCGATGTACACCCCGGCGTGGAACAAGGCGCTCAACACGGGCAAGCAGATCGCCTGGGTCAGCGCCGTCTGGGCGCCCGGCACCCTGGCCACCGCCGCCCCCGACACCAAGGGCAAGTGGGCCATGGCCCCGCTCCCCCAGTGGGACAACGAGTCGAACTCCACCGGTAGTTGGGGCGGCTCGTCCACCGCGGTGACGACCGACAGCACGCACAAGTCGGCCGCCGCGAAGTTCGCCGCGTGGCTCAACACCGACCCGAAGGCGCTCGCCGCGCTCGCCAAGGAGAGCGGCATCTACCCGGCCGCCACGGACGCCCAGCTCAGCGGCGCGTTCTCGGAGCCGCCGGCCTACTTCTCCAACCAGGCCGACTTCTATCCGCAGGCCGCGAAGATCGCGAAGACGACGGCGCCCGCCGCCTGGGGCCCGAACGTGAACGTCGCGTACAGCACCTTCAAGGACGCCTTCGCCGCCGCCGCGAAGAACAGGTCGGACTTCGGCGCCGCCCTCGCGAAGATGCAGGACGCGACCGTCGCCGACATGAAGAAGCAGGGCTTCGAGGTCGCCGAGTGACCTCCCGCACGGCCCGGCAGTCGTACGGGGTCAAGAGCGCCCCGTACGGCTTCCTCCTCCCCGCCGGCATCCTCTTCACGCTCTTCTTCGCTCTGCCCATCGGGTACGCGCTCTGGCTCAGCCTGCACAAGGTCGAGGTCAAGGGCCTGGGCCTCGGCAAGAACGCCCGCTCCGAGGCGTGGGCGGGCCTCGCCAACTACGCGGACGCGCTCACCGACTCCGAGCTGCTCAACGGCGCGCTGCGCATCCTCGGCTACGGCGCGATCGTCGTCCCCGTGATGCTCGGCCTGGCCCTCCTCTTCGCCCTGCTCCTGGACGCGGACCGGGTGCGCTGGACCCCGTTCACCCGGCTGGCGATCTTCCTGCCGTACGCGATCCCCGGGGTGGTGGCGGCCCTCCTCTGGGGGTTCCTCTACCTGCCGGACGTGAGCCCGTTCTTCTTCGTGCTCGACAAACTGGGCCTGCCCCAGCCCGATCTCCTTGACGGCGGCCCGCTGTACGGAGCGATGTCCAACATCGCGATCTGGGGCGGCACCGGCTTCAACATGATCGTGATCTATACGTCGCTGCGCGCGATCCCCGCCGAGGTGCACGAGGCCGCGAAGCTGGACGGATGCTCGCAGCTGCAGATCGCGCTGCGCATCAAGATCCCGATGGTGGCGCCCTCGCTGGTCCTCACCGCGTTCTTCTCGATCATCGCGACCCTCCAGGTCTTCAACGAGCCGACGACGCTGAAGCCGCTGACCAACGCCCTTTCCACGACGTGGAGTCCGCTGATGCAGGTCTACCAGGACGCCTTCGTCAAGGGCGACATCTACTCCGCGGCCGCGACCGCCGTGATCATCGCCGTGGTCACGCTCGTGCTGTCCTTCGGATTCCTGCGCGCGGCGAACTCCCGTAACCGGCAGGAGGAAGCCCGATGAGTTCCACTTTCGCGGTCCGCGAGGCGGCCCCCGCCGCGGGCACCGCTCCCGGCACGGCGCAGGGCCCGCCGGCCCGCCGCCGCGTGGCGCTCGCGCCGACGCTGGTGCTGCTGCTCGGCGCCCTGTACTGCCTGCTGCCGGTCGCCTGGGTGGTGATCGCGTCGACGAAGTCGGGCAGCGAACTGTTCTCCACGTTCACCTTCCTGCCCGGCTCCGGTTTCGCCGACAACCTCAAGGACCTGTCGGCGTACCGCGACGGCGTGTACTGGAAGTGGATGGCGAACTCGGCGCTGTACTCCGGGCTCGGCGCGCTCCTGTCGACGGCGGTCTCCGCGCTGAGCGGCTACGCGCTGGCCGTCTACCGCTTCCGCGGCCGCGAATCCATCTTCAACGTACTGATGGCGGGCGTCCTCATGCCGCCGGTCATCCTCGCCGTGCCGCAGTACCTACTGCTCGCCAAGGCCGACCTGACCGACTCGTACGCGTCCGTACTGCTGCCGCTGATCCTCTCCCCGTACGGCATCTACCTCGCGCGGATCTACGCCGCCGCGGCGGTACCGCCCGACGTCGTCGAGGCGGGCCGGATGGACGGGGCCGGCGAATGGCGGATCTTCACGCGGATCGCGCTGCCGATGATGGTGCCGGGACTGGTGACGGTGTTCCTGTTCCAGTTCGTGGCCGTCTGGAACAACTTCCTCCTCCCCTACATCATGCTCAGCGACGACGAGAAGTTCCCGATCACGCTGGGCCTGTTCACGCTCCTCGAACAGGGCGCCAACACCCCCGCGCTCTATACGCTCGTCATCACGGGCGCGCTTCTCGCGATCGTCCCGCTCGTCGCGCTGTTCCTGGTGATCCAGCGCTTCTGGAGCCTCGACCTGCTGTCCGGGGCCGTAAAATCATGACCATGAGCACAACGGGGACCACGGGGTCGGGCGGCCGTCGCAGGCCGCCGACCATCCACGACGTGGCGCGCGAGGCCGGTGTCTCGCGCGGCACCGTCTCGCGGGTCCTCAACGGCGGGCACTATGTCAGCCCGGCCGCGCAGGAAGCGGTCGACGCGGCGATCCGCAAGACCGGGTACGTGGTGAACCGGCACGCCCGCTCACTCATCACGGGCCGCTCCGACTCGGTCGGTTTCCTGCTGACCGAGCCCCAGGAGCGGTTCTTCGAAGACCCCAACTTCAATGTCCTGCTGCGGGGCTGTACGCAGGCGCTGGCCGCCCACGACATTCCGCTGCTGCTGATGCTCGCCGGGACCCCGGACGAGCGGCGCCGCATCACCCGGTACATCACGGCGGGCCACGTCGACGGCGTGCTCCTCGTCTCCTCGCGCTCCGGGGACCCGGTCGCGGCCGAACTGCGGGACGCCGGCGTGCCGTTGGTGGCCTGCGGCAAGCCGATCGGTCCCGGCTCGGCGTCGAAGATCAGCTATGTCGCGGCGGACGACCGGGACGGGGCGCGGGACATGGTGCGGCACCTGCTGTCGCTCGGCCGGCGCCGGATCGCGACCGTCACCGGGCCGCTGGACACCCCCGGCGGCGTGGAGCGGCTCGCCGGGTACCGCGAAGTGCTGGCGGAGGCCGGCATGCCGGTCGACGAACAGCTCGTCGCGTCCGGCGACTACAGCCGGGCGGGCGGCGAGGCGGCCGCGGTCCGGCTCCTCGGTTCCGCCCCCGACTTCGACGCGGTGTTCGTGGCGTCCGACCTCATGGCGCAAGGGGTGCTTGCCGCTCTGCAGAAGGCCGGGCGGCGGGTGCCGGAGGATGTCGCGGTCGGCGGGTTCGACGACTCGCCCGCGGCACTCGCCACCGAGCCCGGGCTGACCACGATCCGCCAGCCCTGGGACCGGATCAGCGCGGAGATGGTACGGGTGCTGCTCGCGCAGGTGGGCGGCGAGAATCCGGCCGCGGTGATACTCCCGACGGAGCTTGTGCGGCGGGGCTCCGCCTGAGCGGGGGTTGCCTGTCCGTTTGCCATGTCACTCTGCTCTGTCGCCGATCCGTTGACGAGCGCTGGTCTCGTCGTGGCTGGTCGCGCAGTTCCCCCACCAAGCCGCACCCGGCAACAAACGGCAACCCGGCAGACGCTCCCCGGGGCTCACCCCTGCGGGGCGCCACCCCCGCAACCGGCACCACCGGGCCCACCACCCCGCATCCCGCCGGACGGACCCCCGCTGGGCATCCCTGACGGGCCGCCCGACGGCATGCCCGACGGAGCCCCGGACGGCATGCCCGACGGCTTCCCGGAGGGCGCACCGCTCGGCATCCCGGACGGGGCACCGCTGGGACGTCCGCCCCGGCCGCCACCTTGCTGACCGCCGGGTCCACCACTCGGGCAGCCGGTGCTCTGCCCGGATCCACTGTCCGAACCCGACCCCGACCCCGATGAGTCCGAGCCCCCGCAACCTGCCAGCAGAAGCGCGCCGGCGACGACGGCGGCGACGGAGAGCAGGCGGGCACGGGACGGTGTTGATGGCATGGGGTCTCCTCGTCGGGGCGGCGGGGACACGGTCCGTGCCCGCAGAGGGACATCTCATCGAATCCTCATGAGCGTGCGCTGTGTCTCCCTGTGCGCCACCTGGCAGTACCCGGCGGCGCCCCCGCCCGGACGTGATCCAATCGGCGGGAAGCCCGCACCTGTTGAGAGGCAGCCCACCGTGCCCGAAGCCCGCCCCACCGCCCCCACCAACTGGGCCCGCAACATCACCTTCTCCGTCCCCGAGGTGCGCCGCCCGGCCTCCCTCGACGACCTGCGCGCTCTCGTCGCCGAGAGCCCGCACATACGGGTCCTCGGCAGTGGCCACTCGTTCAACCGGATCGCCGACGTGGACGCCGACCGGTCCGGCGTCCTCGTGTCGCTCGCCGCGCTGCCGGGCGGCATCGAGGTCGACACGGCCGCGCGGACCGTGCGGGTCGGCGGCGGGGTGCGCTACGCCGAGCTGGCCGCGGAGCTGTACGCGCACGGCCTCGCCCTGCCCAACATGGCGTCGCTGCCGCACATCTCGGTCGCCGGTTCCGTGGCGACGGGCACGCACGGCTCGGGCGTCCGCAACCGGTCCCTGGCGGAGTCCGTGCGCGCCGTGGAGATCCTCACCGGCGACGGCGGGACGGTCACGCTGGCGCGCGGCGACGCCGGGTTCGAGGGCGCCGTGGTCTCGCTCGGCGCGCTCGGGGTCGTGCTGGCGCTGACCCTCGACGTGGAGCCCGGCTTCGAGGTGGCGCAGCATGTGTTCCGTGAACTGCCGTTCCAGGGGCTCGACTTCACGGCCGTCTCCTCGGCCGCGTACAGCGTGAGCCTGTTCACCAAGTGGCGCGGGCCCTCCTTCGACCAGGTGTGGGTCAAGCGGCGCGTGCCCGAGCCGGTCGACTTCCCGTGGGCCGAGCCCGCGGTCGAGGCGCAGCATCCGGTGCCCGGGATGCCGGCCGTCCACTGCACCGAGCAGTTCGGTGTGCCGGGGCCGTGGCACGAGCGGCTGCCGCATTTCCGGGCCGGGTTCACGCCCAGCAGCGGTGACGAGCTGCAGTCGGAGTATCTGCTGCCGCGCGAGCACGCCACGGCCGCGCTGCACGCGCTGGACGCGGTGCGTGAGCGGATCGCGCCGGTGCTCCAGGTGTGCGAGGTGCGGACCGTCGCGGCCGACACGCAGTGGCTGAGCCCCGCGTACGGTCGCGACACGGTTGCCTTCCACTTCACGTGGGTCGCGGACGCGCCCCGTGTGCTGCCCGTGGTGTCGCTCGTCGAGGACCGGCTGCGGGAGTTCGCGCCGCGGCCGCACTGGGGGAAGGTGTTCACCAGCGCGCCGGACCGGGTCGCCGCGCTCTATCCGCACGCCGCCGAGTTCGCGGCGCTCGCCGGCCGCCTCGATCCGGAGGGCACGTTCAGCAACGCGTTCGTGCGGGCGCTGCTGCCGCGCTGAGCCGCTCGGGACGAGGACTTTCGTGGCCCGGCTTGGACGCGCTGCCAGGACTTTCGCGTCTTTTGTTGGACTTTCGCCATGCCTTGTGGCGACGTCCGGGCCCGGTGGGTGACCCTTTCACCCTCAGATCCCGTCGCTAGGAGACCCATGTCCTTCGCGTACGTCGACGATGTCCTGCCCGGGAACGGCGCGCTGCCCCCGCGCGCCTGGTACGCCACCTCCTCCGCCACCAGCCTCTCCCTGAACGGCAGTTGGCGCTTCCGGCTGTCGCCGACGGCCGACGCGCGGGACGAGTCCTTCGCCGCGGAGGGGTTCGAGGCCGGGGGGTGGGCCGAGGTGTCGGTGCCGGGCCACTGGGTGCTGCAGGGGCACGGCGCGCCGATCTACACGAACCACCTCTACCCGTTCCCGGTCGACCCGCCGCGCGTGCCGACGGAGAACCCGACCGGCGACCACCTGCGCACGTTCGACCTGCCTGCGGAGTGGCCCGCCGACGGGTCGGCCACGCTGCGCTTCGACGGCGTGGAGTCCTGCGCGCGGGTGTGGCTGAACGGCACGGACATCGGCGAGTTCAAGGGCAGCCGCCTGCCCCACGAGTTCGCGGTCGGCCATCTGCTGAAGCCGACGGGGAACGTGCTCGCGGTCCGGGTCCACCAGTGGTCCGCCGGCTCGTACCTGGAGGACCAGGACCAGTGGTGGCTGCCGGGCATCTTCCGCGACGTGACGCTGCTGCACCGCCCCGCCGACTGCGCGCTCGACTTCTTCGTGCACTCCTCGTACGACCACGCGGCCGGCACGGGCACGCTGCGCGTGGACAGCGATGTCCAAGGCCGGATCACCGTGCCGGAGCTGGGAGTCGACGTTCCGACGGGTGAACCGGTGACCGTTCCCGTCGAGCCGTGGACGGCGGAGACGCCGCGCCTGTACGCGGGCACCCTGGACACCGGCGGCGAGCGCGTCCCGCTGCGCATCGGGTTCCGGACGGTGGAGCTGTCGGACGGCCTGATCAAGGTGAACGGCACGGCGATCCTCTTCAAGGGCGTCAACCGTCACGAGTGGCACCCCGAGCACGGCCGCGCCCTCGACCTCGACACCATGCGCCGCGACGTCGAGTTGATGAAGCGGCACAACATCAACGCCGTGCGCACCTCCCACTATCCGCCGCACCCCGCCTTCCTGGACCTGTGCGACGAGTACGGCCTGTGGGTGATCGACGAGTGCGACCTGGAGACCCACGGCTTCGTCGAGCAGGACTGGCGCGACAACCCTGTCGACGACGACCGGTGGACGCCCGCGCTCCTCGACCGCGCCGAGCGCATGGTGGAGCGCGACAAGAACCATCCCTCCGTCGTCCTGTGGTCGCTGGGCAACGAGGCGGGCACCGGCCGCGGTCTCACCGCGATGGCCGAGTGGATCCGCGGCCGCGACCCGGAGCGGCTCGTCCATTACGAGGGCGACATCAACTGCCGTGACACGGACGTGTACTCGCGGATGTACGCGGATCACGCCGAGGTCGAGCGGATCGGCCGGGGACTCGACGGCGGCCCGTCCCGTCGCCGTGCGCTCCCCTTCATCCTCTGCGAGTACGCGCACGCGATGGGCAACGGTCCGGGCGGACTCGCCGACTATCAGCGGCTGTTCGATCGGTACGACCGGCTCCAGGGCGCCTTCGTGTGGGAATGGATCGATCACGGGATCGCCGACGAGCGGTACGGATACGCGTACGGGGGTGACTTCGGCGAGGAGCTGCACGACGGCAATTTCGTCTGCGACGGGCTCGTCTTCCCCGACCGCACGCCGTCGCCGGGGCTGATCGAGTTCAAGAAGGTGATCGAGCCGGTACGCATCGACGTCGACGCCCCGGCGGGCATGGTGCGGGTCACCAACCGTCACGACTTCCGTGATCTGTCCGGCCTGTCCTTCACGTGGGCGTACGAGGTCGAGGGCGCGGCGGTCGGCTCGGGGCCGCTCACCCTGCCTCCGCTCGCCCCGGGCGAGCACGCCGAGGTGAAGCTGCCGCCCGTGCCCGCCGACGGAGACGGCAAGGAGACCTGGTGGACGGTGCGGGCGTTCGACGCGGACGAGCACGAGGTGGCCTGGGGCCAGGCGGCCATGGTCGCAACTCCTGTACGGTCAAATCGACTTGAGGCGCATCCCGTGCTCGGTCAGGGGCAGATCGCGCTCGGTCCGGCCACGTTCGACGCGCGCACCGGCGGGCTGCGCACGATCGGCGGCGTCGAGGTGATCGCCCCGCGTCTTGACGTGTGGCGGGCGCCGACCGACAACGACGACGGGGCGAGCTGGCAGAGCGGCGAACGCCTCGGGCCGCTGTGGCGCAAGTTCGGGCTGCACCGGATGCGTCACCGCCTGGACGGCGTGGAGACGGGTCGGGACGCGCTGACGGTGCGTACCCGGGTGGCGCCGGCGGGCCGGGACATCGGACTGCGGGCGGTCTACCGCTGGACCGCCGACGCGGACCGGCTGCAACTGACCGTGTCCGTCGTCCCCGAGGGCGACTGGCGGATCCCGCTGCCACGGCTCGGCGTCCGGTTCGGGCTGCCCGGCGGGGCCGACGCCGTCCGCTGGTTCGGTGGCGGCCCCGGCGAGGCGTACCCCGATACGCGGGCCGCGTCCCGGGTCGGCCTGTGGCACTCCGACGTGGACGCGCTGCAGACCCCGTACGTGCGGCCGCAGGAGAACGGGGCGCGGACCGACGTCCGCTGGGCCGAACTCGGCGGCCTGCGCATCGAAGGCGACCCGAACTTCTGCTTCACGGCCCGTCGTTGGACATCGGAGCACCTCGACGCGGCCGAGCACCTCACGGATCTCACCGCCGGTGACACAGTGTGGGTGAACCTCGACCACGCCCAGCAGGGCATCGGCTCCCAGTCGTGCGGTCCGGGGGTGCTGCCCCAGTACCGGCTGACGCCCGCGCCCGCCGAGTTCACGTTCACGTTCCGGGAATTGGGCGCCTGATCAGACGGTGAATTCGGCCCAGACCGTCTTGCCGGGTGCGGCGGCCGGGTGCGGCGCGACACCCCACCGTGCCGCGAGCGCCTGAACGAGGACGAGCCCGCGCCCGCCCTCGCCTTCACCGGTGTGAGCACGCGGGCACGGCATCCGCTCGCCGCGCTGGTCGGTGACTTCCACGCGCAAGGTCCGGTCGGCGTACTCGGTCAGCCGGACCTGGAAGTCTCGCCCCTGGACGTGGCCGTGACGGACGGCGTTGGCGGCGAGTTCGGCGGTGAGGAGGGCGAGGGTGTCATTGGCGTCGCAGCCATAGGGGTGGCCCCAGTCGTCGAGGTGCTGGGCGACGAGGACGCGGGCGAGTCGGGCGCCCCGTGGGGTGGAGCTGAGCCGCTGCGTGAACATACGTACGGTGACCGGCAGTCGGGCTGCGGAGTTCGCGTGCATGGAGCCACCGTGGCCCGATCCGACCTGCGGTTCCATGGAGCCGACTCGTACGCGAACGCAGCGTACGAGTCCACGGGCTGGACAGGGCACGTAACACACCGTGACCATGGGTGGCTTGCGGGGTTGGTCCCACACCCACCGGGGGTTCGGAGCATGACCGGAAGTCCCATCAGTTCCATCAGCAGCGGTGAGCCCGACCCGAACGACAGCTTGCAGACGTTCGGTGCGGTGCTCCAGGGGTTTCGCGAACGCGCGGGGCTCACCAAGGAGTCGTTCGCGGCGCTCGTGCGCTACTCGGTGAGCTTCGTCGCCTCCGTGGAGCAGGGCAGGAGAATGGCGCCCGACGACTTCGTGTCCCGCGCCGACGAGGCGCTCGACGCCCACGGCATCCTGATCAAGGCGGCGGCCAAGATGTGCCGACAGCCGGGCCTGGCGGCCTGGTTCCGCAAGTGGGCGGGTCTGGAGGAGCACGCCGTCAGCCTGTACACGTACGAATACCGGGTTGTGCCCGGCCTGTTGCAGACGGAGGCGTATCAGCGGGCGCTGTTCGAACGACGTCTTCCGCTGCTCACGGACGACGAGATCGAGGAGCAGGTCGCGGGCCGCTTGAAGCGGCAGCAGATATTGCGGGAGCGGCAGAACACCGTGTTCAGCTTCATCGTGGATGAGCACGTGTTCCTGCGGAGGACGGGCGGACCGGACGCGAGCGTCGAACTCATCGATCAGGTGGTTCAGTTGATCGAGCGGCAGCGCAACGGGGAGATCCAGGTCATGCCGTTGTCGCGTGAGGTGCACGCGGGGATGGACGGCCCTATGCAGCTCCTGGAGACACCTACCAACCAGTGGTTCGCCTACAGCGAGGGGCAACGGACCGGTCAGCTCGTCACCGACCCGAAAACGATCAGTGTGCTCCACCGGCGGTATGCGAAACTGCGGACACAGGCCCTCACCCCAGAAGACTCCGTGAGCCTGCTGAAGCGACTGCGAGGAGCGCGATGACCAGCACCGACGCACTGTCCTGGTTCGAGAGCAGCTACAGCGGAGATTCGAGCGGCGACTGTGTCGAAGTCGCTCTCGCCTGGCGGAAGTCCAGCTACAGCAGCGGCAGTGACGGCGACTGCGTAGAGGTGGCCGCCTGCCCCGCCACCATCCACGTACGCGACTCGAAGCGCCCGGCGGGCGCGCGGCTCGCGCTGTCCTCGGACGCCTGGAAGGAGTTCGTGGGGTTCGCCGCGCGATGAGCTCAGCACAGGACCGGCCCGCCGCGACACCGGCTGCGGCGGGCGTCGCATGGCCGCCTCCGGCGCATCACTGGCCGAGCGCTCCGGGCAGGTCCTGCCAGTCCTGAAGCGCCCCGGCCATGAGTGACCTGAGCTGCTCCTGGCTCTCCTCGACCGTGACGTCCCGCGCGCATGCGCAGTGAGCAAGATCTACTCCTTGCAGCACGCAGACACAGATCCCGCAGATCTGCAACGCGCGTGCGGCCAGGACAAGTTGGCCGACCAGCGGCAACGTGATGTGTCTGGCCAGCTCACCGGCCAACTGCGCCATGAGTTCCGAGCCACCGGATCTACGGACTGCACCGGTCACGCCCGCGCGGACGTAACTGTGCTCGCTCAACTCCAGCAACTTGCGTGCCGCCTCCGCCAGTTCGTCGCAGCCCCCTGGTTTGCCCTGCTCACCGAGAAGGGAGTGCCAAGCTCTCTTCGAGACGTACTCGGCGGCGCGGGCCGAGATCACCTCGACCGTGCCCCCGTCGATGACACCGGCAGCCAGGAAGGCTGCTGCGGCAGGACTGGCTGCACGGTCGACGTCCCCGGGCCCACGTGGCGTCGGCGGCGCCTCGATGTAACGGCGCCTGTTCACATGTTGGTAGCACCGCTCCCTGTCCTGCCGCACGCGCCTACGGCAGGACGTGTGCTTCAGGGTCTCCGCGCCACAAAGCCGGCTCATGCGCCGAGTGTCAAAAGTTGGCGCGCGCATGGCAATGCCGCACCCGAAGTGCCGTCGCCTACCAGCCGCACGGCATTGTCCGAAACCCTCACCCCACCGCCGTTCAGCGGTCAACTATGACTGACCACTGTCTCTGCCGCACCGCTCACGGCTGCCACACGCTCCCGAACCGGCCGGGTCAGGCCACAGACATTCGACGGAAAAGTCAAACAGTCAAGTAATCCGTGCTGTCCACCCATTGGTCGACCGCTCCCGTCAGCGGGCGGCTCCGCAGCTCCGGGTCCGTGAGCGCCCGGACCAACGCCTGCGCGAAGCGCTCCGCGTGCAGGACCTGGAACGGGCGGCTGCGGTACGGCCGCCGGGCCGGGGCGACGTGCCGGAGCGTGTCCGCGCCGGCCAACCGATTTGCCGGTGCGGGGCCGGAAGGGACCATCCGGGTCCCGGCGCGCAGCGCTTCCGGGCGGTTGACATGATGGACGGGTGAACTTCCGGTCGATCTATGCCCAAGGTTTCGCGCGGGTCGCCGCCTGCACCGGCCACGCCGCCATCGCGGACCCGCCCGCCAACGCCGAGGCGATCCTGCGCCAGGGACGCCGCTGTGCCGAGGAGGGGGTCGCCGTCGCGGTCTTCCCCGAGCTCGGCCTGTGCGGTTACTCCATCGAGGATCTCGTGTTGCAGGACGCGGTCCTCGACGAGGTCGAGGAGGCCCTGGCCACGGTGGTCGCCGGGTCGGCGGAGCTCCTGACGGTGCTCGTCGTCGGCGCCCCGCTGCGGCACCGGGGCAACATCTACAACTGCGCGGTCGTCGTGCACCGCGGCCGGATCCTGGGCATCGCCCCCAAGTCGTACCTGCCGAACTACCGGGAGTTCTACGAGCGCCGGCAGCTCACCCCGGGTGACGACGAGCGCGGCGGCACGATCCGGGTCGGCGGCGTGGACGTGCCGTTCGGGGTGAATCTGCTGTTCGCCGCCGAGGACGTGCCGGGGCTCGTGGTGCACGCGGAGATCTGCGAGGACATGTGGCTGCCGGTGCCGCCGAGCGCGGAGGCGGCCCTGGCCGGGGCGACCGTGCTGCTCAATCTGTCGGGCAGCCCGATCACGGTCGGCCGCGCGGACGATCGCAAGATGCTGTGCAGCTCGGCGTCCTCGCGCTACCTGGCCGCGTACGTCTACGCGGCGGCCGGGCTCGGTGAGTCGACGACCGATCTGTCCTGGGACGGGCAGACGATGATCTTCGAGAACGGGGCGCTGCTGGACGAGACCGAGCGCTTCCCGCTCGGCGACCGGTCCGCCGTGGCCGACGTCGATCTGGATCTGCTGCGCCAGGAGCGCCAGCGGATGGGCACCTTCGACGAGAACCGCCGCACCCACGCCGCGCGCACCGGCGACTTCCGCACGGTGGAGTTCCGGCTCGACCCGCCGACCGGCGCCGATCTGGGCCTGCGCCGCCGCGTCGAGCGGTACCCGTTCGTGCCCGCCGACGCGGAGCGGCTCGCCCAGGACTGCTACGAGGCGTACAACATCCAGGTCGCGGGGTTGCAGCAGCGGCTCGGCGCGATCGGCGGCCCGAAGATCGTGATCGGCGTGTCCGGCGGCCTCGACTCCACGCACGCCCTGATCGTCGCCGCCCGGGCGATGGACCGGGCGGGCCGGCCGCGCAGCGACATCCTGGCGTTCACGATGCCGGGTTTCGCGACCGGCGACCACACGAAGAACAACGCCCACGCGCTGATGAAGTCGCTCGGCGTCACGGCGGCCGAGCTGGACATCACGGACACCGCGCGGCTGATGCTGAAGGAGATGGACCACCCGTTCTCCTCCGGTGAGCCGGTGTACGACGTCACCTTCGAGAACGTGCAGGCCGGGCTGCGCACCGACTATCTCTTCCGGCTCGCCAACCAGCGCGGCGGCATCGTGCTCGGCACCGGCGACCTCTCCGAGCTGGCGCTCGGCTGGTGCACGTACGGCGTCGGCGACCAGATGAGCCACTACAACGTGAACTCGGGCGTGCCGAAGACGCTGATGCAGCACCTGATCCGGTGGGTCGTCAGCAGCGACCTGTTCGGCGACGAGGCCGGCCGGACGCTGACCGCGATCCTCGACACGGAGATCAGCCCCGAGCTGGTCCCGGGCGAGGAGCTGCAGTCGACCGAGTCGAAGATCGGCCCGTACGCGCTGCACGACTTCACGCTCTTCTACGTGCTGCGGTACGGGTTCCGGCCCTCGAAGATCGCGTTCCTGGCGTGGCACGCCTGGCGCGACCAGGAGGCCGGCGAGTGGCCGCCGGGCTTCCCCGAGGCCGATCGCGGCTCCTACGACCTCGCGGAGATCAAGCACTGGCTGGAGTACTTCTGCAAGCGCTTCTTCGGGTTCGCCCAGTTCAAGCGGTCCGCGATGCCGAACGGTCCGAAGGTCTCCGCCGGGGGTTCGCTCTCGCCGCGCGGCGACTGGCGCGCGCCGTCCGACAGCAACGCGCGGGCGTGGCTGCGGGACCTGGAGCGCTGGGAGTGGCCCGCACAGTGACGCGGCTGCCTCAGACGGCCGCGCCGAGGCTGCGGAACGTCCGCCGGTACGCGCGCGGGGAGACTCCTATCGCCGCCTGAAGGTGCTGCCGCAGCGAGGTGCCCGTGGCGAAGCCGACCTCCGCCGCGATCCGGTCGACCGGCAGATCGGTGGACTCCAGGAGGTGGCGGGCCCGGTGCACCCGCTGCTGGATCAACCAGCGGCCCGGGCTCGTACCGGTCTCCTCCTGGAAGCGGCGGGCGAACGTGCGCGGGCTCATCCGGGCGTGCGCCGCCAATTCCCGCAGGGCGAGCGGCTGGTCCAGGCGCTCAAGGGCCCAGGCTCGGGTGGTGGCGGTCCCGGTGTCGCCCTCCTCGGGCATCGGCTGCTCGATGTACTGGGCCTGCCCGCCGTCGCGCCACGGCGGTACGACACAGTGCCGGGCGACCCGGTTGGCGACGGCGCTGCCGTGGTCGGAGCGCACCAGGTGCAGGCACACGTCGACGCCGGACGCGGCGCCCGCCGAGGTCAGCACGGAACCGTCGTCGACGAAGAGCACCTCGGGATCGAGGTCGACGGCGGGGAACATCCGGCGGAAGGCGTCGGCCAGCGCCCAGTGCGTCGTCGCGGGCCGGCCCTCCAGGAGCCCGGCCGCGGCCAGCGTGAACGCGCCCGTGCAGATGGAGACCAGGCGGGTGCCCGGGCGGATGCGGGCCAGCGCGGAGCGCACCTCGTCGGGCAGCTCCGCCGTGATGCGCCGCAGATCGTAGGGCGGGATCACCACCGTGTCGGCGCTCTCCAGCGCCTCGGGGCCGTGCGCGACGGTGATGGTGAAGTCGGCGTCCGTCCGCACCGTCCGCTCGTCCGTCGCCGCGCAGGTGAGCACTTCGTACGCGCCCGGCACCAGCGGGAAGACCCGGTTCGGGATGCCGAGCTCGAAGGGGTAGACGCCGTCGAGAGCGAGGGAGACGACGCGGTGCGGCCGGCCGGCCGGAGTGTCCTGTGAGCCCATGGCACGATGTTATCGGTTCATGGCAATCTTGCCATTGCCGAGGTCGGACGGCCGGGGCAGGCTGATCACATGACCAAGCACACGATGAAGGCCCTCACCCAGACCACCCTCGGGGCCCCCGACGTCCTGCACGAGGCCGAGGTCGCCCGGCCGGAGCCCGGGATCGGCCAGATCCTCGTCGCCGTGCACGCGGCCGGTCTCAACCCGACCGACTGGAAGCACCGCGAGGGCGGCCTCTTCCTGGGCGAGCCGCCGTTCACGCTCGGCTGGGACGTGTCCGGTGTCGTCGAGGCCGTCGGTTTCGGCGTCTCGCTCTTCGAGCCGGGCGACGAGGTGTTCGGCATGCTGCCGTATCCGTTCGGCGCCGGTTCGCACGCCGAGTACGTGACGGGTCCGGCCCGCGCGTTCGTCCCCAAGCCCGCCGCGCTGAGCCACGTCGACGCGGGCGCGCTGCCCCTGGCCGCCCTGACCGCCTGGCAGGCCCTCGTCGACAACGCCCGAATCGCCCCCGGCCAGCGGGTGCTGGTGCATGCGGCCGCCGGTGGCGTGGGGCACCTCGCGGTGCAGATCGCGAAGGCACGCGGCGCGTACGTCATCGGCACGGCGAGCGCCGCCAAGCACGACTTCGTGCGCGGTCTGGGCGCGGACGAGGTCATCGACTACCGCACCGCCGACTTCGTGGCCGAGGCCCGGGACATCGACGTGGTGCTCGACTCCCTGGGCGGCGAGAACTGCCTGCGCTCCCTGGAAGTGCTCAAGCCCGGCGGCATCCTGGTGTCGATCCTCCCCGACAAGTGGGACCCCGTCAGGGACCGGGCACGGGAGCTGGGCGTGCGCGCCAGGCTCATGCTGGTCGAGCACGACCAGGCGGGCATGGCGGCGATCGCGGCGCTCGCCGAGTCGGGGCAGCTGCGCGCGCACGTCTCCCGTACGTACGCGCTCTCCGAGGCGGCCAAGGCGCACACGGAGGGCGAGACCGGCCGCGTCACGGGCAAGCTGGTGCTGGCGGTCCGCCCGTAAACCCGCGCGGCGCACGCCGGCAGGACGTCGGCGTGCGCCGCACGGGCCCCCTGGCCGCACCCCCAACGCGCCGTAGACTGGGGTCACTTAAGCCGTTCGTGACCCACGTGGAGCCCTGGGGGGAGGGAGCCGGCCGTGCCGCAGCGGCAGCTGAACCGGAGTCCGTCCACGCGCCGCACCCGAGTGCCGTCCGGGGCCCGGCAGAGCTCGCCGCCGCAGCGACTGGTGGGCTGGCTCGGCGGATTCGGGGCCGCGGCAGCCGCGTACACCGTGTTCCAGTCGGCGCTCGGACTGCTGCCGAGCGGCCTGGCCGGGGACTCCGCCCGGTACGCGGTCGCCGCGACGGGCGGCGTCGGCGCGGGGCTCGCGGTGTGGCTCGCGGCCGCCCTGGTCCGTTCCCGGCAGGCCGAACAGGCGGCGCGCGCAGGCCGGTCGGGCTCCGCAGCGGGCGGCCCCGGCCGGCTGACGGCGCTCACCACGGCGGCGTACGCCACCCTCACCTCGGAGCTGTGCACCGCCGACGACCCGGTCACCGGCGCGCGGCTGACCGGCTGGACGCACTCGCTCGGCGAGCCCGGGCGGGCGCGGCCGACCGCGACCGGAACCGCGTACGGGCTGCATCTCGCGCTCGACCTGGGCACGTCCGACGGCCGGCTGAGCACCGGCGAGCTGGTGCGTACGTTATGGGCGCTGCGACTGCCGGACGGCGGCTGGTCGGCGCGCTCGCAGGGCACCCACGCCCGGCCCGAGGTGACGGCGCTAGTGCTCGGGGCGCTGGCCAGGGCAGGCGCGGACCCCGACCGCATCGCGGTCGAGGCGGACCGGTGCGCGGCCGATTTCACGCGCGAACTCGACCGTACGGGCCATGAGTTGACGCATGTCGTGACGACGGTGCTGCGCGGGATGCTGCGGGCGGCGCCGGGTCAGCGCGACCGGCTGCGGACCCTGCGCGACGTCCTGGTCGCCGGGGCCGTGCCCGACCCCGCGCGCGCCGGAAACCCCCGCTGGGGGTACCGCCTGGCCGCGCCGCAGGGCCCGCCGTCCGCGCTGCACACCGCGCAGGCCGTGGTGGCGCTCGACCGCACCGCCCGGGTCCTCGGCGAGGAGAGCGACGCGGCGCGCGCGGCCCGCGAGGGCGGGGTGCGCTGGCTGCTCGCCTGCCCGGACCCGGACCACGAGCGCTGCCTCGACCTGGAGAACCTGCGCGAGGAGGTGCGCCGCCCCCGCACGGACCAGCCGGACCGGGTGGAGGTCTTGAACGTCCGTCATTTCACCGCCAGTTGGCTGATCCGCGCCCTGCTGACAACCGGCGCGCGGGACGTCGCGCGGGCCGGCGGCGGGGAGCGGATCCGGCGGCAGCAGCTGTCCGGCGCGGCCGCGGCGGCGTGGCGGGGGCAGACGGACGGCATATGGACCTGGGTGCGGGACGACACAGGTGAGCTGCGGCGGCCGATATGGATGACCTACCAAGGTCTTTCGGCGCTGCGTGCCCATGCCTTATGGATATATGAGCCATGAGGAGTCGTGCGGGGAGGACGTGGGCATGAGGGCTCGACCAGCGGATTCGGCGCGGCGGCTGCTAGCCGATGCCCTCGACGTGCATGCGTCCGACGCGGACCTGGCGCGGGCGGCACACGATGTGGTCACCCGACTCGGCTCTCCCAGACGCCTGTTGGGGCTCGTCCATGACCTCGCGGCGGGCGACAGCGACCCGGAGGGCCGCGCGCGGCTCTCGTACCGGCACGTCCTCGGCTTCGACAAGCTGCTGCTCATCGACAGCGGCCCGCGGCACATGCTCCGCGCCCACGTCTGGCATCCGGGCGAGCGCGGCCCGGAGGACATCCACAACCACCGCTCCCCGCTCGCGTCGCACATCGTGCGCGGAGCGCTGCGGATGGAGCTCTACGCGCACGACACCCTCCCGCGGGACGGCGGCGAGCAGGCGGCCCGGTACCGGGAGTCGCTGTCGCGGGACACGGCGGACTGGCTGCTCGAACCGGCGGGCCCGGCCCTGCTGCGCCTGACCCAGGTCGCCGAGTACGCGGCGGGCAGCAGCTACGCCCTGCCGGCGCACACGTTGCACCGGGCGTGGAGCACGGCTTCCTCGCCGACGGTGACGTTGTTCCTGGAGACGGGGGCGGGGCGGCGCCGGCACACGGACGTGTTCCTCGGCGCGGACGCGGAGCGGCACGCTCCCGCGGTGGCGAAGACACCGCTGAGCGTGAAGGAGTATGTGCGGGAACTGGAGTCCCTCGCGGGCCTGTTGACCGGCGCGTGACGCGGCCGGGGCCTCGGCGGTACGGCTTTCAGAGGTACGGGAGGGCCTGCGTCACGATGGCGCGGTTGTAGTCGTCGATGTCCACGGTGCCCAGGTCGGCGGGGGCCAGCCACTCCGCGGCCTGGTCGGCGTGCGGCAGCACGATGCCCGTACCCAGCGGGCGCACCAGATAGTTGTCCTGGACGTTCTTGACCTCGCGGCCGCGGTAGTCGCTGACGAAGGAGGACTCGCCGATCTTGCGCACGACCTTCCCGAGCAGCCCGGTCTCCTCCTTCAGCTCGCGCAGCACCCCGTCCTCGGGGCTCTCGCCCGGTTCGAGCTTTCCGCAGGGCACGCCCCACACGCGGGGCAGGAATTGCTCGGTCTCGCTGCGCCTGACCAGCAGGACACGCCCGCCGAGTACGACGACGGCCGCGGCGAGCCGGTTTTTCGGGTGAGTGGCCACGTGTACCACGGTAGCGCGTGGCACGGACGACGGCAGCCGTGCACAACGCGCCTTTGTGCAGCGGGAGTTGGGTACACAGGTCACCGGGATACCTTGTGCCCCGCGCGCACCACGCCTCGCGCGTCGCCGACACGACAGGGGGACCCCATGACCGACCGAGAGATCCGCGAGCGCATCGACACCTCGCGGCCGCACCCGGCCCGGGTCTACGACGCGCTGCTGGGCGGCAAGAACCACTATCCCGTCGACCGGGCCGCGGCCGACGGCTCACTGCGGCACAACCCGCGCGGCTATCTCGACGTGCGGCACAACCGTGACTTCATGCGGCGCGCGGTACTGCACCTGACGCGGGACGTGGGGCTGCGGCAGTTCCTCGACATCGGCACGGGACTGCCCACGAGCCCGAACGTGCACGAGATCGCGCAGAGTGTCGCCCCCCGGACGCGGGTCGTGTACGTCGACCACGACCCGGTGGTCCTGGCGCACGCCCGCGCCCTGCTGGCCAGCGATCCGCAGGGACGCACCGCGTACCTCGACGCGGATCTGCGCGCCCCGGAGACGATCCTGGCGGGCGCCGGGGCCACGCTCGACCTGGACCGGCCGGTGGCGCTCGGGCTCGGCGCGATCCTGCACTTCGTGGAGGCCCCGGCGGCCCACGACATCATGGCGGCCCTGCTCGACGCCCTGCCGTCCGGCAGCGCGGTCTTTCTCAGCCATCTCACCGCCGACCTCAACCCGGAGACGATCGTGCCGGGCCTGAAGGCGACGGGCCTGCCGTTCACGCTCCGCTCCCGCGCCGAGTTCCTGCGGCTGTTCACCGACAGCGGCCTGGAGCCGGTCGACCCCGGTGTCGTGCCGGTCCACCGGTGGCGGCCCGACGGCACGTGGAGCGAGCCGCCCCTGGAGCCGGAGGACCTGGGCGGGCTGGATGCCCTGGACCGGGCGGCGCGGCGCGGCATCGGCGACGTACGGGACGAGGACATCAACATCTACGGGGCGGTCGCCCTCAAGCCCTGAGCACCGCGGGGAACAGTCGCGCCGCGCCCCGGGTTCGACCACCTCGCAGCGACACCACGGTCAACTCGCGCTGGCGATCGGGGCGCTGACCGGCGAGGTGGTGCGCCGGGTGACGCGCCGGGCCAGGGCTCGGGGCCGCCGGGTGGCTCGGCGACAACCAGCGGTGATGGCAGAAGGACGTGCACGGCCGGCGGCCCGGACCACGAGGGTGAGGTCACCGCAGAGCGCCGAAGTCCGGTCGCCTGCCGCAGAGTTGAGGTGGACGATGCCCGAGTTATGGCTGATCACCGGTGCGAACAGCGGCTTCGGCCGCGCCTTCACCACCGCGGCCGTCGGCGAGGGCGAACCGCTTCGACGACCAGGGCCCTTCTGACGGATCTCCGCGGCGTCGCGGCTTCCGGCACGCACCCTCGCCGCACGGCGCGAAGGGACAGGTGGCTCCGCCACATGACCCGCCGCGGCTCATCGGTCCCGGCGGGCCGGGTACCCGGGGAGCAGGAGGCAACGGACGCTCAGGTTCCCGACAGCGCTCGGGCGACATCGGTGATCGCCGGTGTCCCGATCCGGCAGCACCCCCCGATGATCCGCGCACCCTCCGCCCGCCAGCCCGCGACCCGCTCGGGGCCGAACGTCGAGCGGCCCACCCAGCGGCGCGCCCCCGCGTCCCAGGTCTCCCCGCTGTTCGGGTAGACGACGACCGGTTTGCCGGTGATCCGGGCGGCCAGGGACACCGCCCGGTCCGCGTCCTGCGGAGCGCAGCAGTTGATGCCCACCGCCACGATCTCCGCCGCGTCGGCGGCGAGCCGGAACGCCTCCTCCAGGGGCTGCCCGGCCCGGGTCCGGTCCCCCTCGATGCTGTACGAGAGCCACGCCGGCACTCCGAGGCCCCGCACCGCCCGCAGCAGCGCCTTCGCCTCGTCCGTGTCCGGCACCGTCTCCAGGGCGAACACGTCCGGCCGCGCCGCCGCCAGTGCCTCCAGGCGCGGCCGGTGGAACCGTTCGAGTTCGGCCACGCTCAGCCCGTACCGCCCCCGGTACTCGGAGCCGTCCGCGAGCATCGCCCCGTACGGGCCCGCCGACGCGGCCACCCACAGCGGCCGCTCCGTCCGGGTCTCACGTGCCGCGCGCCGCGCCAACTCCACGCTGAGCGCCATGAGTTCGGCCGCCCGTCCGGGCCCGATGCCACGCCCCGCGAACCCCTCGAACGTGGCCTGGTAGCTCGCGGTGATGGCGACGCTCGCGCCGGCCTCGTAGTAGGCGCGGTGCGCCGCGACGATCGCCTCGGGCGCCTCGGCCAGCAGCCGCGCCGACCACAGCTCATCGCTCAGGCCGTGTCCGGCGGCCTCCAGCTGGTTGGACAGGCCACCGTCCAGGACGACGACCAGGCCCTCGGCGAGGGCGCGGGGAAGGCTGGGCCGTGCGGGCGCGGTGTCGCTGGTCATACGGGCGAGCCTACGTCGCCGTCAGGTGGCGCGGCCGCGCCGGCAGGTCACGCCACCCCTTGGGACACCTGCGCGATACGCCACGTGTCATGCGAACTGCGGCTCGCGCGCGCCCTGGTCCAGGCGGAACGGCGGGTACACGTCGGCCATCGGGGCCGTGTGGACGATGACCCGCGCCGCCCAGCGGTGCGGAGCGAGGTTCAGGTCGTGCATGCCGTGCGGGTAGCTGCCCGTGAAGAGCAGGGCGACGCCCGAGAAGAAGGTGAGGAGCGCGACCAGGCCGCGCGAGAGCCGGGCGGGGGACGCGGCGCCGAGGGAACCGTAGGCGTAGCAGGCCACGCGCCGGCCCCAGCGCGGTACACCGACGTTGAAGTCGAACAGGGCCTTAGGGAAGCGGGCCGTGAAGAGGATCGCGAACCAGGCGATCACGGAGACGATCCCGAAGGCCCCGAGGGCGATGAAGAGGAGCGGCAGGGCGATGTGGTGCGGGATCACGAGCAGCCGCTTCACCAGCCACAGCCGGCGCGACAGCGTCGGCTCGTAGTCGGCCTCCAGGGTGACGGGCTCGCCGGAGTACACGCTCGGGACGGTCGCCGTCGCGGTGGACACGTCTCTCGTCCACGTCGGCCGGGTGCCACGCACAAGGAGACGCGGGGTGTCCGTTTCGTACAAGACCGGGCGGCGTACGGGTGTCTACGGTGAGGCCATGACTGACAGCACCGTCCGCATGGACGCCATCGGGATCAGCTCTCGCGACCTGGCCGCCTCGCTCGCGTTCTACCGCCTCCTCGGCCTCTCCTTTCCCGAGGGGGCGGAGGAACTCCCGCACGTGGAGGCGGAGTTGCCGGGCGGCATCCGGCTCATGTTCGACCCGGACGACAGTGGCGCGGACCGTGGCCCCGGCCGGATCGCGCTCGCCTTCCACTGCGGTGACGCCGCCGGGGTCGACGCGACGTACGCGGCGCTGACCGGCGCGGGACACCACGGCGAGAGCAAGCCGTGGGACGCCGTGTGGGGGCAGCGCTACGCCGTCCTGCACGACCCGGACGGGAATCAGGTCGACCTGTTCGCCTGATGCCCGCGGGTTCCTCTCAGGCCAGCCTGCCGAGCGTCAGGCCCGTCAGGTCCCGTACGTCACGGGCCAGATGGGGCTGGTCCGTGTAGCCGGCCCGGACGGCGGTCTCCGCGAACGGGACGCCCGCGCGGGCCAGCGCCAGGGCCCGCTGCAACCGCAGCACCCGGGCGAGCGTCTTGGGCCCGTAGCCGAACGCGGCCAGTGAACGCCGGTGCAACAGGCGAGGGTTGAGCCCTGTCGCCGCAGCCGTCTCGGTAACGCTGCGGCCCGCGTCCAGGGCTGCCGCGACGCGGGCGAGCAGCGGGTCGGGCGGCGCGGCGGCACGCGCCGCCATACGGACGGCGACGCGCTCCAGTTCCGCCACGGGGTCGGCGGCCGCGTCGATGCGTTCGGTGAGGCGGCGGGCGTCGGCGCCGCGCCACAGTGCGGCCCACTCGGCTCGTGTGTCCCGCAGTTCGTGCGCCGGTACGCCGAGGTAGGCGGGGGCCGTGCCGGGGGCGAAGCGGATGCCCGCGTACCGGCGGCCAGCGCCGTGCTCGGAGGCGTGGGCGCGTGTGTCGGGTCCGGCGACGAACAGCCGTCCCTCGCTCCAGATCAGGTCCATGCAGCCGTCGGGCAGCACGGGATACGGAGCCCCGGGGCCGGGGGCGGCGGTGCGCGTCCAGAGCACCGCGCCGGGGACCCGGCTCGGCCGTTCCTCGTAGGTCCCGGTCATCCGCGGTGCTCCTGCGACCGGCACACCTGCCCGGGGCCGATCTCGGCGCGGGGCGCGGTGGCCGGGTCGTCGCAGCAGACGTACGCGTCCGGGCCGCGGGCGATGGCGATGTCGCCGGGGCGGAGGCGCCGGGCCGGTCCTTCGCCGTCGGGCAGCAGCCACGCGTCGCCCTTGCCCATGATCATGACGGTGAGGGGTGCCTCGTCGGCGATCCGCACGGACCACGGCACCTCGAAGCAGGCCCGGATCATGAAGGCCCCCCGAGCCCGCGGCCCGTCCAGGAGCCCTGCGCGTACGTCCATGACGGCAGCGTAGACGGAGGCTTATGGCGGTGAGCGGCTCGCGGATGGTTCCTCGCGCCGCCCCGGAGTTGAGTGGTGGGCATGACGGAGACCAAGCAGAACATGACGACGGTACTGGTGACCGGGGCGACCGGCCGGACGGGGCGCCGGGTCGCCGAGGCGGCGCGCGCCGCGGGGCTGACCGTACGGTCGGCCTCACGGACGGGTGCGGTGCGTTTCGACTGGGCGGACCCGGTGACGTGGGACGCGGCGCTGCGCGGCGCCGACGGGGCGTATCTGGCGTACCCGTCGGACATCGGGGCACCGGGCGCGGCGGAGGCGGTGGGTGAACTGGCCCGGCGGGCCGTCGCGCTCGGCGTCCGGCGGCTCGTGCTGCTCTCGGCGCGCGGGGAGGACCGGGCCCGGCCGGCCGAGGAGGCGCTGCGGGCGCCGGGGGCCGAGTGGACGGTCCTGCGGTGCGCGTGGTTCCAGCAGAACTTCAGCGAGGGCCCGCTGCTCGACCGGGTGCGCGGCCCCGAGCCGGCCTTCGCGGCGCCGGACGCGCTGCGTGAGCCGTTCCTCGACGTGCGGGACATCGCGGAGGTCGCGGTGGCGGTGGTGCGGGAGCCCACCGGGCGGTATGCGGGCGAGGTGCTGGAGCTGACCGGTCCCGAGCTGCTCACGTGGGGCGAGGCCCTGTCCGCGGTGGCGCGGGCCACGGGCGCGGCGAAGCGGTACGTGGCGGTGCCGGTGCGCGACTACGGCGCCGCGCTGGGCGGGTTCGGGGTGCCCGAGGAGGAGGCGCGTTTCCTGGTGGAGCTGTTCGGCACGCTCCTCGACGGGCGGAACGCGTCGGTGACGGACGACGTGGCGCGGGTGCTCGGGCACGGCCCGCGCCCGTTCGGGGCGTTCGCCACGGAGGCGGCCGCCGCCGGCACGTGGAAGTAGTACCCGCGCAAGCGGAGAGTCCCGCCCGCGCTACTCGTCCTTCTCTTCATCGTGCGGCGGAGTGCTCCCGTGGCTCTCCCCGTGACTCTCCCCGTGGCCGTCCCCGTGCTTGCGTACGTGCGTGCGCAGGCGGGACGTCACGTCCTCCGGGGGCAGGAACTTCGACCAGCGCTCCGGGAACTCCGACGGCATGTCCGGGTCGTCGGGGTCCTGCGGGTCGTCGGCCGAGCGGGCCGTCGCGATCGCCATGTACTGCGCGGCGGCGGCCGACCGCACCCGCTCGTTCGAGGCGCGTGCCGCGGCCGTGGCGACCGACGGCCAGACGCGGTCGATCGCGGCGTTCACCGCGGCGCCGACGAGTACCGCGAACGCCGAGACGCCGATCCACAGCAGCACCGCGACGGGTGCCGCGAGGGAGCCGTAGATCGTGGGCCCCTCGATGGTGTTGGTGAGGTAGAGGCGGAGCAGGAAGCTGCCGGGGATCCACATCGCGAGGGCGACCAGCGCGCCCGGCACGTCCTCGATCCATGGGGAGCGTACGGGTACGGACACGTGGTACAGCGTCGTCAGGAAGGCGACGGACAGGACGAGTACGACCGGCCAGTACAGGACCTGGACGACCGACTCCGACCAGGGGACGAGGCCGATCACCGCGTCGGGGCCCGCGATCATCAGCGGCAGCGCCACCGAGCCGACGACGAGCCCCACGAGGAAGAGCAGGAACGCGAGCAGCCGGGTCTTCACGATGCCGCGGACACCGTCCAGGCCGTACATCACGGTGACGGTGTCCACGAAGGTCGACACCGCCCGCGAGCCCGACCACAGCGAGATCAGGAAGCCGATGGAGATGACGTCGGGGCGGCCGCCCTTGATGACGTCGTCCAGGATCGGCTGTGCGATCTCCTTCACGCCCTGGTCGGTGAGGACCGTGCGGGAGGCCTCCAGGATGTTGTCGCGGACGCCGGCGATCGTGTCCGCGCCGGTCCACGAGTCGACGTAGGCGAGCAGGCCCACCATCGACAGCAGCAGGGGCGGGACGGACAGCAGGGTGAAGAACGCCGCCTCGGCCGCGAGGCCCAGGATGCGGTACTCCATGCACGAGTTGACGGTGTCCTTGAGCAACAGCCAGGCGGTCCTGCGCTTTGAGACGTTCTGGTAGAGAACGCGGGCCCGGTGGAGACGGCCGGACGGCGGTGGGGGGGATTCACTTGCTGGCTGCACGCCTCAAAGGTATCCGCCGCGGGAACGTGTGCTCATCCCCCGGTGCCGCTGCCTGCGCGTCTTCGTCCGCGGCGGCCCGGCCGCGGCTCACTGTTCCCAGCGGTGCCGTCCGGTCGCGCAATAGCACAGAAATGGCGCGGCAACCCAGGACAGACCTCACGAAAAATAGCCTCTCCGATTCCTGTCATGGCCGCGCTGGCCGAATAATGCGGGAGTGAAAAACGGAGGCGGCACCGGCAAATACGCCGTCCCTTCGGTGAGTTCCCCGGCACGGCGTCCGGCGCGTCTCGAAATCGGGCATGAGCACGTCACGCAGAAGCCGTCGGAAACAGCCAATGCTCGAAAGCCACTTGAAGCGTTCATGAGTCACCCGAAAGAATTCCGATCGTATTCAGTGCACACGCCGTCGACCGATCGAACACCGACCGGCAACGCACAGTCCGGGGGGACATACAACGGGGGAACATTCAGGGTCATCAGACGTGGCCCGCTTCATCCGCGTTTGCTCCTCACGCTCACTGCACATCCAACCCACACTCAATTCGCGCGCGTTCCGGCATTTCAGAAATGGCGCGAAACATGAGTATCAGCACGAGGAGTTCATGTGCCGAACGGCACCGAACGCGTTCTCGCCGAAGTACTGGCCGGTGTCGTCCGTGTGGACCACGTTCCACCTGACAGCCACTTCTTCGACGATCTCTGCGCCAACTCTCTTGTCATGGCGCATTTCTGTGCCCGGGTCCGCAAACACGGGGACCTGCCGGCCGTCTCGATGAAGGATGTCTACGGCCACCCGACGATCCGAAGTCTTGCCGCGGCCCTCGACGAGGCCCCGGTCGCGAAGGTGTTCGAGCCCGAGCCGCCTCCACCGCCCGGCAGCACCTTCAGCTATCTCCTGTGCGGGGCCCTGCAGTTGCTCGCCTTCGCCCTCTACTGCGCGGGCGCCGGGATGCTCGCCGCCCGCGGCTTCGCCTGGGTCTCCGCGGGCTCGGGTTTCCTCGACACCTATACGCGCTCCGCGCTGCTCGGCGGAGCGATCTTCCTCGGCGCGTGCCTGGTGCCCGTCGCCGCGAAGTGGCTGCTCATCGGCCGCTGGCGGGAGACCGAGTTCCCGGTGTGGAGCCTCGCCTACGTCCGCTTCTGGCTCGTGAAATCGCTGCTGCACGCGAACCCGATGGCACTGTTCGCCGGCAACCCGGTCTACGTGCTGTACCTGCGGATGCTCGGAGCCCGCATCGGCCCCGGCGTCACGATCCTCTCCCGCTCCGTCCCGGTCTGCACCGACCTGCTGACGATCGGCGGCGGCACCGTGATCCGGAAGGAGGCCTATTTCCTCGGCTACCAGGCCCACGCCGGCGTCATCCGCACGGGTCCCGTCACCCTCGGCCGATCCGTCTTCGTCGGTGAGAAGACGGTCCTCGACATCGGTACGTCGATGGGGGACGGCGCCCAGCTGGGCCACGCGTCGGCGCTGTACGACGGCGCCGCGGTGCCCGCCGGGCAGCACTGGCACGGCTCCCCCGCCGAACGCACCGACGTCGACTACGTCCGGGTGCCACAAGCCCCCTGCTCCACCCTCCGCCGGGTGCTGTTCGCGGTGGGCGGTCTGCTCCAGGCGCTCCTCGTCGTCGTACCGCTCACGGTCGGCGGGACCGAGCTGCTGCTCACCGAAGCGCCCGCGCTGGACGTACTGATCGCGCCCGACTCCCACGACCTGAGCTCGCCGGCGTTCTACGCCGAGGCGTTCGGTCTGTCGATCGTCGGCTTCGGGGCGGTCATCCTCATCGGCCTCGCCACCGTGTCCCTGGTGCCGCGCGTGCTGGGGCTGATGCTGCGCCCGGGCCGCACCTATCCGCTGTACGGCGTGCACTACTCGGTGCAGCGCACGATCGCCCGGATGACCAACATCAAGTTCTTCAAGTGGCTGTGCGGCGACAGCTCGTACATCGTCCCGTACCTGCGGGCCATCGGGTACGACCTCTCGCAGGTGGAGCAGACCGGCTCCAACTTCGGTACCGAGGTGGGGCACGAGACGCCGTACCTGGCGAAGGTCGGCAGCGGCACGATGGTCGCCGACGGTCTGTCGATCATGAACGCCGACTTCTCCGCCACGTCGTTCCGCGTCGCGCAGGCGACGATCGGGCCGCACAACTTCCTGGGCAACCACATCGCCTATCCGACGGGCGGCCGCACCGGCGAGAACTGCCTGCTCGCGACGAAGGTGATGATCCCGCTGGACGGCCCGGTCCGCGAGGGCGTGGGGCTGCTCGGCTCGCCGCCGTTCGAGATCCCGCGCACCGTGGAGCGCGACACCCGGTTCGACCACCTGCGCGAAGGCGAGGAGCTGCGCCGCGGGCTCTCCGCGAAGAACCGTCACAACCTGCGCACGATGGTGCTGCACCTGTTCCTGCGGTGGGTGCACTGGTTCGCGCTGACGGTGATCGCGTTCGCCGCGTTCGACCTGTCCGACGTGGCCGGCGGAGTGCTGGTCGGCGTCTCCATGATCGCCGCCCTCGCTTTCAGCACCGGCTACTACATCCTGGTCGAGCGGATGATCTGCCGCTTCCGGCCGCTCGTTCCGCAACTCTGCTCGATCTACGACCCGTACTTCCGGTGGCACGAGCGGCTGTGGAAGGTGCAGGACAACCACCTCGTGGTGTTCAACGGGACGCCGTTCAAGAACGTGGTGTGGCGGCTGCTCGGCGTACGCATCGGCCGCCGGGTCTTCGACGACGGCGTCTCCATCACCGAGCGCACGCTGGTGACGATCGGCGACGACGTCACCCTCGCCGCGCACACCAAGGTGCAGGCCCACTCGCAGGAGGACGGCACCTTCAAGTCCGACCACATCACCATCGGCGCGGGCTGCACTGTCGGCACCGGTGCGCTGGTGCACTACGGCGTGACGCTGGGCGAGGCCGCGGTACTCGCCCCGGACTCGTTCCTGATGAAGGGCGAACAGGTGCCCCCGGGGGCGCGTTGGGGCGGCAATCCGGCGACGGGGAGGTAGGGGCATGACAACGATCCCGCAGTGGACGCACGACCCGCGGCCGGGTACCGCGGAGTATGAAGTACGGCTTCCCGAGGGCCTGTTGGCGTCCGAGTCCGCACTGGCGGTCGCGCACGAGCGCGTCCTCGCCGAGCTGTCCGCCGAGCGCGACGACAGCGCGCTCGAAGTGAGCGTCGCGGGCCGTGTCCTGCGGCTGCGCTACCGCACCGACGTCCTCGACCACGAGGCGGCCGAGCGGATCGCCGGCTACCACCTCGCCGCGCTCATCGAGCCCGGCCGCCGGAGCCTGCTGTCCGAGGACGAACTCTGCTACCAGCTGGAGGAGTTGGCCGGTCCGCACCGCGTACTGCCCGACCGGCGCGTGCACGAGCTGTTCGAGGAGCGGGCGGCCGCGCATCCGGACGCGGTGGCCGTCGTCGCGCAGGACGGGCAGTGGACGTACGGAGAGCTCAACTCCCGGGCCAACCGGATCGGCCGGGCGCTGCTCGCGCGCGGGCTGCGGCCCGAGGGCGTCGTCGCGGTGGTGAGCGAGCGGACCATGAACTGGATGGCCGCCGTCCTCGGCGTCCTGAAGGCGGGCGGCGTGTATCTGCCCGTCGAGCCGCACTTCCCCGCCGCACGCATCGCGACGACGCTCACCCGGGCGGAGTGCGACCTGGTCATCGCCGAGGACGGCGCGACGTATCCCGGTGACACCCTCTCCGTGGCGGACGCCGTCGCCGAGGGGCACGCGGACGGCGATCTCGGAGTGCCCGTCGCGCCGGACCAGCTCGCCTACATCTACTTCACGTCCGGCTCCACCGGCGAGCCCAAGGGCGCCATGTGCGAGCACGCGGGGTTCCTGAACCACGTACTCGCCAAACTCGACGACCTCGGCATCGGTACCGGACAGGTGGTGGCGCAGACAGCGCCCCAGTGCTTCGACATCTCCCTGTGGCAGCTGCTCTCCGCGCTGCTCGTGGGCGGGCGGACGCTGCTGGTGGAGCAGGAGGCCATCCTGGACGTGCCGCGCTTCGTGGAGACCATCGAGCGGGGCCGGGTCAATGTGCTCCAGGTGGTGCCGTCGTACCTGGAGGCCGTCCTGGCCGAGCTGGACGCACGCCCCCGCGAACTGCCCGATCTGCGCTGCGTGTCGGTGACCGGCGAGGCGGTGAAGAAGGAGCTGGTGCGGCGCTGGTTCACGGCGCGGCCCGGGGTCCGGCTCGTCAACGCGTACGGGCTGACCGAGACCTCCGACGACACCAACCACGAGGTCATGGACCGGGTCCCGGAGCACGACCGGGTCCCGCTCGGCCGGCCCGTCGCCAACGTACGGATCTACGTCGTCGACGAGGACCTGGTGCCCGTGCCGCTCGGGGCGCCCGGCGAGATCGTCTTCTCGGGCGTCTGCGTCGGGCGCGGCTACGTCAACGACCCCGAGCGCACCAAGGCGGCGTTCGGCGAGGACCCGTACCGGCCGGGCGAGCGGCTCTACCGCAGCGGCGACCACGGACGCTGGCTGCCCGACGGGAAGCTGGAGTTCCTCGGCAGGCGGGACGGCCAGGTGAAGATCCGCGGCTTCCGCGTCGAGATCGGCGAGATCGAGAACACGCTGCTCCGGGTGGACGGCGTCCGCGACGGCGCGGTGATCGTCGTACGGGGCACGCAGCTCGCCGCGTTCTGCACAGGCCCCCGGCCGGTGGCCGCCGGCATCGTGCGGGAGCGGGTCGCCGCGTCGCTGCCCGCCTACATGGTCCCGGCCGTCGTGCACTGGCGTGAGCGGCTGCCGCTCACCGCCAACGGAAAGATCGACCGCCGGGCGCTCACCGCCCTCGCCGAAGAGCTCGCAGGGGGCACCGACCTGCCCCGCACGGACACCGAGCGCCGGCTCGCCGACGCCTGGGCCGAGGTGCTCGGCATCCCCGCCGGCCGGATCGGCCGCCACGACCACTTCTTCGACCTCGGCGGCTCGTCACTCTCCGCCGTGAAGCTGGTGATCGCCCTCGACCGGGTGATCACCCTCAAGGACGTCGTCAGCCAGCCGGTCCTCGCGGAACTCGCGGGACTGCTCGACCGGACGACCGCTCAGCGCCACTGAAGGGAAGACTCGATGCACCGTCCGAATCCATCCCCACTACCCGACGACATCTCGCTCGTCCCGGGCAGCCCACCCTTGTTGACCGCCGCCGGCGGCGGCGACCCGGAGGGCTGGGCTGCCGAATACCACGACGCGCTGCGGGCCGCCGTCGCCACCCACGGCTCCGTCCTGGTCCGTGGGCTCGGCCTCGCCGAACCCGGCGCCATAGCGGCCGTCTTCCGGCGCCTCGCCCCCTCCCTGATGCCCGACCGGGAGCCCTTCGCGCCCCGGCGCACGTACACGCAGGGCGTGTACTCGTCCTCCAAGTGGCCGCCGAACCAGCAGATGTGCATGCACCACGAGATGAGCTACGCCCTGGAGTTCCCCGGCATGCTCCTGTTCGCCTGCCTGGAGGCACCCGCGTCCGGCGGGGCGACCGGCGTCGCCGACGCGGCGGCCGTCCTCGAAGCGCTGCCCGCCGAGCTGACCGCCCGGTTCCAGAAGGAGGGCTGGATCCTCGCCCGGACCTACCACGACGAGATCGGGGCATCGGCCGCCGAGGCCTTCGGCACCGACGACCGCGACGCCATCGCCCAGTACTGCCGCACCAACGCCATCGACTTCGACTGGCAGCCCGACGGGTCGCTGCGCACCCGCCAGCACCGCAGCGCCGTCATCCACCACCCGGCCGACGGCCGCCCCCTGTGGTTCAACCAGATCGCCTTCCTCAGCGAGTGGACGATGGAACCCGAGGTGCGCGAGTACCTCACCGACGTCTACGGCCCCGAAGGGCTGCCGTTCACCACGCGCTTCGGCGACGGCAGCCCGATCGGCGAGGACGTCATCCGCGTGATCAACGAGGTGTACGACGCGCACACCGTCCGCGAGCCGTGGCGCTCCGGCGACCTGCTGCTCATCGACAACCTCCGTACCGCGCACAGCAGGGAGCCCTTCGACGGCCCGCGCGAGGTCCTGGCCGGACTCGCCGACCCGGTCCGGCTCGCCGACTGCGCGCCCACGGTCGAGGTGAGCGCCGCGTGAGCGCCGCCGCTCCGGCCTTCGCCGTGATCTCCGGCCGACAGGTCCAACAGGCCCTGTACGCACGGGAGGTGGAGATCGCCGAGCTGGTCGAGTCCGTGTACCGGCTGCACGGCGCGGGCGACACCGTGAACCCGCCGTCGTACTTCCTGCGCTTCCCGGACCGTCCGTCGGCGCGGATCATCGCGCTGCCCGCCTCGCTCGGCGGGCCGCTGCGGGTGGACGGCCTGAAGTGGATCTCCAGCTTCCCCGGCAACACCGCCTCGGGTCTGCCCCGGGCGTCGGCCGTGCTGATCCTCAACGATCCCGGCACCGGATACCCGTACGCCTGCCTGGAGAGCTCGGTCATCAGCGCCACCCGCACCGCGTCCTCCGCGGCGCTCGCCGCCGACCGGCTCAGCCGCACCAGGACCCGTCCGGCGCGCGTCGGCTTCCTCGGCACCGGACTGATCGCCCGCTACGTCCACACCCATCTCGCCGCCAACGGCTGGGAGTTCGACGAGACCGGCGTGCACGATCTGTCCGCGGAGAGCGCGGAGGGGTTCCGCGGCTATCTGGAGCGGGCCGGGACCAAGGGGCGGATCACGGTGCACGACACCGCGCAGTCGCTGATCCGCGAGAGCGACCTGCTGGTCTTCGCGACGATCGCCGGCGAGCCGCACATCCACGACCCGTCGTGGTTCGGCCACCATCCGCTGGTGCTGCATCTCTCGCTGCGCGACCTCGCGCCCGAGATCCTGCTGGCATCCGCCAACGTCGTCGACGACGTCGAGCACTGCCTCAAGGCGAACACCTCCCCGCACCTGGCCGAACAGCTCACCGGCAAGCGGGAGTTCATCGACGGCACGCTGGAGGACGTACTGACCGGACGGATCACCGTGCCGGCCGACCGCACGGTGGTGTTCTCACCGTTCGGCCTGGGGGTGCTCGACCTCGCGGTCGGCCGGTTCGTCCACGACGAGGTCGCCAGGAGGGGCGAACTCCACGTCGTGGACGGGTTTTTCCACGAGTTGAGCCGGTACGGCTGACGGCTCATTCGTGGTGCGCAAGGGGGGACACGGGGGACACTAGAGGGGGGAATCATGCCTGTTATCACCGATCCTGCGAGGTTCAACGAAGAACAGCTCTACGTCGACCTGCGGGCCGCGCTGGGGCTGCCGCTGTATTTGAAGTGCGAGGGGTTCAACTTCGCCGGTTCGATCAAACTGAAGGCGGCCACCGAGATGGTGGACGCCGCCGAGCGCGACGGCAGGCTGCGGCCCGGTTCGGTGCTTGTCGAGTCGTCGTCCGGGAACCTGGGGGTGGCGCTCAGCGTCATCGCGGCCAGCCGCGGCCACCGGTTCCTGTGCGTGACCGACGTGCGCTGCAACCAGCCGACGATCCGGCTGATGGAGGCGCTCGGCAGCCGCGTGCACGTCATCGAGGACCCGGCGGGGGACGAGGGACTGCTGGGCGCGCGGCGCGCGTACGTGCGGGCGCTGTGTGCGGCCGACGACCGGTACGTGTGGCTCGACCAGTACAACAACCAGGCCAACTGGAAGGCGCACTACCGCACCACGGCGCCGGCCATCGCCGACCATTTCCCGCGCCTTGACGTCCTGTTCGTGGGGGCCGGCACCACGGGGACGCTCATGGGGTGCGCCCGGTGGTTCTGGCAGTGGAAGCGCCGGGTGCGCATCGTCGCCGTCGACAGCGTCGGCTCGGTGAGCTTCGGCGGGGCACCGGCCCGCCGGCTGATCCCCGGGCTCGGCACGAGCGTGCCGCCGCCCATGCTCGACCGGTCGTACATCGACGACGTGGTGCACGTGGAGGAGGCGGACACCGTCCGCGCCTGCCGGTCCCTGGCCGGCCGGGGATTCCTCTTCGGCGGTTCGACCGGCACGGTGATCAGCGGCGCGCAGCGCTGGCTGGAGCTGCACGGCCGGCGCGGTATGACGGCGGTGGCGATCGCACCGGACCTCGGTGAGCGCTACCTCGACACCGTCTACCGGGAGGGCTGGCCGCCGGCGGAGGCCGACACCACGGCCGAGGCAGAGCGGCGCAAGGTGGCCGCGATGGCCTCTCTGGCCGGCTGACCATCGGCGGCGCGGTCGCGACGCGGGCCGCGCCGCCGGTAGGTTCGCCCTCATGTCGGGCAGCACGCACACGGTGACCAACCAGACCCCGCCCCTGGTGGGGTACGACGTCTTCGACGCCGACCGGGCCCTCACCGAGGGCCTGGAGCGGTATCTGGACCCAGCGCTCCTGGACGAGACCCGGGCGGAGCTCACGGTGCTCGGCCGGGCCGCCGGTTCCGCCCAGGCGCAGGAGTGGGGGCGCCTCGCGAACGAGTACCCACCGGTGCTGCGCACCCACGACCGGTACGGCCACCGGATCGACGAGGTCGACTTCCATCCGTCCTGGCACCGCCTGCTGGGCAAGGGCGTCTCCGCGGGGCTCACGGCGGCGTGGACGCGTCCGGCCGGGCATCTGCGGCGCGCGGCCGCGTTCCTCGTGTGGTCGCAGGTGGAGGCGGGGCACCTGTGTCCGCTGTCCATGACGCACGCGGCGGTACCGGCGCTGCGCGGGCAGCCCGACCTGGCCGCGGTGTGGGAGCCACGGCTGACGTCCACGGTCTACGACTTCGGGCTGCGGCCCGCGTCCGACAAGGCCGGGGCGCTCTTCGGCATGGCGATGACGGAGAAGCAGGGCGGCAGCGACGTACGCGCCAATACGACGCGTGCGCAGGCCCTCGCCGACGACGGGGCGTACGCGCTCACCGGGCACAAGTGGTTCTGCTCCGCGCCGATGTCGGACGGGTTCCTGGTGCTCGCGCGGGCCGACGAGGGCCTGACCTGCTTTCTCGTACCGCGGGTGCTGGAGGACGGGGCGCGCAATCCGTTCGCGATCCAGCGGCTCAAGGACAAGCTGGGCAACAGGTCGAACGCGTCGGGCGAGGTCGAGTTCGACGGGACATGGGCGCGACGGGTAGGGGACGAGGGGCGCGGGGTGCGCACCATCATCGACATGGTCGCGGCGACCCGGCTCGACTGCGTGCTCGGCTCCGCGGCGCTCATGCGGCAGGCGGTGGCGCAGGCGATCCACCACTGCACGCACCGCGAGGCGTTCGGCGGGAAGCTCGCCGACAAGCCGCTGATGCTCAACGTGCTGGCCGATCTGGCCCTGGAGTCGGAGGCCGCGACGACGCTGGCGCTGCGGCTCGCGACGGCGCAGGACCGGGCGGACGGCGGCGACGAGCAGGAGCGGGCGTTGCTGCGGCTCGCCGTGCCGGCCGCCAAGTACTGGGTGACCAAGCGGTGCACGCCGGTCGCGGCCGAGGCCCTGGAGTGTCTCGGCGGCAACGGGTACGTGGAGGAGTCGGGCATGCCGCGGCTGCTGCGCGAGTCGCCGCTGAACTCGGTCTGGGAGGGCTCGGGCAACGTCCAGGCCCTCGACGTCCTGCGGGCGCTCCAGCGCGAACCGGCGGCGTTCAACGCGTTCCTGTTGGAGGTCGGCACGACGCGCGGCGCCGATCACCGTCTGGACGCCGCCGTGAAGGACCTGCTGACCGAACTCGGCGATCTGGACGGTATCGAGGCGCGGGCGCGGCGGCTCGTGGAGCGGATCGCGCTGGTGCTGCAGGGGTCACTGCTCGTGCGGTACGCGCCGGCCGATGTGGCAGACGCCTTCTGCGCGTCGCGGCTCGGCGGGGACCGGGGCGCGGCGTTCGGGACGCTGCCGCACACGCTGGGGTTCGCGGAGATCGTGGAGCGGGCCCGGCCGGTGTCCTGACCGCGGAGGCTCTTCGCGGGGATGGTGCTGCGCCGACACGGCACCATCCCCGCCTTTCAGGCCCCCTGAGGAGCTCGAACACCGCCGGGGCGGCGTTGGTGTCAGTTTCAAACGCCCTACGGTCGTTCGCCAGGGTTGCAGGGGGTTGCAACCACCCTTCCCCAAGGCCCACCCTTGCCGTGGCTCGGACGTGCCGCATAGGCGTGGCGTAACTCCCTGCATACCGAGGATTCAGGCATGAACAAGGACTCGACGATCGACCTGGCGCGGCTGTCCGCGATGGACGCGGCGCTCGCGTCCCGCCTGCTCAGGGATGTGCGCGACGCGACGCTCGCCGGGCAGCGGCCGCCGGTCCTGCCCCGGCCGGAGATCGGCGAGTCCTGGGGGCGGATGCTGCGCGACGGCGTCGATCCCGACCACGACTTCCGCGCGGGGCTGCTCGGTGTCGACGAGGTGGAGGAGCGGCGCAGTTCCTCGCCGCTGCTGCGCGTCATGCCGGTGCTGCGCGAGGCACTGGTCTCGGTGGCCGAGGCGGCGCAGCACATCATGGTGATCAGCGATGCCGACGGCCGGATCCTGTGGCGCGAGGGGCACCCGGGTGTGCTGCGCAAGGGCGACCGGCTCGGCTTCGAGGTGGGCGCGCACTGGGCCGAGGACGTCGTCGGTACGAACGGTGTGGGGACGCCGCTGGTGACGCGGCGGCCCGTCCAGGTGTTCTCCGCCGAGCACTTCGTGCGCTCGCACCACGCGTGGACGTGCGCGGGCGCGCCGGTGACGGATCCGCGCGACGGGCGGCTGCTCGGGGTGGTGGATGTCAGCGGCCCGCTGGAGTCGATGCATCCGGCGACGCTGTCGTGGGTGCGGTCGGTGGCGCAGCTGGCGGAGGCGCGGCTGCGCGAGCAGCACATGGGCGGCCTGGAGCGGCTGCGGGCCGTGGCGGCGCCGGCCCTCGCGCGGATCGGCGGCCGGGCCCTGGCCGTCGACGGCAACGGGTGGACGGCGGCGGTGACCGGGATGCCGCTGCTCGACCGGGTGGCGCTGCCCAAGTCGCTGACGGAGGGCCGCTGTTTCGTGCCGTCGCTCGGCGCGTGCAAGGCGGCGCCGCTGCCCGGCGGCTGGCTGCTCGTGGTGGACGACGCCCCGGAGCCGCTCGGCGCGACCCGGATACTGCTGGATGTGAGCCGGCCGCGCCGCTGGTCGGTCGAGGTGTCGGGCCCGGCCGGTTCCTGGACCCATGAACTGAGTCTGCGGCACGCCGAGTTGCTGTACCTGCTGGCCTGCCATCGGGGTGGCCGCAGCGCTTCGGGTCTGGCCGAGGACCTGTTCGGGGACCCGGCGCGGACGGTGACGGTGCGCGCGGAGCTGTCCCGGGTGCGCCGCTACCTCGGCGGTCTGCTGGCGCACCGCCCGTACCGCTTCCTGGAGGACACCGACGTACAGGTGCTGCTGCCGGGCGACCCGCTGGACCTGCTGCCGCACTCGACGGCGCCGGCGGTCCACCGGGCCCGTACGCCCGCGCTCTGATGTCGCCCGGGGCGGCGGTGGGACGCCGGTCCCTTGGCCCGGGAGCTCCGGCCGTGATGCCATGTGCCGCATGAGCAGCAGCAACGTCACCGTCACCACGTGGTCCCTCGAACAGACCTCCCCGGCCGACCTGCGTCCCGCCGGCCCGCCCGCGGGCGACGTACGGATCGTGCGGGCCGCGGTGCCCTCGCCCGAGTTCAGCCGGTTTCTGTACGCGTCCGTGGGCGGCGACATCAAGTGGGTCGACCGGCTCGGCTGGACGTACACACAGTGGCAGGAGCAGCTGGCGCGGCCGGGCGCCGAGACGTGGGTCGCCTACGACAGGGGGACGCCCGCCGGGTACGTCGAGCTGGCCGCGCAGGACGACGGTGTCGTGGAGATCGTGTATTTCGGGCTCGTTCCGGCCTTCCGCGGCCGGCGGATCGGCGGGCACCTCCTGTCGTACGGCATCGCGCGCGCCTGGGACCTGGCCGAGCGGTGGCCGGAGCGGACGCCGACGAAGCGGGTGTGGCTCCACACGTGCAGCCTCGACGGGGAGTACGCGATGGCCAATTACGAGCGGCGCGGGTTCCGCTTGTTCCGGACGGAGACCGGCGAGGAACCGGAGGTGGCGGCTCCGGGTCCGTGGCCCGGCGCGTTCCCCTCCGCCCGACCTCATTAAGGGCGAATAAGACCTTTCACCGTGCCGGTATGTGATCGGCGCCACCATCGTCCACGATGTGGGACAACTGCGTCCAAATGACGGACGATGGTGGACCGGGCCCAAAGTCCCATGACACGCTTCCGTCATGTCTACAGCTGGAATCGCCTTGGTGAGTCGACGGCACGTCGACTACGGCCGCATGTCCAGCGCCATCTGTCCGGCGCGCTGAGAGAACCAGCACCGCCGACTTTCCCGCATTTTCTGAATCCCCCTGCGCACCGCCGCGCCCGAGCGCGAAGTGTGCAGCTCAGAGCCGCACCCAGCCTGCCTTGAAGGACGTACATCCATGGCTGCCACTCCTGAAAAGCCCGCTGCCGCCGCGCCCCGCCGCAAGGTGAGCCGTCACCGTGGCGAGGGCCAGTGGGCCGTGGGCCACTTCACGCCGCTCAACGGCAACGAGCAGACCAAGAAGGACGACGACGGTCTCAATGTGCGGACACGCATTGAGACGATCTACTCCAAGCGCGGTTTCGACTCCATCGACCCCGGTGACCTGCGCGGACGCATGCGCTGGTGGGGTCTGTACACCCAGCGCCGGCCCGGGATCGACGGCGGCAAGACCGCCATCCTCGAACCCGAGGAGCTGGACGACAAGTACTTCATGCTGCGCGTGCGCATCGACGGCGGCCAACTGACCACGCGGCAGCTGCGTGTCATCGGCGAGATCTCGCAGGAGTTCGCGCGCGGCACCGCCGACATCACCGACCGGCAGAACGTCCAGTACCACTGGATCCGGATCGAGGACGTCCCGGAGATCTGGAACCGGCTGGAGGCCGTCGGTCTGTCGACCGTCACCGCCTGCGGCGACACGCCGCGCGTGATGATCGGCTCGCCGGTCGCCGGCATCGCCGAGGACGAGATCATCGACGCCACCCCGGCCCTTGAGGAGATCAAGCGCCGCGTCCTGAACAACCCGGCGTACTCGAACCTGCCCCGCAAGTTCAAGACCGCCATCTCCGGCTCCCCGCTGCTCGACGTGGTGCACGAGATCAACGACGTCTCGTTCGTCGGTGTCGAGCACCCCGAGCACGGTCCCGGCTTCGACCTGTGGGTCGGCGGCGGTCTGTCCACCAACCCCAAGCTGGGCGTGCGGCTGAACGCCTGGGTGCCGATCGAGGACGTCCCCGACGTCTACGAGGGCGTCATCTCGATCTTCCGTGACTACGGCTACCGCCGGCTGCGCACCCGCGCCCGCCTGAAGTTCCTGGTCGCCGACTGGGGCCCGGAGAAGTTCCGCCAGGTCCTGGAGGACGAGTACCTCGGAGGGCGCAAGCTCACCGACGGGCCCGCCCCGGCGCAGCCCTCCCAGCAGTGGCGCGACCACATCGGCGTGCACCGGCAGCGGGACGGCCGGTTCTACGTGGGCTTCGCCCCGCGCGTGGGCCGCGTCGACGGCACCACCCTCACCAAGATCGCCGAGTTGGCCGAGGCACACGGCTCCGGCCGGGTGCACACCACGGTCGAGCAGAAGATGATCGTCCTCGACGTCGAGCAGGACCGGGTCGACTCGCTCATCGAGGGCCTGGAGGCGCTGGACCTCACCGCCCGCCCCTCCACGTTCCGGCGCGGCACGATGGCCTGCACCGGCATCGAGTTCTGCAAGCTCGCGATCGTCGAGACCAAGCAGCGCGGCGCGCAGCTCATCGACGAACTGGAGCGCCGCCTCCCGGAGTTCGACGAGCCGCTCACCATCAACCTCAACGGCTGCCCGAACGCCTGCGCCCGCATCCAGGTCGCGGACATCGGCCTCAAGGGCCAGCTCATGCTCGACAAGGACGGCGAGCAGGTCGAGGGCTACCAGGTGCACCTCGGCGGCGCGCTCGGCCTGGAGGCCGGGTTCGGCCGCAAGGTGCGCGGCCTGAAGGTCACGTCGGCCGAGCTGCCCGACTACATCGAGCGGGTCCTCAAGCGCTTCCAGGCAGAGCGCGAGGACGGCGAGCGGTTCGCCACCTGGACCACCCGCGCCTCCGAGGAGGCCCTCTCATGAGCGAGCGCGCGGCCCCCTTCTACTGCCCCTACTGCGGCGACGAGGACCTCCGGCCCAGCGAGGCCGCCGGGGCCGGCCACGGCGCCTGGGAATGCGCGGCGTGCAATCGAGCCTTCCAGTTGAAGTTCCTCGGGCTGCTGGCCCGAGGGGCTCAGCGCAACGACGGTGGAGGGGAACAGATATGACGACAGCTCAGATCTCGTCGGACACCGAAGAGTTGAAGGCGCTCGCCGAGCAGGCCGGCCGGGACCTGGAGGACGCGTCCGCCCTGGAGATCCTCCAGTGGGCGACCCGCACCTTCGGCAGGAAGTTCTGCGTGACCTCGTCCATGGAGGACGCGGTCGTCGCCCACCTCGCCTCGCGCGCCCTGCCCGGTGTGGACGTCGTCTTCCTCGACACGGGCTACCACTTCGAGGAGACCATCGGCACCCGCGACGCCGTCGAGGCCGTGATGGACGTGAACGTCGTCACGCTCACCCCCCGGCAGACCGTCGCCGAGCAGGACGCCGAGTTCGGCCCGAAGCTGCACGACCGCAACCCCGACCTGTGCTGCGCGATGCGGAAGGTGAAGCCCCTGGAAGAGGGGCTCACCACGTACACCGCGTGGGCCACGGGACTGCGCCGCGACGAGTCCCCGACCCGCGCGAACACGCCGGTCGTCAGCTGGGACGAGAAGCGGCGGAAGGTCAAGGTCTCCCCGATCGCCCGCTGGACGCAGGACGACGTCGACGCGTACGTCGCGGAGCACGGCGTCCTCACCAACCCGCTGCTGATGGACGGGTACGGCTCCGTGGGCTGCGCCCCGTGCACCCGCCGCCTCCTGGAGGGCGAGGACGCCCGCGCCGGACGCTGGGCGGGCCGGGCCAAGACCGAGTGCGGCATCCATGGCTGAACGCACGGACGTATCCCAGACTTTGGAGACGCAAGTGACCGGAGCCACGATCTGGCTCACGGGTCTGCCGAGCGCCGGCAAGACCACCATCGCGAACGAGCTGGCGGACACGCTGCGCGCCGAGGGCCGGCAGGTCGAGGTGCTGGACGGCGACGAGATCCGCGAGTACCTCTCGGCGGGCCTCGGCTTCAGCCGCGAGGACCGGCACACGAACGTGCAGCGCATCGGTTTCCTGGCCGAACTCCTCTCCCGCAACGACGTGTTGACGCTCGTCCCGGTCATCGCGCCGTACGCGGACAGCCGCGAGGCGGTGCGAAAGCGCCACCAGGTGGGCGGCACCGCGTACTTGGAGGTGCACGTCGCCACTCCGGTGGACGTGTGCTCCGTACGCGATGTGAAGGGGCTGTACGCCAAGCAGGCGGCGGGCGAACTCTCCGGGCTCACCGGGGTCGACGACCCGTACGAAGCACCCGAATCGCCCGACCTGCGCATCGAGTCGCACCACCAGACCGTGCAGGAGTCCGCGGCCCAGCTGCGTGCGCTGCTCACCGAAAGGGGTCTCGCCGTATGACGACCGTAGTGACCGTCTCCGAGGAGACCGACAGCCCTTACGCGCTGAGCCACCTGGACGCCCTGGAGTCCGAGGCGGTGCACATCTTCCGCGAGGTGGCGGGCGAGTTCGAGCGGCCGGTGATCCTCTTCTCCGGCGGCAAGGACTCGATCCTCATGCTGCACCTGGCGCTGAAGGCGTTCGCGCCGGCCGCGATCCCCTTCTCGCTGCTGCACGTCGACACCGGGCACAACTTCCCCGAGGTCCTGGAGTACCGCGACCGCGTCGTGGCCGAGCACGGCCTGCGTCTGCACGTCGCCTCCGTGCAGGACTACATCGACCGCGGGGTGCTCAAGGAGCGCCCGGACGGGACGCGTAATCCGCTGCAGACCCTTCCGCTCACGGAGAAGATCCAGGCGGAGAAGTTCGACGCGGTCTTCGGCGGCGGCCGCCGCGACGAGGAGAAGGCCCGCGCCAAGGAGCGCGTGTTCTCCCTGCGCGACGAGTTCTCGCAGTGGGACCCGCGCCGCCAGCGCCCCGAGCTGTGGCAGCTCTACAACGGCCGGCACGCGCCCGGCGAGCACGTGCGGGTCTTTCCTTTGAGCAACTGGACCGAGCTGGACGTGTGGCAGTACATCGCCCGCGAGAACATCGACCTGCCGGAGATCTACTACGCCCATGAGCGCCCGGTGTTCAGCCGGAACGGCATGTGGCTGACGGCCGGCGAGTGGGGCGGCCCGAAGGACAGCGAGACGGTCGAGACCCGGCAGGTGCGCTACCGCACCGTCGGCGACATGTCCTGCACCGGCGCCGTCGACTCGGACGCGACGACCATCGAGAAGGTCATCGTCGAGATCGCCGCGTCCCGGCTGACCGAGCGGGGAGCCACCCGCGCCGACGACAAGATGTCCGAGGCCGCGATGGAAGACCGCAAGCGCG
>NZ_JBFAKV010000022.1:0-185616 GCF_040655895.1 Streptomyces sp. NPDC050264
CGGCAGACCGAGCGCGCCCGACGCGTAGTAGAGCTGGTCGGTGGAGCACAGGCCGGTCTCGGTGACGTCGGCGCCCTGCGCGATGGCCCCGCGGGCGAACGCACGGGCGAGCCCGGGGGAGGAGGGGCGCATGTCATGGCCCGTCACGATCGCGTCGGCCCGCGTGACGCGCACGAACGCGGCGCCGAACAGCTCGGCGGTCGACTCGTCCCACTGGTCGGGGACGACCCCTCGCACGTCGTACGCCTTGACGAGCCCGGACAGATCGGTGCGGGACGTCGGGTCGGATGTGGTCATCGGCGGGTCCTTCGAAGCAGGGGAGTTCACGGGGAGTCGATCAGCCACAGGGCGGTGTCGGGCGGCAGCGCGTCCCCGGAAAAGGGCTCGCTGGCGAGCGCCGGGCGGCCGGGGAGTGCGAGGGAGGAGAGCGGCACGGGCTCCGCGCCGAGGTTGACGACGCAGACGAGCTCGCCCCGGCGGAACGCGAGCACCGGCGCGTCCGGCGCCGAGAGCCAGACCGGCCGGGCCGTGGGGTCGGGCGCCGGATGCGCGCGGCGCAGGCGCAACGCCCTCCGGTACAGGGCGAGCGTCGAGTCGGGGTCCTGCCGCTGCGCGGCGACGGTCAGTCCGGCCCAGCCGTCGGGCTGCGGCAGCCACGTCCCGCCGGGCGCGGCCGTGCTGAATCCGTACGGTGCGTGCTCGCCGGACCAGGGCAGCGGGACGCGGGCGCCGTCGCGGCCCCGCTCGGTGCGGCCCGAGCGCTCCCACAGCGGGTCGAGGATGCGGGCGTCGGGAATCTCGGCCTGCGGCAGGCCCAGCTCCTCGCCCTGGTAGAGGTACGCGGATCCGGGCAGCGCCAGCATCAGCAGCGCGGCCGCACGGGCACGCCGAAGCGAGCCGAGCCGGGTCGCGGGGCGGATCGCGTCATGGCTGGAGAGCAGCCAGGTGACCGCGCTGCCCGGCACGGCGAACGAACCGTCGACGACCCCGCGCAACTCCGCCGCGTCCCAAGAAGCCTCCAGGAAAGCGAAGTTGAAGGCCTGGTGCATCTCGTCGCGCCTGATGTACCGGCCGAGCCGCGCCGGGTCGAAGACGGCCGACTCGGCGACCATCACCCGGTCCCGTGGCGCCACCGCACCGGGCGGCGCGGGATGCGTGTCGAGCAGCGCCCGCCATTCACGGTAGAGCGGGTGCAGCTCCTCCTGGTCGTAGTACGGCATCAGGTGGTTGCGCCACGGGTCGGCGTGCTGCCCGGGGCCCGCGTCGGGCAGCCCCTCCGCCTTGAACAGGGCGTGCGCCACATCGACGCGGAAGCCGTCCACGCCCCGGTCGAGCCAGTACCGCAGTACGCCGGTGAAGGCATCGCGCACCTTCGAGTTGCGCCAGTCGAGGTCCGGCTGCTCGGGGGCGTGCAGATGGCAGTACCACTCGCCGTCCGGCACCCGGGTCCAGGCCGGGCCGCCGAACGCCGACTGCCAGTCGTTGGGCGGCAGTTCACCGCCCGCGCCCCGCCCCGGCCGGAACAGGTACCTCGCCCGTTCCGCCGAACCGGGGGCCGCCGCCAGCGCGTCCTGGAACCAGGGATGCCGGTCGGAGGTGTGGTTCGGGACGAGATCGACCAGCAGCTTCAGGCCCAACGCGTGGGCGCGCTCGGTCAGTTCGTCGAAATCCTCAGCGGTGCCGAGGTCCTCGGCCACGCCCGTGTAGTCGGCGATGTCGTAACCGCCGTCCGCCAGCGGCGACGGATAGAACGGAGTGATCCACACGGCGTCCGCGCCCAGGTCCTTGATGTGTTCCAGATGTGCGGTCACGCCGGGCAGATCGCCGACCCCGTCGCCGTTCGAGTCCGCGAAGGCGCGCGGGTACACCTCGTAGCAGACCATGTCCCGCCACCAGCTCACGCGACGCCCTCCAGAGAGATGTGGGGCACCGGCTGGGCGACACCGGTGTCGGCCGCGACCGTGGCGGCCTCGGCGACCGCGACGGCGGCAAGTCCGCCGGCGGCGTCCGCGACCGGCGGCGTACCCTCGCGCACCGCCCGCACCAGATCGGCCATGGCCGCGCGCACGCTCTGCGCGTACACATACGGCTTACGGGCCTCGCCGCCGAGGTCGAGGACGGCGCGCACGTGGTGCGGCACCCTGCGCTCCTCGCCACGTCCACGGGCCGGCGCGGCGGAGCCGGCGTCCCGCTCGACGCGCACGGTGAGACACTCCTCACCGTGCGGCCGGAACCCGTCGACGTACGTCAACTCGCACAACCGGTCGGGAAGTTGTTCCCACTTGCGAGCCTCTTCCTCGTCCACCCAGGCCGAGATCTCCGCGTGGACCGGGATCCAGCCGCTGATCCGCGTCTCCGCGAACCCGTGGTCGAGGCGCATGAGCTGACGCTCCGCGCGGTGCGCGTGGGTGAACGAGTGCAGGTGCGAGGCGAGCACCCCGCCGGGGTGGACGACGTCCGCGCTGACCAGGTCGACCGGGCCACCGGGGCGGCGCACGGCCGTCGCCCGGACGCCGACCGGGTCCGAACCGAGGAGCGCCCGCGCGGCGTCGAAGAAGTGGACGCCGTGCTCGACGAAGATGCCACCGCTGTGCGCCGGGTCCCAGAACCAGTGATCGGGTCCCAGGTCTTCGTCGGAGGCGTCGTTCTCGAACAGGAAGCGGCGCGCGGGAGCGAGCAGCCCCTGTGCGGTCAGCCGCTCCACGGCCCGCAGCAGCGGGTTGTAGCGCAGCACATGGTCCACGACCAGGACGCGGGCGGAGCGGCGCGCCTCGGCGGCGACCGCCGTCGCGTCCCCGGTCGTGGTGGCGAGGGGCTTCTCGCAGAAGACATGGCGCCCCGCACGCAGCGCGGCCAGCGCCATCGCCGCATGGGTGGCGGGCGGCGTGGCGATCAACACGGCCGCCACGTCGTCCCGTTCGAGCAGCTCGTCCAGGGAGGCGAGCGCCGGGACGCCGTGCCGAGCGCCGAGCCGGGCCGCCCGCTCGGACGACGGGTCGGCGACCGCGGCCGGGCGCAGGCCCGGCAGACCGGCCACGGCGTCCAGGACGAACTCCGCGAACCCGCCGCAGCCGACCAGACCGATGCCGAGCGGTGCGTGGGCGCCGTCACTCATGCCGTGTGCTCCGTGTGCTCCGTGTGCTCCGTGCGCTCCAGGAGGGCGACGCCGATGTGCGCGTCGGCCATGCCGTAGAAGACGTACAGCTCGCCGTCGATCTCCTCGATCGCCGTCGGGAAGACGACGTTCGGGACGGTGCCCGAGCGCTCCTCCTCGGTCTCCGGTGCCATCAGCGGCTGGTCGGAACGGGCGATCACCTGCGACGGGTCGGCCGGGTCGAGGATCATCGCGCCCGCCGCGTAGGACACCTTCTGGTTCTGCTCCCACGGGTTCTCGATGGAGCCCGACACACCGTGGTGGATCAGCAGCCAGCCCTCGGGCACCCGGATGGGGGCCGGTCCGCCGCCGATCTTCAGCTCCTCCCACGGGAACACGGAGAGCGCCACGAGCCGGTGGTCGCGCGGCCGGGTCAGCGCGCGGATGTCCGCCTCGACCTCGGCGACCGGCACGTACGAGATCCAGATGCCGGGCCGCTCGTCCGTCACACCGGCGGGCAGGTGCACGCCCTCGCCGGGACGGAACCAGCCCAGGTCCCACATCGGGCGGTGCAGCATCGCGTAGGCAGGCGCGCCGTCCGGGCCCGGCACCGGCTCGGGGAAGTGGACGACGTCCTTGTTCGGGAAGAGGTTGAGGTCGGTGTCGAGGTCCGGCTGGTACTGGAACTGGATCGGGCCGAGACGGGTCCAGTCGGTCAGGTTCTCGGACACGGCGAGGGCCGGCTTGGGGCCGAGCGGGCCGTAGGCGACGTACGACATGACGTGCTTGCCCAGGGACGGCACCCAGGTGACCCGGGGGTCCTCGACACCGGCGTTGTTCTTGCCGCGCTCCCAGCCCTCGTCGGGGGAGAGGACGACGCCGCGGCGCTCGACGCCGTTCGGGACGCCCGCCTCGTCGAAGGTGACCTCCGCGAGGCCGACCCGTGAGACGTTGCCTTCCGCGACCAGGCGCGGCAGCAGGTGCAGGGTGCCGTCCGGGGTGCGGCCCGCGGCGGGGTTGAGGACGCCGTCGACCTCGTTCGCCTCTCCGGCCAGCGGTGACATCACGACGCCCTTGCGGACCAGGCGGTACGGGATGGCCGTGGTGTCGGCGGCGGTGTCGGTGGTGGCGGTGGTGTTGCTCATGGGGAAAGTCAGCCCTTGGTCGCAGAGTCGATGTCGGTCGAGGTGAAGTGGCGCTGGAAGAAAAGGAAGAGGATCACCGCGGGGACGGCCAGCACGACGGCGCCGGCCAGCAGGGCGCCGGCCGGGTTGGCGACCGTGCCCTGGAGGTTGGAGAGGAAGCTGGCGAGGGAGACCGCAAGGGGCTGCATGTCGGCGTTCTTCGTGACGAGGAACGGCCACAGGAACTCGTTCCACGGCCCGATGAAGGTGAGCAGCAGCGCGGTGAGCACCGCGGGCCGGGCCATCGGCAGCGCGATCCGCCACAGGATGCGCAGTTCGCTCGCGCCGTCGATGCGGGCCGCCTCGAAGAGGGACGCCGGCATCTGGAGGAAGAACTGGCGGAACAGGAACACCGCGGTCGAGTTGATCGCGAACGGCAGGATCATGCCGAGGTAGTTGTCGCCGAGTCCGTAGTCGCGGACGACCAGGACGTACAGCGGCAGCGTGAGGAGCTGGAAGGGGATCATCTGCACCAGCAGCAGCGCGCCGAAGACGGCGCCCTTGCCCCGGAAGCGCAGGACGGCCAGACCGTATCCGGCGAGCACACCGAAGACGAGCGTGCACACCAGGACGCCGATCGTCATGATCCCCGAGTTGAGGAGCGAACGGCCCAGCGAGATCGCGCTGTTGATGGCCGTGTAGTTGGCGCCGGTCAGGCCGGTGGGGACGGCCGCCGACAGATCGCCGGCCGTGCTCCCGCGCAGCGAGCCGACGACCATGTAGTAGAAGGGGAAGAGGAAGGCGACCGCACCGAGCGACAGCAGGGTGTACCGCACGGCCTTCCCGGCAGGCGTTCCGCGCATGTCAGTTGCCCCTCTCGGAGAGCTTGCGGGCGACGAGCGAGACGACCATGACGAAGGCGATGAGGACCACGCCGAGCGCCGCCGCGAAGTCGGGGTGCCCCTGCTCGATGCCCTTCTGGTACATCAGCAGGACCGGTGAGGTGGAGGCGTGGTCGGGACCGCCGCCCCCGGTCAGCAGGTAGGGCTCGCTGAACAGGTTGGCGCCGGTGATGATCGCGTAGATCACGACGAGCGTCGTCGCGGGACGCACGCCGGGCACCGTCACCGAGAAGAACTGCCGGACGGGACCCGCGCCGTCGACGGAGGCCGCTTCGTAGAGCTCGCCCCCGACGTTCTGCAGCGCCGCCAGGTACAGCATCACGAAGAAGCCGAGCTGCTTCCACGTGACGAACACGGCGATCATCGGCATCGCCAGATGCGAGTTGACCAGCCACGACGGATCGGGCGCGTGCGAGCCGAGCAGATGGTTGACGAACCCGTCCGAGCCGAACAGGAACTGCCACACGGCGACAAGCGCGACGCTCGCGGTCACGTACGGGAGGTAGAACGCGGCGCGGAAGAACGCGCGGCCTCGGATCTTCGCGTTCAGCGCGGAGGCCAGCACCAGGGAGACGCCCACCGTGAGCGGCACGTTGATGAGCAGGAAGATCGCGATGTTGAGGAACGCCCGGCCGACGACGGGGTCGGTGAAGACGTCCCGGTAGTTCGCGAGGCCCACCCAGGGCGAGTCGATGTCGGTGCCGGGCGCCGTGAAGTAGAAGCGGTGGAAGGAGATCCACACCGTGTAGACCAGTGGCACGGCGAAGACGACGAGGATGAACAGCACGTACGGCGAGACGAACAGCGCGCCGATCCGGGAGCCGGGGCGCGCCTTGCGCGGAGCCGGCTGGAGGTGGGAGCTCATGACGGGTCCCCGTATTCGTTGATCAGGCCGGTGATCTCGGACGAGGCGTCCCGCAGCGCCGAGCGTGTCGACTCGCGGCCGAAGACGACCGACTTCGTCCACGCGTCGCGGAAGGTCTGCCAGATGTCGACGGAGCCCGCGACGTTCGGCACCTCGACGACGTGCTCCGCCTGCTCGGCGAAGGCCTTGTACGTCGGCTGCTTCTTGAAGAAGGCGGGGTACTTCGACGTCAGGTCGGTGCGCATCGGCATCTGACCGGTGGCGGAGAGGAAGTCACCGTCCTGGCCGGCGGAGGTCGCGAACTTCAGCACGTCCCAGGCCGTGCCCCGGTTCTCGCAGGAGCTGAACATGGACACGGACTTCTCGTCGCTGAACGAGTACTTTCCCGTGCCGCCGTCGGAGGTCGGCACCGGAGCGACACCGATGTCCACGTTGTTCTTGTACGCGGCGACCGCCCACGGCCCGACCGTGGCCATCGCGGCCTTGCCGTCGTTGAGCGAGTCGCCCGGGTACGCCTCCTGCGGGGCCAGCTTCTCCTGGTACAACGTCCGCCAGAAGTCGGTGACTTGGCGCCCCGCGGGCGAGTCGAACTGCGGCTTGCCGTCCTCGATGAGCTGCTTGCCGCCGCTCTGCGCGGCGAACGCCGGATAGAAGTCGTACCAGGGCTGGAAGAAGTCACTGGAGGGCGACGGCCAGATCGCGGCCTTCGCGGCGCCGCTGCGCACGAGCGTGCGCGACGTCCGGAGGAACTCCCTGTACGTCGCGAGCTTCGGGTGCTCGGGGTCGAGACCGGCCTTCTTGAACAGCTTCTTGTTGTAGAGGATCATGACGGGGTTGCTCTTCCAGGGCAGTTGGTAGAACTTGCCGTCGGCCGACTTGTACTGGTCGGTGAGGGCACCGCCGCGCCGGGTGATGTACGCGTCACCGTCGGGGAAGTCGCTCAGGGAGACGAGCCCGTTCTGCTTCTGGAACGTCGGCACCGCCGCCGGGGAGGTGTTGAAGGCCAGACAGGCGCTGGTCCCCGCGATGATCGAGGCGCTGATCGCCTCCTCGGACGTCTTGCCCGCCGGGATCTGCTGCGCCGTGACGTGCTGGCCGGGATGGCGCTTGTTCCACGCGGCCACCATGGCCTTGCCCCACTGCACTTCCTGCGCGTTGTTGGACAGCCAGACGGTGATCGGGCCGCGCGCGTCCGCGGCGGTGGCCGCATCCGGTGCCGACCGGCCACAGGCTGTCGCCGTGCCCGCGAGCGCGAGTACGAGCAGCGCGTACGCCGTTCTCCTCAACATGATGGATCTCCGAACTGTTCACGCGCGGCCTCGTCGCCGTGCGCAATGGCCGGTCGGCGCGAACGCGACCGGAGCGTGGTGTCCCCGCGTCAGCGGCGGGGAGCCGGCCCTATCGAGGCGCGGGGCACGAACTCGGCGGGCGGCAGCTGCACGTGCTCCGCACCGCCCTCGGCGATGACCGCGTCCAGGGCGCGGGCGGCCGCCTCGCCCCAGCCACGGGCGTCCGCACGGGCGGAGGCGAGCGGCGGATAGGTGTAGCGGGTCAGCGGGGTGTCGTCGTAGCCGACGACGGAGAGCTGGTCCGGCACGCGGACGCCCAGCTCCTGGGCGACCGAGAGCCCGGCCATGGCGGCCAGGTCGTTGCCGTAGACGATCGCGGTCGGCGGTTCGGCGAGGGCGAGGAGTTCCCGGGTGGCGCGGGCGCCGCCCTCGGCGCTGAAGCCGCCTGGCCGTACCGGCCCCTCGGGCAGTCCGAGCGCGGCCAGGGTCTGTTCCCAGGCCAGCCGGCGCCGCCCCGCGTGCCGCAGCTCCCGGGGCCCCTCGACGTGGGCGATCGCGCGATGGCCGAGGTCGGCGAGGCGGCGGACCGCGGCCGCGTAGGCGGGCTCGTCGTCGAGGCTGACCGCCGTCAGACCGTCACCCCACTCGGGCCGGCCGACCACGACCGCGGGCAGCCCGAGCTCCTGGAGGAGCGCGGGGCGCGGGTCGTCGAGGCGCAGGTCGGTCAGGAGGACACCGTCGACCTGCCGCTCCGCCGCCATCCGCTCGTACACGCCGCGCTCCTGCTCGGGCGTGGTGACGTGCACCATGAGCCCGTCGCCGCGCTGCCCGATCACGGTCTCGACGCCCGCGATGAACGCGGGGAAGAAGAGGTCCGTGCCGATCTGCTCCGGCTCGCGGGCGAGGACGAGCCCGAAGGCCCCGGCCTTGCCGAGCGACAGCGCCCGGGCCGGCCGGCTGGGCGTCCAGCCGAGCTCGTCGGCGGCGGCCATGATCCGCGCCTTGGTCTCCTCGGCGACCCCGGGCCGGTTGTTCAGGGCGAAGGACACGGTGGCGCGCGAGACGCCCGCACGCTGTGCGACGTCGGCGATGGTGGGCTTGCGTGCCATGGTGCCGGACTCCCTCTCGACGGGACACCGCAGCGGCCCGCGTTCAAACCGGTTTGAATCGCTGAACGACGCTGACTAAACCGGTTTGAACGAGGAGTCGTCAAGGGTTCTCGAGTTGTGATCCGCGTCATAGCCGGGGTGGCGAGGGCGGGCATGGGTGAGGGGCCGGACGTCGCCCGTCCGGCCCCTCACCCGCGCGTTCGGGTACGCGTCAGCGCACCGCGCTGGTCACCTGATACCTCCCGGACGGCAGCCGGTACGTGGCCGTGCCGTCCTCGAAGCCGACGAACCTCACCCCGTCCACCGAGGCCAGTGGAGTGCGCCCCTCGCGCACGGCGGACGCCGAGACCGCGGGCAGGCTCAGCGTCGCCTCACTGTTGGCGGGGACGACCGCCTCGTACGTCAGCGTCCCGTCCTTGGCCAGCGACCACGCGCTCGTGATCTCGCCGTACGGGGACAGGTGACGGCCCGTCACCCGAGTGATGCCACCGCTCGGGTCCAGGTGCGGCCGGAGGCGGAACCTCTGGAAGCCGGGGTGGTCGGGGTCGCGGGCGATGCCCGCCATGTACGCGTACATCCACTCCGCGATCGCGCCGTACGAGTAGTGGTTGAAGGAGTTCATCTCGACCGGGCCGAAACCGTCCTCCTCCGAGTACGAGTTCCAGCGCTCCCACACCGTCGTCGCGCCGTTGTCCACGGAGTACAGCCACGACGGCATGGCGTTCTGGTGGAGCAGTTCGTACGCGAGGTCGGCGCGGCCCTCGTCGGTCAGGACGGGCGCGAGGACGTTCACGCCGAGGAAGCCGACCGACAGGGTGTTCTCGGCGTACTCCACGCGCGCGCTGTCGGGATGGGCGGCCTTGTACGCGGCGTCGTTGCCGATGTTGTCCGCCAACAGGCCGACCAGCGCCCGGCGTTGGGCCTGCGTGTCGTAGAAGCCGAGCTTGAGGACCCACAGCAGCGCGGACTGGCTGTTGTCCTCGGGGTCGCCGCCCATGCCCGGCTTGCCGCCGATGCTCGACTTGACGGTGATCCTGTCGCCGTCGACCTCCACGTACTTGGCCAGGAACGCGCGCCGGATGTTGCCGAAGAGGTCGTCGTACGCCTTGCCCTCGGCGGTGCGCCCGGTGGCCCGCGCCATCTGGGCCATCAGGCGCACGCTGTAGGCGTAGTAGACGTCGCTCATCAACTGGGTGCCGGTGTTCTGGAACGCGAGCCAGTCGGCGAAGATCGCGCCCTGTCCCGCGTACGTGTCCCCGCCCTTCTGCCGGATCCAGTCGATGTAGCGGACCATCGCGTCCCAGCTGCGGTCGATGATGGTCCCGTCGCCGCTCATCTGCCACACGGTCCACGGCACGATCACCCCGCAGTCCGCCCAACCGCTGCACGGGGCCGCCGCGTTGTACCGGTTTCCGGGCGCCACCGCGGTGAACTGGGCGCCGTCCACGCCGTAGATCTTCTGCGACTCGATCAGGATGGACTCGAAGTGGCTGAGGAACGCGACGGCGTCCGTGTTGTAGAGGCCGGTGTTCGAGAAGACCTGGGTGTCGCCCGTCCAGCCGAGCCGCTCGTCGCGCTGCGGGCAGTCGGTCGGCACCCACAGGTAGTTGCCGCGCTGGCCCCAACGCACGTTGCTGATCAGCTGGTTGATGTCGTCGTCGTCCGTGGTGACGCTGCCGATGTCACGGATCGCCGACGTGCCGACCTTGCCCGTCAGACCGGAGACGGTGACCTCGGCGCCGGGCGTCGTCACCTCCACCGACACATAGCGGAAGCCGTAGAAGGTGAGCGAGTCCTGATGGGTCTCGCCGCCCTCCGCGCCCTTGAGGACGTACGTGCTCGTGGCCTTGGCGCTGCGCAGGTTGGCGCGGTACACGGAGCCCACCGGGCCGTCCGCGCCCGCACTGTCGTCGTTGAGCATCTCGGCGAATCCGACGACGACTTGGGCGCCCGCCGGGCCGCTCACGGTGTAGCGGGGCACGCCCACCATGTTCTGGCCGAGGTCGAAGACGGCGGTGTCGCCGGGGCGCAGGGTGACGGGGCCCGGGGCGCCGCTCGTCGAGCGGGCCGGGTCGGGCACGATGCTGCCCTTGCCGTTGGCGCTCGACGACGCGCCGGTGACCTCGCTGTAGACCGTGAGGGACTGTGGTCGGCGGTCCCACTTCGCCATCAGGCGCGCGCTCTCGCCGGGGTACGCGGTGAGCTTCGCGTCGGGGAACGTCGCGGCGTAACCGACCTGTTCGACCTCCGCCCACCCCTTGGTGTCGAAGCCGTTCGCCGCCCAGCCGTCCAGTTCCCGGCGGGCGTGGTACGTCTGCCCGTCGTAGATGTCGTCCGCGCGGTAGGGGCCCGTGTCGGTGGCCTTCCAGCCGCCGCCCGGCTTCGTGACGATGCTCTGCGTGGAGCCGTCGGCGTAACGGATCAGGAGCTTGGCCTTGAACGCGAGCGGGTTGCCGTCCTTGTTGTAATAGGTACTGCCCTCGGAGACACGGGCGTTGTACCAGCCGTTGCCGAGGACGGCGGCGAGCGTCACCGGCCTGCCGCCCGCGACCAGGTCCGAGACGTCGTACGTCAGGTAGTTCACGGTCATGTCGTAGTTGGTCCAGCCCGGCGCGAGCAGCTCGACGGTGCGGCCGCCGTCCTGCGGGACGGTGACGCGCTCACCGTTCACATACGCCTCGTAGACGCCGAGCGCCGTCACATACAGGCGCGCCTCACTGACCCTGCCCTTGCGCAGCGGCGTCTCGCAGCGGACCAGCGGAGCACCCGCAGAGTTCGGGGCCTTGCCCTTCATGCCGATCCACTGCGCGCCGTCCCAGTGGGTGACGCCGTCGGTGCTCAGCAGGCCCGTCTCGAACGACGCGGCGGGCGCGGTGCCGACCGGGCGGTTCTTGGTGTCCCAGACCGAGACGGTCCAGAAGTACCGTACGGAAGGCTTGAGTTCGGGCCCGTCGTACAGCACGGCGACCGAGTCGGACGAGGCCACCCGGCCGCTGTCCCAGACGTCGGGCCGCGACCCGGCGAGCTTCGCGGCCGAGGACCCCACCCGGATCCGGTACGCGCCCTGCGCATGCCCGCGCCGCTGCGATCCCAGGCGCCAGCCGAAGCGCGGGCGGGCGGCGTCCGTGCCGAGCGGCTGAGCGAGGTGCTCGACGGTCAGGCCGGTGACGGCGCCGCCGTCGCTCACCGGGGTGGGGGGAGCCGCCTGGGCGGGTGCGGCGCTCGCGAACGTGCCGGCGGCGACGACGGGCACGGCGCCCGCGGTCGCGGCGAGCACGGTCCTGCGGCGGATATCGCTGCTCATCTGTCAGGTTTCCCTTCGACGGTGAAGGTGCTCTGTGATGGTGGGGGGTGCTGCTGAGGGGTGGGGTGCCGTGAGGGGTGGGGCAGGGGGTCAGGCGCGCACGGTCGCGCGCGCGTACGGGACGAGGCGCACGGGGCCGGTCAGCCCGTACTCCTGCCGCTTGCCGCCGCCGAAGACGGCGGGGCGGGCGACGCGGAGCCGGTTCAGCAGGGTCGTCGCGACCTCGATCTCGATGGTGTTGACGCCGGTCCGCAGCAGCGTCCCGAGGTCGGCGACGCGGGTCAGCTGGTCGACGGGCGGCAGGTCGTGGCCGTTGACGCGCACGGTGAACGTGTCGAAGACACCGCCGAGTTCGAGCAGCGCGCCGTGCGCCGCCGTCCACTCCCGGCCGAGGCGCACGGTGGTGCGGTAGGTGCCGATGCCGGAGACGTCCTCCAGGCCGGGCAGCGCCGTCCACGGCGCGAGCGCGTCGAGCGTCAGCTCGTGGTGCTCATGGGCGGTTTCGGTGGCGCTCGCGCCGGGCCGCCAGTCGTCGACGGTCAGCTTCCACGAGGTGAGGGGGACGGCGGCGGGGACCGCGCCGATCTTCGTGGAGACGGTACGCCCGGTGTCGAGGGTGGTGGTGTACGTGCCCGCCGCCGACGCCCGGATCTCCAGCCGCCCGCCCTCGCCTACGCGGATGTCGTCGGCCCCCGTGGTGGTCGCGTGCCGCCGGGGGACGTCGCCCGAGGGGCGGGCCAGCACCACGACCGTGACCGCGCCCGGCTGCAGGTCCACGGTCAGGCGGATCCGGCCGTCGGCGGTGCGCGTGTACAGGGCGATCGGCGTGAGCGCCCCGGTCCACGGGTCGAGGCGGTAGGGGACGGCGCCCTTCACATGCCCGGTGAGCGTGACGTCGTGGGTGATGCGGGCACCGGTCGAACCCTTCTTGCTGACCGCGTCGTTGGCGAAGTAGTAGTAGTCGGCGCCCGCGTCCGCGCGGTGGGCGTTGAGGAGCATCGACGACTCGGCGTACTCGACGTCGCGGGTGAGGCCGAGGGCCGCGATGGCCTCGGGCACGTCGGGCCGGTCGGCGACCACGTGGACCGTCTTCAACGCCTGGAGCCGCACCAGGAGTTGGCGCAGCCGGTCGTTGTCGCCGGGGCCGGCGAGGCCCGGGACGTGAGCGTCGGACCAGTCGCCGATCAGGATGACGGGCAGGCCTGCGCGGGCGTACCCCAAGAGCTTCTCGGCGACGTCCAGTTGGAGCGTGTGCTCCCGGTTGATCATGATGTCGCCGTCGACGAGCAGCGCCTTGACCGCGGGCCCGTCCGGCGCGAACCGTCCGTCCCGTACCACTGCTGATGGCAGGTCGAGCAGGCGCGGGCTGAGGAAGGTGTGCGTCCAGCCGACCGGCACACCGTCGCTGGTGAACCAGGGCGCCCCGAGACCCGAACCCGCGTAGCCCTTCTGCCGGAGCACCCCGATGTCGACCTTGTTCACACCGGTCTGCAGGACATGCTGAATACGGGCCAGGAAGTCCGCGACCTGCGGGGTGTGCCGCCACAGCGGCTGGCGCGGGCCCCACGCCTCGCCGTACCCCGCCGCCCCCTTGTACGGCGAGAACGCGGCGAAGCCCGGCCATTCGGCGCCCGGCGCGTCCGCGTAGGCGAAGCCGTGGAAGACGGCCTGGTTCACCCCGGCCGCGTACTGCGTGACCAGTTTCTTCAGCGTGTCGGACCAGGTCGTGGAGTAGGCGCCGCCCGCGGTGCCGCCCGCCTCGTTCGACACGAGCGGCTTGCCGCCCATGTCCCGGCCCCCGGCCAGGCAGCGGAAGTCGTCGAGGTTCTTGAAGCCGAGCGACTCGCCCTCGGTGACGTCCAGGAGCGCCGACTTGTAGACCGCGTCGGTCTCCAGGCCGTACGGCTGGATACGCAGCTTCATGCCCAGCGTGTGCGCCCACTTCTGCAGCGGACGCAGGTGATGCTCCACGTACAGCTCGGTGACGACCTCCATCACATCGCGCCGGATCGCCTTGTCGAGCGACGAACCGAAGCTGAAGACGTACTTCTCCTTCTTCTCGACGAAGGTCGCGAGGTAGGGGAGGAGCGAGTAGCCCATGCGCCGCTCGAACTCGGCGGGCAGCGCCGGGGTCCACAGCGTCGCGTCCGTCTCGATCTCGATGGAGTCCTCGAAGAGGGTGCCGCCCGTCGCCTTGAGCAGCCCGCGGATCGAGGGGGTGAGGATGTGCTCCTCCCAGAAGTCGGTGACCGCGCGCGTGCCCGCGTCGCTGAAGTGGTCCACGACGTAGGCGAGGGGAGTCGTGTGGTCGCGGCCCTCCGGGCGCTGTCCCGAACCGCGCTCCCAGTACGCCACCAGCAGCCAGGCCGCACCGTCGGCCGGCGGCGTCCAGGCGAGCCGGCCGCCGGTGACCCGGTCGGTGACGTCGGTGACGGTGTCCTGGTCGAGAGGGACGGGCACGGCCGTCGGTGAGCCGCCCGCCGTGACCCGCACCGCCTGCACGAGAAACAGCCGCTGGTCCGTGACGCCGTCCTCGGGCGGGTTCACGGCGGCCGGGACCGGGCCCTCGTACGCCGTCCCGGGCTCCACCACGGCGATGCCGTGGGCGAGTTCCTGCGCGGCGGCCTTGTCGTCCGGCGTGATCGACGGCACCGCGGCGGGCCACGCGGGGCCGATCGTCAGGTCCACCACCACATCGCGCTTCTTCGCCTCGCGCAGCGCCGCCTCCACCGCCGCCCGCCAGGCCGTGGTGCCCCAGCCGTAGCGCACGGTGTCCAGCTGCTCGTCCATGCTGTGCGTGACCGCCGCGATCTCCACACCGCCGAAGCCGGCCGCCGCGATCGCCCGGATCTCGCGGGCGATCTCGCCGGTGTCGACCAGCGCGTCCGGCCACCACCAGCGGAACTTGGGGCGCACGGCGGCCGCCGGATCACGCAGGACCGCCCCCGGCTTCCCCGCAGCGGAACCGTGCGCGAACGCCTCCGTCGCACCGGGCAACGGCAGCGCCGTCGCGGCCCCGGCCAGGGCACCCATTCTCAGCACGGTCCGACGGCGCAGGCTCATGACACTCCTCGTCCCTGGTCACAGGGGAGTTGAACGGTTTCAAACGATTCAATGTGGGGTGCAGGAACCTACGTGCAGCTGTGACCAGTGGCAAGAGGTGTGCACCAAACACACCTGTGCAAGCGGATTGACAGGCGATGCCGCCTCGCGCAAAGTTGCCGACGGTTCAGAGCGAAACGATTCAAGTCGTCCTGACCGGCGCCCTCGTGGCGAGCCCCCCCCACGCCGCACTCCCCCCTCCCGTACGGACGCGCAAAGGAGCCGCCGCATGCCCGGACCACAGGTGACGAGACGACATTTCGTCGCGGGATCGGGCGCGGTGGCGGGGGCCGCCGCGCTGGGCATGGGGACGGGAGGCGGGGCGGCGGCCACCACCCCGGCCCACGGGACGGTGGCCGCCGCCCCGGCCACCGGACCAGGGGCGCACGCGTCCGGCACGCCGCTCGCCGAGTTCCCGCTCTCCGACGTGACGTTGCTCGACAGCCCGTTCCGCGCCAACATGCGGCGCACCTGCGCCTACTTGAAGGCGATCGACCCCGACCGGCTGCTGCACACCTTCCGCACCAACGCCGGCCTGCCCTCGGACGCCGAGCCCTGCGGCGGCTGGGAGGCCCCCGACGTCCAGCTGCGCGGCCACACCACCGGACACCTCCTGTCCGGACTCGCCCACGCCCACGCCAACACGGGCGATCGCGAGTACGCCGACAAGGCCCGGTATCTCGTGGACGCGCTCGCCGAGTGCCAACAGGCCGCGCCCGCCGCCGGGTTCACCGAGGGCTACCTCTCGGCCTTCCCCGAGCAGGTCTTCGCCGACCTGGAGGCGGGCGGCAAGCCCTGGGCGCCGTACTACACGATCCACAAGATCATGGCCGGGCTCCTCGACCAGTTCCGGCTCTCCGGGAACCGGCAGGCCCTCGACGTACTCACCGCGATGGCCGGCTGGGTCGAGAAGCGGATGGCCCCGCTGGACGTGACCGAAGTGCGCAACGTCCTGCGCGTCGAGTGGGGCGGCATGAACGAGGTCCTCGCCGCCCTCCACCTGGCCACCGGCGACGCGACCGCGCTGCGCACCGCGCGCCGCTTCGACCAGGAGGACCTGTTCGCACCGCTCGCGGCCGGACGCGACGAACTCGACGGGCACCACGCCAACACCGAGATCGCCAAGATCGTGGGCGCGGCCCGGATGTACGACGCGACGGGCGAGGACCGCTACCGCTCGATCGCCGCGCACTTCTGGGACATCGTTGTCCGCGACCACTCGTACGCCATCGGCGGCAACGCCAACCAGGAGTTCTTCGGACCGCCCGGCGAGATCGTCAGCCGCCTCTCCGAAGAAACCTGCGAGAACTGCAACACGTACAACATGCTGAAGCTGGGCCGCCGCCTCTTCCTGCACGATCCGGCCAAAGCCGCGTACATGGACCATCACGAGTGGGCCCTGTACAACCAGCTGCTCGGCGAGCAGGACCCCGACTCGGCGCACGGCTTCGTCACGTACTACACCGGGCTCTGGGCCGGTTCGCAGCGGCAGCCCAAGGGCGGGCTCGGGTCCGCGCCCGGCAGCTACAGCGGGGACTACGACAACTTCTCCTGCGACCACGGCACCGGCCTGGAGACGCACACCAAGTTCGCGGACACGATCTATTTCAGGACGGCGGGTGCCGGCCGCGCCGCCTTGTACGTGAACCTGTTCATCCCGTCCGAAGTGCGGTGGCGCGAGGCAGGGGTGACGCTGCGTCAGACCGGCGGGGACCCGCACGGCAGTGGCCCCGTGCGGATCGCCGTGACCCGTGGCGCGGCCCGCTTCCGGCTCAAGGTGCGCATCCCCGCCTGGCTGAACGACGCGGACCGGCGCCTCGCCGCCCGGGTGAGCGTCAACGGGCGCGCCGTCGACACGTCCGACGCCGCGCCGGGCTCGTACCTCACCCTCGACCGGCACTGGAGGACGGGCGACACGGTCGAGCTCACCTTCCCCCGCGCCCTGACCTGGCGCCCCGCACCCGACAACCCGCACGTACAGGCCCTCTCCTACGGGCCGCTGGTCCTCGCCGGCGCGTACGGCACCGCCGACTCGCCCACCATCCCGGCTCTCGACCGCGCTTCCGTGCGCCAAGCCGGCCGGAACGGCGCGGAGTTCACGGCCTCCGAGGTGAATGGAACCGCCGTCTCCCTGCGCCCCTTCCACCAGATCCACCACCAGCACTACAACGTCTACTTCGCGACCCCGCCGCGCCCTGGCCGCCCCCGCGAGACAGCCCGCTACCTCCTGGCCGAGGGCTCGGGCAGCACCGTCGTGGATACCGTCGGCCACCGTCCCGACGGCCGGCTCACCGGCGGCGCCGCCTGGGCGACCGGCCGCGACGGACACACCGCCGCCGTCGCCCTCGACGGGGTCGACGGCCATGTCGTGCTGCCGCCGGGTCTGATCACCGGGTGCACCGAGCTCACCGTCAGCGCGTGGGTCCGCGTCGACACCCAGGCGAACTCGGCCCGCGTCTTCGACCTCGGCTACCACAAGTCGACGTACCTCTTCCTCGCCGCCCGCACCGGCACCGGGCGCCCCCGCGCCGCCCTGAAGATCGCCGGAATGGAGGGCGAGGACTTCGTGGACGCCGACGCGCCGCTGCCGACCGGGAGTTGGGCCCATGTGGCGCTCACCGTCGGCGACGGCGGGGGAGTCCTGTACGTCGACGGGACCGAAGCGGGCCGCAACGACGCCTTCGTCTCCTCGCCGCTGCTGCTCGGCGCGACGACCCGCAACTACCTCGGCCGCTCCCAGAACCCCAGCCACCCGTATCTGCACGGCGCCGTCGCCGGATTCCGCCTCCACAACAGGGCGCTCCCCGCCGCCGACGTCGCGGCGCTCGCCCGCGCCTGAGCCACCCCTGTCCCTCGCTGTCTCCCGCTGCCCCTCGTAGAAAGCCTCGCCATGCCCGAACAGCACTCCGCCCTGTCCAGACGCGGCTTCGTCGCCGTCTCCGCGCTCACCGCCGCCGCCCTCACCGGCGGCCTGCCCGGCATCGCCCTCGCCGACCGCGCCGCCACCCCCTACGACGCGGACGGGTTCGCCGACCCGCGCCGCGACAGCCGGCCCGCCGTGTACTGGTACTGGAACGGGCCCGTCACCCACGAACTCGTCGACACGCAGCTGGCCGAGCTGCGCGCCAAGGGCCTGTACGAGGTCGTCGTCTTCCCCTACGACAACGCGGAGATGCAGCCCGCCTTCTTCACCGAGGACTGGTTCGACGTGGTCGGGCACGTCCTGGAGACCGCCCGGAAGACCGGCATGAAGGTGTGGCTGTTCAACGACAACCACTTCCCGAGCGGGCGCGCCGGGTACTTCGTCACGAACGGCGGCACCGTCGGCTCACGCACCTACAAGCCGCGCCCCGACCTGCGGCTCAAAGGGCTGTGGAGGTCGACCGCCGTCGTCCGGGGGCCGCGCACCGTCAGCCTGGCGGAGACGACGGGCGTCGGGGTCGACGCCGGGCAGCTCGTCGCCGACGCCGCCGTCCTCGCCGGGCCGGCCGTGCTGAGCGCGGGCGCCGGCTGGGGCGACTGCACCGTCACCGCGAGCGCCAAGCCCGATGTCCTCGCCGCCGGACTGCTGGTGCGTGCCTCCTCCGACGGCCGCGACGGGCTGCTCGTCGAGTTCGACCAGACCGGTGTCGTCACCCTGTCGCGCGTCGCCGGCGGGGCCGTGACCCAGCTGGCCCGGTCCACCCGCACCGACGGCTTCAACAAGACGAAGTTCCACACCCTCGCCGTCACCGTGAGCGGCGCCACCGTCTCCGTCACCCTCGACGCCAAGGACAAGGGCAGCGTCACCGACACGGCGTCGGCCCACCACAGCGTCGGCGTGCACGCCCGCGACGGGCAGCGCTCCCTGTGGGAGGAGCTGAAGGTGACCGGCGCCGACGGCGCCACCCTCTACACGCAGACCTACGACGATGCGTCGGCGGCCGGGGCCTTCGCCGCCAGGACCGCGCCGAAGGGCACCCCCGCCCCGGCCGCGGCGACGGCCCGTCCGGTCGGCTCGGCCGAAGCCGCCGATCTCGTCGAACTCACCGGCCTGATAGCGAAGGGGAGTTGGCAGGTTCCGGCGGGCGAGTGGCAGATCGACCTGTTCGGCGGTCTCGACCTCATCGACGACTCGACGGGCTACGCGCGGGGCTACCTCGACCTGCTCGACGACGAACCGGCCGAGTTGTTCCTCGACATCGTGCCCGGCGAGTACCACCGCCGCTTCCGACGCTACTTCGGCACCGTCATCAAGGGCTTCTGGGACGACGAACCCTTCATCGCCTCCGCCCAGCCGCACTCCTTCAAGCGCCGCCCCTGGTCGCCCACGCTCGCCGCCGCTCTCGGCGCCGTCGACGCCGAGCCCGGACGCGCGTACGCGAGCGCCTTCGACGACCTCGGCGAGGGGGGCCGCGTGCTGCGCGGACGCTACTGGCAGGCCGTCTCCGACCGGTTCTCGCGGTACTTCGAGAAGCAGTCCGAGTGGTACGCCGAGCGCGGCGTGCGCCTCATCACCAACCCGCTGTACGACGAGACGGCCCCCTCGAAGCGGATCGCCTCCACCGGCGACCTCCACAAGATCAACCAGTGGGCGCAGGTGCCGGGCGGCGACTGCATCACCGCCGAATACGAGCTGAACACCCCGACGACGGACCCGCGCAACCCGGCCTCCGTGGCCCACCAGACCGGCCGGCCGCGCGTCCTCATGGAGATGTTCGGCAACATGGGCTGGCAGATCGCCCCGGACTTCATGCGGGCCCTCGTCGGCGCGTACGCCACCCGCGGCGTCAACCTCGCCGTCCTGCACGCCCTGTGGACCGACGAGACCCACGTCTACTTCGCGCCGCCCATCGGCCCCCGCAACCCGTGGTGGTGGACGATGTCGCCGCTCTCCGCGTGGATCGGCCGCGTCATGGAACTGGGCCGCGGCACCTCCGCCGCCCGCACCGCACTGCTCCAACCCCAGCGCGCCGCCGAGCAGTTCACCGGCACCGACCGGCAGGGCGAGGTCGACGACGCCTTCGCGGAGGCGGCCTACGCCCTGGAGCGCGCACAGGTCGACTTCGACCTCGTCCACGAGGGCGCGCTCAGCGGCGACAAGGCGCTGCTCGCGCACGCCGAGACCAAGAAGGGGGTGCTGCACGTCGGAAAGGCGGCGTACGAACTCGTCGTCGTGCCCACAACTCCCGTACTGGACACGGCGACCGCCCGCGCCCTGACCGCCTTCGTCCGCTCGGGCGGCACCGTCGTCGCGGTCGGTGAACTGCCCGCGCTCGCCGCCGACGGCGACGAAACGGCGCTCGCCCGGGAGCTGACCACGCTCTTCCGGAACGGGCGCGCCACCCGCGTCACGGACCCGGACGGCCTCGCCGCGGTGGCGCGCGAGGCCGCCGTGCAGGCCGCCGTCCTCGAACCCGCCGCCGAGGCCGTCCGCGTCCTGCGCACCACACGCGGCGGCGACACCGCGTTCCTGTTCAACAACGAGAGCGCCACCCGGGTGAGCACCACGGCCCTGCTGCCCGCGCGCGGCGAGCCCGAGCTGTGGGACCCGGCCACCGGCACGGCCGGGCCCGCGCCCGTACGCGGCGTGCCCACCCGGGACGGGGTCCGGCTGCCGCTGGTGCTCGACCCGTACGAGACGCTCGCCGTCGTCGTACGCCACCGGGCCGGAACCGCCCCGCACCTCACGGAGACCGACGGCCTGCCGGCCCGAGCGGTCACCGCCGTGACGCGCCACAAGAAGAACCTGCGCGTGACCGCCCTCGCGCAGACCCCCGGCACCCACCGCCTCACCGGCCGCGACGGCGACCGCACGTACACGGGCACCGCGAAGGTCACCGATCCGCTCACGCCGATCCCGGTCGACGGCGACTGGACCCTCACCCTCGCCCAGGACGGCGCCGCACCGGTCACCCGCCCGCTCGGCAGCTGGAGCGACATCGCGCCGCTTTGGTCCGGCAGCGGCACCTACACCAAGGACGTCACCCTGACCGGCGCCGCACTGCGCGGACGCCGCCTGCTGCTCGACCTCGGCACGGTCCGCGAGGTCGCCCAAGTGAGCGTGAACGGCAAGGAGTTCGCGCCCGCGCTCTGGTCCCCGTACGTCGTCGACGTGACGGACGGACTCAGGCCCGGCGTGAACCGGCTCGCCGTCCGCGTCTCCAACACCCTCTCCAACGAACGCAACAAACCACTGCCCTCCGGCCTCCTCGGCCCGGTCGTCCTGCACCCCCGCCTGCCCCTCACCGTCGACCTCGCCCCTTCCCGCGCCTGAGCGTCCGACCCGAACCCGGAGGTTTCCGCCATGAGCCGACGCAGACACTCCCTGCTGCTCGCCACCGCGCTCACCGCCCTGGTCACCGTGGCACCGTCCGCCGCGGCCGCACCCGGCGCGGGCAGCACCGCCACCGCGCTGCGCACTCAGCACCTCGCCACCGCACTCGGCATCGACGACACCACGCCCGAACTGAGCTGGCAGCCGCGTGGCGCCGCCCAGCGCGCCTACCGCGTCCAGGCCGCCACCAGCCGCGCCGCACTCGCCGCGGGCCGCGCCGATCTGTGGGACTCCGGGAGGGTCGACTCGGCCGTCCCGCAGTCCACGTACGCCGGTCGCGGCCTCGGTTCCCGCACCCGCGTGTACTGGCGCGTACAGCTGTGGTCGCCGGGCGCCGCCCGCGCCTCCGCCTGGAGCACGCCCGCCGTCTTCGAGACCGGCCTCACCGACGCGCGTGACTGGTCCGCCGACTGGATCACCAACAAGGACTGGGAGCTGAGCAAGCGCACCGTCCAGCCGGTGACCGTCGAACTGCCGCGCACCACCGCACGCTACGTACGCCTCGACGTCACCAAGCTGGGTCTGCCGCTCGCCGACGACTTCCCGGCCCTCGCCCACCGCCTCCAGCTCGCCGAGATCGAGGTGAGGGACTCGGCCGCCTCCGACACGGACCTCGCCCAGGGCGCCACCGTCACCGCTTCCGAGACCGACACCGAACGCAAGGTGTGGGAAACCAAGTTGGCCGTCGACGGCATCACCAACAGCGCCTGGAACCAGGCCGCCGGCTACGCGAGCCTGCCCCACGACAGTGCCGACGCGCCCGTCACCGTCACTCTCGACCTGAAGGAAGCGAAGACCTTCGACCGGGTCGTCCTCTACCCCCGCGCGGACGTCCTCACCGACGACGGCCGCGTCCCCGGTTTCCCCGTCGACTACAGCCTCGCCACCGCGGACGCGGCCGACGGCCCGTACACGACAGCCGCCCAGGTGACCGGCCAGAAACCGCCGGAGCCCTATCTGCCCTCCGGACTCCCGCTGTTCGCCAGGGACTTCACCCTTCCCAAGGGCATTCGCAAGGCCCGCCTCTACATGGCCGGACTCGGCGTCTACGACGCGAACGTCAATGGCAAGCCCGTCGGTGACGCCGTCCTCGAACCCGCCAACACCGACTTCGCCGACCGCGTCCAGTACGCCACGTACGACGTGACAAGCCAACTGCGCGGCGGCGCCAACTCGTTGGCAGTCGAACTCGGCAACGGCATCTCCAATCAGCTCTCCACCGCCGACCGTTACCGCAAGTTCTACGGCAACCGGGCCGACCCCAAGCTGATCGCCCAGCTGGAGGTCACCCTCGCCGACGGCACCGTGCGGCGCATCGCGTCCGGCACCGACTGGCGCACCGCCCTCGGCGCGACCACGTCCTCCAACTGGTACGGCGGCGAGGACTACGATGCCCGCCGCGCCCCCGGCCGCTCCCACGCGACCTGGGACCGGGCGGCGCGGGTCGACGACGCCGACCTCCCCGCCACCCTGAGCGCCCGCGAGACCGAACCCGTCCGCGTCGTCGAGACCCTCAAGGGCTCCGAGGTCCCTGGCGCCGCACCCGGCAGCCGCGTCTTCGACCTCGGCCGCAACATCGCGGGCTGGCCGGAACTCACCGTCACCGCCCCCAAGGGCACCACGATCCGCGCCTACCCGGCCGAAGGGCTCAAGGACGGCCACGCCGACCAGTCCATCAGCAACGTCGGCGCACCCCTGTGGGACAGCTACACCACGGGCAGCGCGAAGACCGAGACCTGGCACCCCAAGTTCAGTTACCACGGCTTCCGTTACGTCGAGATCCGGGGTCTGCCGGAAGGCGCGACCGTCTCCGTGCGCGGCAAGGTCCTGCGCGCCGACAACGCCTCCGCGGGCACCTTCACCAGCTCGAACGACCTGATCAACGGCATCCACTCGATCACCCGCCGCGCCGTCGAGGGCAACATGATGAGCGTCCTCACCGACTGCCCCAGCCGCGAGAAGCTCGGCTGGCTCGAACAGGACCAGCTCGTCTTACCCACTCTCGCCGCCAACTACGACATGCGGTCCTACCTCCGCAAGATCGTCCGCGACATGGCCGACGCGCAGACCACAGAGGGACTCATCCCCTCCACCGTCCCCGACTACGTCGAACTCGCCGGCACCTACCGCAACGACGCCAACTGGGGCGGCGCGTTCGTCCTCGTGCCCTGGCAGCTCTACACGACGTACGGCGACACGGAGACCCTGCGCGCGTACTACCCGCAGATGAAGGAGTACGTGACGTTCCTGGAGCAGAAGGTCTCCGGGGGCATCCTCGACTACTCCCTCGGAGACTGGTTCACGCCGGACAAGACCTTCCCCAAGGCCGTCTCCGGAACGTACGGGTACTGGCGCGTCGTCGACGCGCTCAGCGACATGGCGGGCGTCCTCGGCAAGGACGACGACGCGGCCGCCTACCGGGCGAAGGCGGACGCGAGCGCGCAGGCGCTCTCGGACACGTACTACGACCAGGAGTCCGGGACGTTCGGCGGCGGCGGACAGGGTGCCGAGGCACTCGCCCTCGACATGGGCGCCTACCCGGAGGGCGAACGGGCGCGCCTGCTCGCCCACTTAGTGTCCTCGGTGCAGGCCGCCGACCACCATCTGCTGCTCGGCGAGATCTCCCTGCCCGCCGCGTTCCGCGTGCTGTCACAGGCCGGCCGGGACGACGTCGTCTACAAGATCGCCACGCAGACGACCTCGCCCAGTTACGGTTACCAGGTCCTCGCCGGCAACACCACGCTCGGCGAGAGCTGGGACGGCGGCTCGGGCCAGTCGCAGAACCACTTCATGCTCGGCGCGATCGACGCCTGGTTCACCCGGAGCCTGGCCGGCCTCGACCAGACCGCCGACTCGGTCGGCTACCGCGAACTGCGCATCGCCCCGGCCGTCGTCGGCGACCTGACCTCCGCGAGCGCCACCTACACCACGCCGTACGGCGAGGCCGCGAGCCAGTGGCGCCGCGACGGCAGCCGGCTCACCCTGACGGCACGCGTCCCCGCGGGCAGCACAGCCAAGGTCGAGGTGCCGGTCGCCTCCGGCAAGGTCACGGCACCCAAGGGCGCGCGACTCGTCGGTCAGAAGGACGGCCTCGCCACCTACGAGGTCGGCTCGGGAACCTGGACGTTCCGGTCCGCGTACACGCCGAAGCAGTGACTCGTCCTCCAACTCAGCTGCAACGCATAGGAGTTCACGTGCCCGCACGCCGCACCATCCTGCTCGGCGCGCTCGCCGCAGCCACATTCCCGCTGACGTCCGCGGTCGCCGGGGCAGCCGCCCGCCCCGGCCCCTCCGTCCGCCGCCTCGCCGACACCCAACTCGACGCCCAGGCTCTCTACTTCATCTCCTACGACGGACTCGTCAACAACAACTCGTTCCAGAAGAGCGGCCTGCTGACCTACCGCGGTCACCAGTACGCCGCCTGGTACACGGCCGACCGGACCGCCGTCCTCGCCCGCAGGCGTCTGCCGCACGGGCCGTGGCAGACCCTGCGCCTGCCGCACCGGCTGCGCTACGACGACTCCCACAACGTCATCAGCCTCGGCGTCTCCCCGGTCGACGGCCGCCTGCATGTCCTCATGGATTCGCACAGCGACGCCTTCTTCTACCTCAAGTCGGCCCGGGGCCTGGTCTCCGACCCCGGCCGGTCCTCCTGGAGCGCCGCGCACTTCGGTCCCGTACAGAACACCCTCGACGGCACACCGCTCACCGACAGGTTCACCTACCCGCAGTTCCTCGCCACACCCGAAGGTCGCCTCCAACTCCTGTACCGCACAGGGGTGTCGGGCAACGGGCAGGCCGCACTCGCGGAGTACGACGGGGCCGCCTGGCGGAACCTGGGGGAGTGGTCCGACGCCGCCGGCCTCTACACCAGCGAGCACGGCAGCAGCACCGCCCGCAGCATGTACGTGAACGGCTTCGACTACGGGCCCGACCGGGCGCTGCACGTCTTCTTCACCTGGCGCGAGCAGAACGCGGCCGTCATGTGCAGCCCCGGCGGCCTGTCCAACCACGAGATGGCCCATGTCTCCAGCGCCGACCGGGGCCGCACCTGGCGCGACCTGTCGGGCGCGCGGGTCGCCGTGACCGGCACCGCCGACCGGGTCTCCGTCACCGACACCGGAACCATCGTCGAGGCCATCGGCCCCGACCACTCCCTGATGAACCAGGAGAGCCAGGCCGTCGACTCGGCGGGCCGCCCGCACGCCCTGTGGTCGTACGTCCCCGGCCGCTTCGGCCAGTGCACCACCAGCTACGCCGCCGACCGCGTCGCGAACGCCCGCACCTTCCACATGTACCGCGATTCCGGAGGGAGTTGGCACAAGACCGAGATCCCCGAACCGCCCCGCTCCACCCAGCGCAGCCGCCTCGCCCTCGACCGGCACGACAACGCGTACGCGATCATGCCGCGCGGAAAGATCGTCGCCGCGTCGGCCGCGAGCGGCTGGACCGACTGGCGCGTCCTGTACGACGGCGCGGACCTGAACGCCTACGGCGAGGTCCTCATCGACGAACTGCGCCTCAAGGCCGACGGCACCCTGTCCGTCCTCTACCAGCAGGCCTCCACCGGGACCACGCCCTCACCGATCCGCGTGGCCGACTTCGCGCTGCCGGACTGACCCCGCGCTGTCCGACTGACCGAACGCCGACCGGGCCGCCCCACGTAGACTCCCTCTGCCGCACCCGCTCACCTGGAGGTCCACGCCCGATGGCTCAGTCCGTGGGGATCAAGGACGTCGCCCGTGTCGCCGGGGTGTCCGTGGGGACGGTCTCGAACGTGATCAACCGGCCCGAGACCGTCGCCGACGAGACCCGGGCCCGCGTCCTCGCGGCCATCGACCGCCTCGGCTACGTCCGCAGCGAGTCCGCCCGCCAACTGCGTGCGGGACGCAGCCGCATCATGGGTCTGCTCGTCCTCGACATGGGCAACCCGTTCTTCGTGGACGTCGCGCGCGGCGCCGAGCGCGCCGCCCGCGACGCGGGGCTCGGCGTCATGGTGTGCAACAGCGCGCAGAGCCCGTCGGAGGAGGCCGAGTACCTCTCGCTCTTCGCCGAACAGCGGGTGCGCGGGGTGCTGCTCACCCCCGCCGAGGCGACCGGCCGCACGGTGGAGGGGTTCCGGCGGCACGACATCCCGTTCGTCCTCGTCGACCGCGTGGCCGAGGGCGCCACCGAGTGCTCGGTCTCCGTCGACGACGTCAACGGCGGCGCCCTCGCCGTGCGCCACCTCGTCGACGCCGGACACCGCCGGATCGCCTACGTCAGCGGCCCGCCCGCCCTCAACCAGGTCAAGGACCGCCGCCAGGGCGCCCTGCGCGCACTGGAGGAGGCCGGGCTGCCCGCGTCCGCCCTGCACGAACTGCCCACCGAACGCCTCGACGTCGGTGCGGGACGCGACGCGGGGGCCCGTCTGCTCGGCCTCGCCGACCGCCCCACCGCCGTCTTCTGCGCCAACGACCTGCTCGCCCTCGGCGTCCTGCAGTCCATGTACGCGGCCGGGGTGCGGGTCCCCGAGGACGTCGCCATCGTCGGCTACGACGACATCGAGTTCGCGGCCGCCGCCGCGGTGCCGCTCACCTCCGTGCGCCAGCCCGCCGTCACCATGGGCGCCCTCGCCGCCGGCCTCCTCCTGGAGGAGATCGCCGCCGCCGACCACCCGGCCACCGCGCACGAGCACCGCCGCGTCGTGCTCCAGCCCGAGCTCGTCGTCCGCGGCTCCAGCCTGGGCCCGCGCTGACCTCTCCCACGGCGGTGTGCTGAACTGGGCGGCGGACCCGGATGTCCGGAATCCGGGACGCCCGCACCGTATGCAGAACTCCGCAGGAGCCGATTTGAGCGCCGTCAGCTACCGCCAGCCCGGGGTCGTCCTCACCGACCGCCGTTTCTCCGTCCCCCTGGACCACGAGGCCCCGGACGGCGAGCGGATCGAGGTCTACGCGCGCGAGGCCGTCGCCGCCGGCCGCGCCGACGAACAACTGCCCTGGCTGCTCTACCTCCAGGGCGGCCCCGGCTTCGGCGCCAACCGGTTCTCCGGCAAGCAGGCCTGGCTCGGCCGCGCCCTCCAGGACCACCGCGTCCTCCTCCTCGACCAGCGCGGCACCGGGGCCTCCGCCCCCGCCAACCGGCAGACGCTCCCGCTGCGCGGCGACACCCGCGCGCAGGCCGACCACCTCACCCACTTCCGTGCCGACGCGATCGTCCGCGACTGCGAACTGATCCGCCACGAGGTCACGGGCGGCGCCCCCTGGACGATCCTCGGCCAGAGCTTCGGCGGCTTCTGCGCCACCCGCTACCTGTCGACCGCGCCCGAGGGACTGACGGCGGCGCTCATCACCGGCGGCCTGCCCACCCTGGACGGCCACGCCGACGACGTGTACCGGGCCGCGTACCCGCGCATCGAACGCAAGGTCCGGGCGCACTACGCCCGCTACCCCATGGACGTCGAACGGGCACGGGAGATCGCCGCGCACGTCCTCGAACACGAGCCCGTCCTCCCGAACGGCTACCGCCTCACCCTGGAAGCCTTCCAGTCGCTGGGCATCTGGCTCGGCGGCGGCGACGGCAGCGACCGGCTGCACTATCTGCTGGAGGACGCGTTCGTCCGCACCCCCGGCGGGCGCGAACTGTCGGACTCCTTCCAGGAACAGGTGGCATCGGCCCTCTCGTACGCGGGCCACCCGATCTACGCGCTGCTGCACGAGGCCATCTACGCGCAGGGCGGCCGCGCCACCGACTGGGCGGCGGAGCGCGTACGCGGCGAGTTCCCCCAGTTCGACGGCGAGAAGGCACTCGCGTCCGGGGCGGCCCTGATGTTCACCGGCGAGTCGATCCACCCCTGGCAGTTCGACTGCGACCCGGCCCTGCGGCCCCTGCGGGACGTCGCGCACGACCTGGCCGCGCGCACCGACTGGACGCCGCTGTACGACGCGCCCCGGCTCGCCGCCAACGAGGTACCCGTGGCCGCCGCCGTCTACCACGACGACATGTACGTCGACACGGGCCACGCCCTGCGGACGGCCGCCACGATCCGCGGGCTGCGCCCCTGGGTCACGAACGAGTTCGAGCACGACGGGCTGCGAGCGGGCGGCCCGCGCGTACTCGACCGGCTGTTGGCCATGGTGCGCGGAGAGGTGTGACGGGCGGGCGTGGTCGCGGTGGTCCACGTCGCGGGAGGCGCGGCGGCCGGCGACGTCGGCCGACTCGGTCGGCCGTCGTCGTGCGAGACTCGTGAGCGTGGACACCGCCAAGCTCGAACTCGCAGCCCAGCGCTACCGGGAAGCCGAAGAAGCGCTCGAAGGCGCACGCCTCGACCTTCAGGCCGAAGCCGTCGCGATCCTGCGCCAGGCCGACGCGAAGCGCGGCGAACAGGCCGAAGTGGCGCGGATCACCGGGTGGAGCGGTGAGTACCTGCGGGACCTCCTGAAGGGCGCTCCCGCCGAAGAGCCACGACGATGATGGCGCGCTCCAAGCTGATCCAGGAGCTGCGGCGCGGCGGCCACACCGGGGCGTCCGCCGCGCTCCTCGTCGAGGACTACGCCCACCAGCTCGCCGTCCAGCTGCGGGACACCGGCCACCGGGACGCCGCCGACCTCATCGATCCCCGCGCGGGTCAGTGCACCTGCGGCGCGCCCGACGGGGGCGACGAGGACAGCGAGCAGACCCGCCGGTACTGGTACCACTCCCGGTCCTGCCCGCTGGGCTCCGCGTAGCCGCGGAGGTCAGCGCCGCTCGCTCCAGCCGGTCGCCGTCACCACTTCGCGCGCGAGGTCGACGACGGGGCGCCCGTCCGTCGCCACCCGCGTCGTCCCCGGGTGCGCCCCCTGGTCCAGGAGCCGTGCTTTGCGCTTGCTCGCCGCCAGCTCGTGCTCCAGCTCCGAGCCGAGTTCCCGGCCCGTCAGCCGTTCCTGGGCGGTTGCGTCGGTGGCGGTGAGCAGCACGCGGGTGATCCGGACCTGCGGCCCCATGGCGCGCTCGAACATGCCCGTCGTGCCGGACAGCACGCTCGCCGTGTTCGTGTAGATCAGACGGCGGCAGCCGCGCTCGGCGAAGTTGGCCCAGACCGCCGTCAGGTTCCTCTCGGTGATCTCCGACCGGTGCGGGTCCCCCTCCGGGGCGGGATGGATCTGCCCCATGAAGTCGCCCTCGATGACCGCATGAGGGACGGCCGCGGCGCGCAGCAGTACCGACACCTCCCACGCCACTGTGGTTTTGCCGACACCGGCCCGCCCGCCGAGGAGGAGTACTTCCGGATGCTCCATGCGGGCAGCGTGCCAGGTGGCGCCCCCTTCGTGCGATGCCTTTTCGATCCGCCCACGGCGCCACAGGGCCGCTGGGAATTCGGCGTGGCGCACGAGCTGGTCAATGGGTGGGCCCACGGAGCACTATCGTGTCCGGATGGCTGCCGAGCTGATCCGTATCGTCTCCCGTTCCTCCCCGATGGCGCTGGCCCAGGTGGAGCGTGTCCGCGCCGAACTCGCCGTGCTGCACCCGGGCGTGCGCACCGAGGTCGTTCCCGTCACCACCAGCGGCGACAAGTGGATGGGCGATCTCGCCGCGCTCGGCGGGAAGGGCGCCTTCACCAAAGAGGTCGACCGGGCGTTGCTCGACGGGAGCGCCGACCTCGCCGTGCACTGCCTCAAGGACATTCCCGCGGACCGGCCTCTGCCCGAAGGGTGCACGTTCGGGGCGTACTTGAAGCGTGACGACGTACGCGACGCGCTGATCGATCCGCAGGGGCGAACTCTCGACGAGCTGCCGGAAGGAACCCGGATCGGAACGTCGTCCGTCCGCCGGGTCGCCCAACTGGCGGCTACACACCCGCATTTGACCTGCGTTCCGATGCGCGGCAACGCCAACCGCCGGCTGGAGAAGCTCGCGGCGGGCGACGCGGACGCGCTGCTGCTCGCCGTGTCCGGGATGGAGCGGATCGGGCGCCCGGACCTCATGACCGACGTGCTGTCGCCGGAACGGATGTGCCCGCCGATCGGGGCCGGGATCCTGGCCCTGCAGTGCCGCGCGGACGACGAGGCGACTCTCGACACGGTGAGCGGGCTCGGGCACCGGGACACCTGGCGGGAGGCGACCGCCGAGCGGATGTTCCTGCATGTGCTGCAGGGCCACTGCAACTCGCCCGTCGCCGGGTACGCGCGAGCGGAGCGCAGCGGCGACCTGTCGCTGCGGGCCTGCGTCTTCACGCCGGACGGCAAACAGGTGCTCAACGCCCAGGAGTGGGCCGGGCCGTTGGACCCCGCGACGCTGGGCATGTCGGTGGCGGTGGCGCTGCTGCGGCAGGGCGCACGCGAGCTGATCGACGGCATCGCGCACTGACGCGGGCCCGGCCCGGTCCTGCCCGGCGGCGATGAGTTTGCTCCGCCAGGACAGTCTGTTCAGCCGTCGTCAGTCGTCGTCAGGTGTCATCAGGTGTCTTCAGCGCGGAGGAATCAGGTGCAGCAACTACTGCGGGTCCAGAACTTCACCGTCTCGAGTGACGGGTTCGGCGCCGGTGAGAACCAGAGCCTGGAGCGGCCCTTCGGTCACGCTGATCCCGGAGCGATGTTCTCCTGGGCCGGGGCCACGGCGAGCTGGCCCAACCGTACCGATCCCGGAGGCAGCCGCGGCCTCGACGACTACCTGACCCGGGACTTCGCGCACAACATCGGCGCCGAGATCATGGGCCGCAACAAGTTCGGGCCCCAGCGCGGGCCCTGGCAGGACCACGACTGGCGCGGCTGGTGGGGTGACGAACCCCCGTTCCACACACCGGTGTTCGTCATGACCCACCACCCGCGTCCTTCGTTCACGCTCTCCGACACCACGTTCCACTTCGTCGACGGCGACCCGGCGACGGTCCTGGAGCAGGCGCGGGAGGCGGCCCGGGGCAAGGATGTCCGGCTCGGCGGCGGGGCGACCACCATCAGGGAGTTCCTCGACGCCGACCTCGTCGACACCCTTCATGTGGCGGTCTCGCAGGTGAAGCTCGGGTCCGGGGTGCGGCTGTGGGAGTCTCCCGACGAACTGCTCGACCGCTTCCACCTCGACGTCGTGCCCAGCCGGAGCGGGGTGACGCACCACCTGTTCTGGCGGAAGTGACCCGCTGGGGAAGGTGTCGTGCGGCCACCGCGCCCGCGCAGGTCACGACCGCGAGGACGGTCAGCGCCGTGCCCATGGACGCGGTGAGGTCCCGGCCCGTCGCGAGCAGCGTCGTGGAGGCGGCCACCCCGAGCGCCGGGCCCACGTTCATCGCCGTCTGCTGGAGTCCGCCCGCCACCCCGGCGTCGGCCGCGGCGGCCCGGCGCACGAGCACTTCGGTCGCGCTGACCATGACCGTGCCGAAGCCCGCGCCCATCGCGAACGCGCAGGCCCCGACGGCCAGGGCGGTGGCCGTGTCGTCGAGGCGGCCGAAGGCGAACACGCCGGCCGCCATGACGACCATGCCGGTGCCCGTCGTCGCCCGCGCCCCGAAGCGGCGCAGCAGCACCGCGCTGAGCGGCGCCGCGAGGACCATGCACAACGCGGCGGGCAGCATGCGCAGGGCCGTGTCGACGGCGTCGAGCCCGAGGACGTCCTGGAGGAAGTACGACGCCACGAACAACGTGCCGAACAGGGCGGCCGACGCGGCCAGCAGGATGGCGAGGGCCGACACGACCACCGGTGAGGCCACGACGGACGGCGGCAGCAACGGACTCGGCGTACGGCGTTCGTGCCGGACCAGAGCCACGGTCGCGGCGGCCGCGCCGCCCACGGCGAGTCCCGTGCCGGCCGACCACCCCGCGTCGGGCGCGGTGACCAGGGCCGTGACCGAACAGGCCAGCGCCGCGCCGAGCAGCAGCACACCGCCCGGGTCCAGGCCGGGCGGCCGCGCCGCCGCCGATTGCTCCGGGTCTCGTTCGCGCAGGACCAGCAGCGCGATCGCCACCGCGGGCAGCACCCCCAGGAAGAACACCGAGCGCCAGCCGAAATGTGCCGTCAGGACGCCGCCGACCAGGGGCCCGGCCGCGGCCGAGATGCCGATCGCGCTCGTGCGCAGCGCGATCGGCATGCCCAGTTCGTCCGGTGGATACGCGGCGCGGAGCATGCCCAGCGTCGCCGGCTGCAGCAGCGCGCCGCACACGCCCTGCACGACCCTCAGCGCGATCACCCAGCCGATGCCCGGGGCGAACCCGATGCCCGCGGACATGGCCGCGAAGCCGAGCATGCCGATCGCGAAGAGCCGCCGGTGCCCGTACCGGTCGCCGAGCCGCCCGGCGAAGACCAGCAGGCTCGCCACCGCGATCAGATAGCCCGTACTGGTCCACTGGGCCTGGGCCAGTGACGCGTCCAGGTCGCGCTGGAGGGCGGGCCTGGCGATGGTGAGAACCGTGCCGTCGAGGGCGACGAGGACGGCCCCGACGACGCTGCCGGCGAGTGTGACGCGGCGGTACGACAGCACACTCATCGAGGCACCGGCCCCAGATGCGCGTCGAGCACCGAGGTGAGCAGCGGCTCGATGTCGTCCGCCCCGACGGCGAGTTGGAGGCTTCCCCAGCCCCACAGCTGCGCCACGCCGTGCAGATTCGCCCACAACGCGCCCGCGACGACCGTGGGTTCGGTATCCGGGCGCACCGCCGCGACCAGGTCGGAGAGCATCTTGAACAGGGGAAGACTCGTCTCGCGTAGCCCCAGTTCACCGCTTTCCAGCAGATCGTGACGGAACATCAGTTCATACATGCCTCGGTGGTGCGCCGCGAAGTCGAGATAGACCCGGGACAGTGTGGCCAATTGCGCGCGCGGGTCCGCCGTACCCGCCCCGCTGGCGCGCACCGCTTCCGCCGCTCGTGCCCCCAGGTCCGCGAAGCCGCGCCGCGCGATCGCCGACAGCAGTTCCAGGTGCGTGGGGAAGTATCGGCGGGGCGCGCCGTGCGAGACGCCTGCCCTGCGGGCGATCTCCCGTAGCGACAGGGCCGCCGCGCCCTCCGCGTCCACCAGCGCGACGCCGGTGTCGATGAGGCGGTCCCGAAGCCCGCCGTTCGTGCTCTCCGTCTGCATAGACAGTGTCTACCCGATGCGCGTAGACACTGTCTACCCTTGATCGGGTGACCGCCGAACCCTTCAAGGTGCCGGGAATCACCGCTACGCTGCGCGCCGCCAGCACCGCCGCACCATCAACGACCGGCAGGGGGCCGCATGATCGACACGACCGACACCGGGATCCCCGACGGTGCGGCGCGGCGGCTGCGCCTGGAGGTGGAGGAGGGCGGCATCGGCGTCCTCACGCTCTGCCGACCGGCCAAGCTGAACGCCTGGAGCTGGGAGTCGAGCCGGCAACTCGGTGTCCTGGCCGACCGCATCCGGTTCGACGACCGCGTCCGCGTCGTCCTGTTGCGGGCCGAGGGGCGGGCGTTCTGCGCGGGCATCGACGTGAGCGCCCCGGGCGGAGGAATCGAGGGGGAGAGCGGCTCCGCGCGCAGCCGCGCCTACTACGAGGGCATCCGCTGGGTGCACGAGCGGTTCGCCGCCTTCGCGCGGTTGCCGCAGCCCGTGGTCGCGGCCGTTCAGGGGTACTGCCTGGGCTTCGGGTTCGAACTCGCGCTGATGGCGGATGTGCGTATCGCGGCCGACGACGCCGTGTTCGCCCTGCCCGAGGCGCGGTTGGGTGTCGCCGTCGACGCGGGCGGTGATCTGCGGATCGCGCGCGAGGCGGGTGCGGGCTGGGCGAAGTTCCTCGCGCTCACCGGGCGCCGCATTGACGCGGACACCGCACACCGGCTCCATCTCCTGCAACAGGTCGTACCCGGCGAGGAGCTGGAACGCGCCGCGCACGACGTGGCGGCGGAGATCGCCGCGAACGGGCCCCTCGCCGTGCAGTCCGTCAAGCGGGACATCGACGCCTACGCCGACCACGGGCTGGACGCGGCCCTGGACCGGGTGGCCATGAGCGCGGCCCTCACCCTCACGTCCGACGACGCGACCGAGGGCTTCACGGCGAAGGCCCGCCGCAGACCGCCGGAGTTCCGGGGCGCGTGAGTCACCGACCGGCAGGGCGGCGTCGCGCAGGTGACCTGATCCATCGATCCTCGTCCCGAGGCGGCGGCGGATGGGTCACGATGGCCGGACAGTCCCGCACGGCCCGAGGCCCTGCCCGATGGAGAGGTGATCATGACCGCCGCACCCTTCGACCCCCGCACCCTGCTCGCGGAGAGCCGTCTCGGCGTTCTCGCCACACTCAAGGCCGACGGCCGCCCCCAGCTGTCGCCGGTCACGCCCTTCTACGACCGGGAGAGCGAGACGCTCTACGTGTCGATGACCGAGGGCCGCGCCAAGACGGCGAACCTGCGCCGCGATCCGCGCGCCGCGCTCGAGGTCACCGGCCCGGGCGCCCGCACCTGGGCCACCGCCGAGGGCGCCGTGAAACTCACGGGACCCGGCACGGACCCGCACGGCCCGGAGGTCGACGCCCTGGTCGACTACTACCGCCGGGCCGCGGGCGAGCACCCGGACTGGGACGAGTACCGGTCGGTCATGGTGTCCGACCGCCGGGTGCTGATGGAGATGAGCGTCGACCACGTGTACGGGCAGCGCAACGGCTGATCTGCACCCCCTGGGCCGCCCGGTCACCCGGCCTCGAACGGTCCGCGCCCCAACTGCTCCCGCACCGTCGTCACGGGTGCGTTCACCAAGCCGCGCCGCTGCCAGTTCGCGCCGTCCACCACCATGGTGTGCCCGCTGACGAACCGCGCGTAGGGGGAGGCAAGGAACGTCGCGGCCCAGCCCAGCTCCCGTGGCGCGCCCACCCGGAGCGCGGGTTGCCGGGGTCCGGGGTCCTCGGCGTGGTCGAGGTGGGAGCGGATGTTGGGCGTCATGTCGTCGTGCGGCATGAGGCCCGGCACCAGGCCGTTGACCTGGATACCGTACGGGCCCCACTCCACGGCCAGGGTCTCCACCAGGTTCTTCACGCCCGCCTTCGCCGCCGCGCTGTGCGCGAAACCCGGTCCGCCCGTCCACGCGTACGACGCGCCGACGGCGAGCACCGAGCCCGGCGTGCCCGCGGCGAGATGCCTGCGGCCGAACTCGCGGGTCATGAAGAACGTTCCGTTGAGCGTGATGTCGACGACCGAGCGCCAGCCGTTCGGCGTCACGTCCTCCGCAGGTACGGGGAAGTTGGCGGCCGCGTTGTTCACCAGTACGTCCGGAAGGCGGCCGTGCGCGGCCACGGCCGCGTCGAAGACCTCGGCAATGCGCCCCGCATCTCGTATGTCGCAGGCCGCCGCCGTGACCGGTCCGGCACCCTCGATGGCCGCCAACTCCTCGCGGGCGGGCGCCAGATGCTCCGTCCGCCGGCTGACGATCAGCACGGCGGCGCCGAGCCGGGCGAACTCCGCGGCGATGGCCCGGCCGAGGCCGGTACCGCCGCCGGTCACCAGGACGAGCCGGCCCTCGTAGGTGCCGAGGGGCAGCGCCGCGGCGCCGAGCGGGGGAGGGGCGGGCAGCCCGTGCGGTGCGCTGGAGGACGTCATGCGGGCATGGATACCGCTTCGACGCTCAACCCTCCATGCCCGCGCGGCACTTCACCCGCCAAATGCTCGATGCGCGCGGAAGGACCGAAGCACTCCGAACGCGCCGCGTCCTGGGAGCGCTCAGGCGCGTGCCCCGCGGGCCCGGGCCACCGCCCGCTCGCCCTCCGCCGAGAACGCCCCGCTCCTGCGCCGCTCCGCCGCCCGCTCCAGGTCGGCGTGGAGCAGCTCGACGTTGAGGGTGACGCCGGCCCGGTACCCGGCGCTCGCCGCGTTCACCACCTGCTCCGCGGGGCCCGCCGCGTTGCCCACGGCCCAGACGCCCGGAACGCTGGTCAGACCTGTCGGGTCCACGTCGACGAACGGCCCGGCCGGGGTCTCCTTGGTGCGGGCGCCGAGCGCGGTGAGCAGCGCGTTGCGCGGGGTCATGCGCGGCGGCACCACGAACACCGACCGCGCGAACACCCGTCCGTCGGCGAGCCGCACCCCGCTCAGCGCGTCGTCGGTCACGACGAGCCCGTCGAGCTTGCCGCTCACCACGCTCACCCCGGCCGCAGCCAGCATCTGCCATTCGGAGTCCGGGAGTTCGCTCTCGTCGGCGCCGTTCAGGAACAGGGCCACGTCGTCGGACAACTGGCTGAACAGGAGGGCCTGGTGGCTGCCCGACGCCTTGCCGTACAGCACGCCGATAGCCTGGTCCCGCACCTCCCAGCCGTGGCAGTAGGGGCAGTGGATCACATCGTTGCCCCACCGCTCGGCGACGCCGGGGAGGTCGGGCAGCTCGTCCACCAGGCCGGTGGCGACGACGAGCCTGCGCGCGTGCACCCGGCCGCCGTCCGCCAGCGTGACGTCGAACGCGTCGGACCCGTCCGGCTCGGCCGCCGTCACCCGGTCCCGGACGATTTCCACGCCGTACGCCGCGACCTCGCGCCGCACCTCGGCCAAGAATGCGCCGGGTGCCATGCCGTCCCGCGACGGGTAGCCGTGCATGTGCGCGGCCGGCGCGTTGCGCGGCTCGCCCGCGTCGACGACGAGCACGGAGCGACGCGAGCGACCCAGGATCAGTGCCGCCGAGAGGCCGGCGGCCCCGCCGCCGACAACCACGACGTCGTACGCGTTCCCGCTGTGTTCCTGATTGCGCATGGTGACCACCTCGTCCGGCTGAGAACCTGTTTCTTCCTGCTCCCGAAGATGCACCCAGTCTCGCCGTATTGACAAACAGGCTTGCTGAAACTGCAATAGAAGTATGAAGCAGCACGTCCTTGACCATGAAGACGAAGAGACCGAGGCGAGCATGGACGCCGTGCTCTCCGGCGTCGGGCCGCGCCTGCGTGCCCTGCGCAAGGAGCGCGGCGCCACGCTCTCCGGACTCTCCGAGACCACCGGCATCTCCGTCAGCACGCTCTCCCGCCTGGAGTCGGGCCTGCGCAAGCCCAGCCTGGAGCTGCTGCTGCCGATCGCCCGCGCCCACCAGGTGCCGCTGGACGAGCTGGTCGGCGCCCCGCCGGTCGGCGACCCGCGCGTGCGCCTGAAGCCGATCGTGCACTGCGGCCGGACGATGATCCCGCTCACCCGGCAGCCCGGCGGGCTCCAGGCGTACAAGGTGATCGAGCCGGAGCGGAAAAGGCAGCCGGACCCGAAATCGCACGAGGGGTACGAGTGGCTGTACATCCTCTCCGGGAGGCTGCGCCTCGTCCTCGGCGAGCACGACGTTGTCCTCGGTCCCGGCGAGGCCGCCGAGTTCGACACGCGCGTGCCGCACTGGTTCGGGTCGACGGGGGAGGGGTCCGTCGAGTTCCTCAGCCTCTTCGGGCCGCAGGGCGAGCGGATGCACGTACGGGCGCGGCCGACACGCGGCACGGCGGACTGAGCCGGACGGGGCCGACTGGGCCGGGCAGGGCATTCACAGGAGTGCAAGCGACCGCTTAGTATGCGGCTGAACCCGGTAGCGAGACGCAGCACTCGGTGGAGGCCCCGCATGCAGGCATGGCAAGTGCACGAGAACGGCGAGCCGCGCGAGGTGATGCGCCTCGAAGAGGTCGAGCGTCCCGTGCCCGGCGAGGGGCAGGTGCTGCTCAAGGTGCGCGCCGCCAACATCAACTTCCCGGACACGCTGCTGTGCAAGGGGCAGTACCAGGTCAGGCCGCCGCTGCCGTTCACGCCCGGCGTGGAGATCTGCGGCGAGACCGAGGACGGGCGCCGCGTGATCGCCAACCCCGCACTGCCGCACGGCGGCCTCGCCGAGTACGTCGTCGCCGACGCGCGGGCCCTGCTGCCCGCGCCCGACGCCCTGGACGACGCCGAGACGGCCGCACTGCACATCGGCTACCAGACGGGCTGGTTCGGCCTGCACCGGCGCGCGCACCTGCAAGCGGGCGAGACCCTGCTCGTGCACGCCGCCGCGGGCGGTGTCGGCAGCGCCGCCGTCCAGCTCGGCAAGGCCGCGGGCGCCCGGGTCATCGGCGTCGTCGGAGGCCCGGAGAAGGCCAAGGTCGCCCGCGAGCTCGGCTGTGACGTGGTCGTCGACCGGCGCAGCGAGGACGTCATCGCCGCCGTGAAGGAAGCCACCGGCGGCCGCGGCGCCGACGTGATCTACGACCCGGTGGGCGGCGACGCGTACACGCAGTCCGCCAAGACGGTCGCCTTCGAGGGCCGGATCGTCGTCGTCGGCTTCGCCAGCGGCACCATCCCGAGCCCCGCGCTCAACCACGCCCTGGTCAAGAACTACTCGATCATGGGCCTGCACTGGGGCCTGTACGCCACCAAGAACCCCGAGCTGATCCCGCACTGCCACCAGCAGCTCACCGATCTCGCCGCGCGCGGCGCCATCAAGCCGCTGGTCAGCGAGCGCGTCGACCTGACCGACGCCGCGCAGGCCGTGCAGCGCGTCGCCGACGGCGTCACCACGGGCCGTGTCGTCGTCGTCCCGGGGCTGAACACGCGCGAGGAAGGAGCCGCCGCATGACCGTCGACGCCGCGCAACTGCGCACCCGCACCCGGGAGTTCCTGGCCGCGCACCCGCCGGCCACCACCCCCCGCGCCGACTTCCTGAGCGCCCGCTTCGACGCAGGGCTCGCCTGGGTGCACTATCCGGAGGGCCTCGGCGGTCTCGACGTGCCGCGCTCCCTGCAAGCCGTCGTCGACGCCGAACTGGAGGCAGTGGGCGCCCCCGACAACGACCCCCGACGCAACGGCATCGGCCTCGGCATGGCCGCCCCCACCATCCTCCACCACGGCACCGAGGAGCAGAAGCAGCGTTTCCTCAAGCCGCTCTGGGCCGGCGAGGAGGTGTGGTGCCAGCTGTTCAGCGAGCCCGGCGCGGGCTCGGACCTCGCCGCGCTCGGCACCCGGGCCGTCCGCGACGGGCAGGACTGGATCGTCAACGGGCAGAAGGTGTGGACGTCCGGCGCGCACAACTCCCGGTTCGCCATCCTCATCGCCCGAACCGACCCGGACGTGCCCAAGCACCGCGGCATCACGTACTTCGTCTGCGACATGACCGACCCGGGCGTCGAGGTGCGGCCGCTGCGCCAGATCACCGGCGAGGCCGAGTTCAACGAGGTGTTCCTCACCGACGTCCGCATCCCCGATGCCCACCGCCTCGGCGCGGTCGGCAACGGCTGGAAGGTCGCCCAGACCACCCTCAACAACGAGCGCGTCGCCATCGGCGGCATGCGCATCCCGCGCGAGGGCGGCCTCATCGGCAAGGTCACCAGGACCTGGCGCGAGCGCCCCGAACTGCGCACCGCCGACCTGCACCAGCGCCTGGTCAAGCTCTGGGTCGAGGCCGAGGTCGCCCGCGTCACCGGCGAGCGGCTGCGCCAGCAACTGGTCGCGGGGCACCCCGGCCCCGAGGGCGCCGGGATGAAGCTCGGCTTCGCCCGCCTCAACCAGGAGATCAGTGGCCTGGAGGTCGAACTCCTCGGTGAGGAAGGCCTGTTGTACGACGACTGGACCCTGCGGCGCCCCGAACTCGTCGACTTCGCGGGCCGCGAGGCCGGCTACCGCTACCTGCGGGCCAAGGGCAACAGCATCGAGGGCGGGACCAGCGAGATCCTGCTGAACATCGTCGCCGAGCGCGTCCTGGGCCTGCCGCCCGAGCCGCGCACCGACAAGGACGTCGCCTGGAAGGACCTGGCCCGATGAGCACACAGCCCGATCTCCTGTACTCCGAGGAAGAGGAAGCGCTGCGCTCGGCGGTCCGCGACCTGCTCGCCGACCACTGCGGCGCCGCCGCGGTGCTCGCCCGCGTCGAGACCGACGAGCCGCACGACCGCGCCCTGTGGAAGAACCTGGCCGAGAGCATGGGTCTCGCCGGGCTCCTCGTCCCGGAGGAGCACGGCGGCCAGGGCGCCTCGCACCGTGAGGCCGCGGTCGTCCTGGAGGAGCTTGGCCGGGCGGTGGCGCCCGTCCCGTATCTGACGAGCGCCGTCATCGCGACGGAGGCGCTGCTCGGCAGCGACACCGACGAGGCGCGGACGCTGCTCGCGTCCCTCGCCTCCGGCCGCACCGTCGGCACCCTCGCCGTGCCGCTGTCCGCGGCGTCGGGGCGGAAGTTCGGCGACGTACGGGCAGCGGGCGGGGAGCTGACCGGGCGGGTCACCGCGGTCGCGGACGCGGGCGCCGCCGACGTGTTCCTCGTGCCCACGGCGAGCGGCCTGTTCGCCGTGGACGCCACGGCCGACGGTGTCTCCGTCGAGGCACAGATCTCCTTCGACCGTACGCGGCCACTGGCCGCCGTGACGTTCGCGGGCGCGGCCGGACGCCTGCTCACCGACGACGCCGCACCCGCTGTGCGCCGCGCCCTGCGGGCCGGAGCCGGACTGCTGGTCTCCGAGCAACTCGGGCTCACCGACTGGCTGTTGACGGAAACCGTGCGCTACACGCGCGAGCGCAACCAGTTCAACCGCCCCGTCGGTTCCTTCCAGTCGCTCAAGCACCGGCTCGCACAGCTCTGGCTGGAAGTGGTCAACACCCGGGCCGTCGCACGGAACGCGGCCGACGCGCTCGCCACCGCCGGTGACGACACCGACATCGCGGTGGCCGTCGCCCAGGCGTACGCCGCGCCCGTCGCGGTGCGCGCCGCCGAGGAGGCGCTCCAGCTGCACGGCGGCATCGGCATGACCTGGGAGCACCCGATCCACCTCTATCTCAAGCGCGCCAAGGCCGACTCGATTGCGCTCGGCACCGCGGGCCGCCACCGGGAGGAACTGGCCGAACTGGCCGACCTCCGGGCGCCGTGAGCCCAGGGCCCGACCCCGCCGCCGTCCGACGCCACGCAGGCGCCGGGCGGCGGCGCTGCTGCGTGCCGCGACTGATTTCCGGCCGACCAGGCCCGTGACGCCGTGGTGAACCGAGGGTGGCAGTTCAGCCAACTCCCGTGCCTGCGCTGACACTTGTCGACAGGCCCCCCGCATACTCGCCGTGTCCCCACCTGCCCACTACGGGAGGCACGCATGGCCCGGACCACCCGCCGTAGAGCCCTCGGCACCCTCGCCGCCGCACTCGCCGTCGGCGTCGGCACGCCGCAACTCGCCCACGCCGCCGGACGGAAGCCCGGACCCCGGCCCCTCCTGCGGGCCCACGCCCACAACGACTACGATCACCCGCGGCCCCTCTTCGACGCGCTGGACCACCGGTTCAACAGTGTCGAGGCCGACATCTACCTCGTGGACGGCGATCTGCTCGTCGCCCACGACCCCGTCGACCTCGACCCGAACCGCACCCTCGAATCCCTCTACCTCGCCCCGCTGGCCGCCCGTGTGCGCGAAAACCATGGCTCGGTCCACCAAGGGCGGCACACCCCGCTCCAGCTGCTGATCGACATCAAGACCGAAGGTGCGGCGACCTACCTCGAACTCGACCGCCAACTGCGCCGGTATCGCGGCCTCTTCACGGCGTACGCCCATGGGCGCGTGCACACCGGACCCGTCACCGCCGTCGTCTCCGGCGACCGCGCCGCCCGCGCCCCGATGGAGGCGCAGCGCACCCGCAGCGCCTTCTACGACGGGCGCCTCACCGACCTGGGCACCGCTGCCCCGGCTTCGTTCGTCCCGCTGATCAGCGACAACTGGACCACCTTCTTCAGCTGGCAGGGCGTCGGCCCGATCCCCGCGGCCGAGCGCGAGAAGTTGCACGCCATCGTCTCCGCCGCGCACGACCGCGGACAGCGGGTGCGGTTCTGGGCCACGCCCGATGTCGCCGGGCCCGAACGTGACGCGGTCTGGACCGAGTTGATCGCCGCCGATGTCGACCACCTGAACACCGACGACCTCGCCGGTCTCGAGGCCTTCCTCGTCGCGCACGATCGATGATCGACATCTGACACCCGTTCGGGGGACAGGTCAGAGCCCTGCGGATGCCCTCCGCTGCGTCACACTTGCGGCCGAGAGCCACGGTGCCTGCGTGGCGGAGGAGGTTCGACGGTGTCGTTGTCCATTTCCATCGTGCTGCTGCTCGTGATCGTTGCGGTGATCATGTTGCGCAACGGGGCCATGAAGCTCTCGCACGCTGTCGTCTGTGTCCTGCTCGGCTTCCTGCTCTCGGGCACCGCCGTGGCCCCGACCATCCACGACGGCATCAACGCCACCGCGGGGCTGGTGAGCAGCCTCCAGCCGTGACCCGGTCCATGACATGATCCGTGACGCGATCCGTGATCGTTTCGGGTTCGTGAACAACACCCCTATGTGCATGGACACTTCAAGCGGCGGAACCTAGCTTCGGGCGCATGCCGCAGCGAAGAAACCTCGCCCGTGCCCTGGCCGTGGCCCTGACCCTCACGGCCGCGGGCCTCGCCCAGCCCCAGGGCGCCGGTGCCGACGAGATTCCCGAGGCGCCGGGGCACCGGCTCGTCGAGCAGTACGCCGGCGCCCCCGCCACGCCGCGGCCCGTGCCCGGCAAGGCCCCCGCCCAGCACCCCTTCCTCGCCGCCAACGGACGCAGCGGGATGCACGCGGACGCCTGGGGCAGCGGAACGTACCCCTGGAGCGGCCCGAACGGGACGACGCCGAGCGTCACCAGTGAGAAGATGGCCGCGCTCGGCGGCGAATGCGCCACCGTCACGTTCGACAGAGCCGGCCGCATCGTCACCGTCTGCGGCACCTTCACCGGCTTCCTCGTCAAACTCCTCGACCCGCACAGCCTCGGAACTCTCGCCGAGTACCAGCTGCCGCAACGCCCCTCCACCGTCGAGGCCATCACGCGCCTCGACTTCTCCAGGATCTTCAAGGACACGTCGGGCGGCGCCTACTCCTACCTCGACGACCAGGACCGCCTCGTCCTCGCCGACTCCCGCCAGCACATCGTGCGCCTCGCCCACGAGCAGGCCGCGGACGGCGGTTGGCGCTTCGTCGTCACCGACGACTGGGACCTCACGGGACAGGTTCCCCATGACTGTGTGAGCTGGTCGAACCTGTACCCGAGCGGCACCTGCGATCCCGTCACCTCCGTCATGCCGGACTGGACGGGACGCATCTGGTGGGTGACCCGGCAGGGCCGCGTCGGCACGGTCGACCCCGCCACCGGCGCCATCAAGTCGGTCCGGCTGGCAGGTGAGGAGATCCAGAACTCCTTCTCCGTCGCCGAGGACGGCGTCTCCATCGTCTCCGACCACGCCCTGTACGACTTCGACGTGGCCGCCGACGGCACCCCGGAGGTCGTCTGGCGGCAGACGTACGACCGCGGCACCGGCACCAAGCCCGGTTCGGTGAACCAGGGTTCGGGCACCACCCCCGACCTGTTCGGCGAGGAGGACGACTACGTCGCCATCACCGACAACGCCGACGACCGGATGAACGTCCTGGTGTACCGGCGCGGCGCCGGCGTCCCCGCGGACCGGCGACTCGTGTGCAAGGTCCCGGTCTTCGGCTCCGGCGCCTCCACCACCGACAACTCCCTCATCTCGCACGGCGACAGCCTCGTCGTCGAGAACAACTACGGCTACGAGAACATCACCTCGCTCACCTTCGGGCGCAGCGTCGTCGGAGGGGTCGCGCGTATCGACGTACGCGCCGACGGCAGCGGCTGCGACACGGTGTGGGAGAGCGGCGTGCGCTCCCCGTCCACCGTGCCGAAGCTCTCCACCGCCAACGGGCTGCTGTACTTCTACACGAAGGAGCCCAACTCCCTCGGCATCGACGCCTGGTACTTCACGGCGGTCGACTTCCGCACCGGCGAGACCCGCTGGAAGCGCCTCGCCGGAACGGGTGTCGCCTACGACAACAACTGGGCGCCCGTGACCATCGGCCCCGACGGCACGGCGTACGTCGGTGTCTTCAACGGTCTTGTGGCCGTGCGCGACGGGGCCTGACAGGTTCTAGCGGCGCGAGTAGACCCCGATCCCGTTGGCGACGGCGCGCTCGGGGGAGTCGGTGGGGTGGTTGAGGAGGGTGACCGAGGCCGCCCCCGGCTCGCGCGCCACCAGCGTCGACGAACCGCCGCCGTCCAGGCTGAACGCGTCGTCGGCGCCCAACGACCTCATGGTCCCGGCCACTTCGGCGATCGACAGGCCCGTGCGGTACGCGGGCGCGCCGTCCAGGGCGAGCAGCAGGAGGGTGTGCCCGTGGTCGGCGATGCCCGCGGCCGTGCGGACCGCGGACGTCTTCGCGTCGAGGCCGGGCAGCGGGGCGCCGCCGCGCAGCACCGGGTAGCCGCCGACAGCGAACCGGTACGGGACCCGTGACCGCGCGGCGACAAGCCGGTGCCGCACCTGGACCGGGTCGCCCGCCGACAGCTTCCGCAGCCACTGCGCACCGGCCTCCCGGCCCACCAGCACCGTGGTGCCCTGGGCTATCGGACCGCTGCCGGGGGTGTCCGCCGCCGCGACGACCCGGCCGCGGCGCACCGTCACCTCGTAGGTGTCCGTGCTGCACGCCGCCGCCCGCTGCGTGTCCGTGCCGCAGGTGGCACGGGCCCGGGAGACGCTGCCCCACTCCGGCGTGAACGCGCCCACAGAGCCGACCGGCAGCGCGTACTGGTTGAGCCCGCCGAGTGCCAGCCGGTCCGCGCGCGTACGCACCGAGCCGTCCAGGGCCATGCTGTCGAGCCGGGCCCGCCGGTCGATGCCCACCCCGAGCACGTCGCGGGTGGAGGTGCCCGGCGGCAGGGCGGGCCCGAAGCGCTGCCCGTCCGGGACGGCCGCCTTGAGGGCGCGGCCGCCCGCGACCGTGGGGCCGACCGGGGCGCCGGTCGCCTCGACCCCCGGGTGCTGGGTCTCGGTGATGTTGAAGAAGTCCCCGTTGATCCCGCCGACGGCGCCCGTCGCGTCGGCCATCGAGGAGACGGTGGTGCGCGCCCCGACCGCGCCCGGGTGCAGCAGATCGACGCGCACGCGCGGGTCGCGCAGATCGACGGTGAGGACATGGGCATGGGCGGTGCCCTTGGCGGCGGGAAGGTCGAACTCGGTGTACGTCACCCCGGGCGCCACCCGCCCGGCCGCCGTGCCGGCACTGGCCGGTGCCGCGCCCGTCAGGCCCGCTCCGCCCAGTACGCCCACGATCGCCAGGGCTGTCAGGACACTTCTGCGTCTCTTGCCAACTCGACTCTGCATCACCGGAGTTCAGCAGAAGAGGGTCACCCCGTCGATGGCTGTGCGCCGACCAGCCGGGAACGGATCAGGAAACGTACGCCCTCCGGCGCCTCCAGCGAGAACCCGCTGCCGCGGCCCTCGACGACATCGACGACGAGCCGCGTATGGCTCCACAGCTCGTACTGGCTCTTCGACATCCAGAACGACACCGGTTCCGCGACCCCGGCCACGGCGAGCTCCTGGAGCAGCACGTCCGCGGCGCCCGTGCGGAACTCGCCTGCCGGAAAACACATCGGGGCGCTGCCGTCGCAGCAGCCGCCGGACTGGTGGAACATCAGGGGACCGTGGGCGTCGCGCAGTCGCCGCACCAGCTCGGCGGCCGCGGGGGTCAGCTCCACGCGGGGTGCATCGGTCATGACAGCACAGTGAAGGTGACAGGACGTTGCGACCACGTTGCACGCGCGGGCGGCTCGCCCGCATAGGCTCCTTCCATGGAACAGAGGGAGATCGTTCTGCGGGCCATCGGTGTGCTGACCGAGACGCAGGAGATGGTGCGCAGGCTCAACGACGGGGATCAGCTCGACACCGACCTGACCCAGCTGGGGCGGCTCGTGTCGGAAGTGTTCCCGACGATCGAGATCCCCGCGGGGTCCGATCCGGAGGAGGCGGCGGAGCTGACCATCGCCGCGCTCATGCCGGCCAGCGTGTCGCTCGTCGAGGCGTTCGCGTTTCTCTTCACCCAGCTCGCGAAGGTGCACGACGAGGGCCGCGCCGATGTCAACTCCACCGAGCTGCTGCAGGAGATCGCGCTGAGGATGTCCGATCCGGGTGACGAGGAGGAAGAGGAGGCGGCGGAGGACTGACGCGGGGGCGCCCTACTTGTTCGGGTCCCGGAAGCGGCCGAACGCCTTCGTGAGGGCGCCCAGCGGTGAGCCGTCCGCCTTGGCCGGGCCGAGCGCGGGCGGCCGGGGCACACCGTCGCCGGCCTCGGCCAGCGCGGCCTGTGCCGCCTCCGCGGCCTCCCGGTACAGGTCGCGCGACTTCGTCATGGCGTCGAGCGCCTCGGCGTACCTGGTCACCATGGACTGGGCGTGCGCCAGCTCCTCGTCCGGTGTGAGCAGATGCCAGCCCTGGCGCAACCGCGTCAGGGCCTGCTCGGCGTCCTCGGACAGCGGGCGCGGCAGCGCCGCGAACTCCTTGATCCGGGAGATGAGTTCGGTCGGCTCCGAGCCGTCCAGGAAGACACTGCGGACGGTGAAGCGCTCCGCGTCGTACCCCGGGTCCTGCGGGGCGGTGGGCAGGATCACGCCGCCGCCCCGCGGCATCCGCAGCTTCAGCTCCCGCTTCATCGCGAAGTCGACGATCTGCGCCTGCTCGGGCGTGCCCCGGTGCTCGATCACCCGGTGCCGCAGACTCGGCGGCAGGAACGTCGAGACCGGCTGCTGCCCCCGCGCGTCCGGCGTCATCGCCTCGTGCACCACGACGTGGACGTACCAGCTCTCCCGGGTCCAGTCCCGCAGCCGGTGGCGCAGTTCGTCGTCGTCCTTCGGCAGGTGGTTCGTCGCCCGCAGGCGCACGCCCTCCGCCGTGTCGTAGTCCCACGGGACCCGGTCGCTGTCCGGCCAGAACATCGTGGCGGGCGACGGCCAGTGCGCCTCCCACGCCCACTCCGCCTCGGCGGCGAGGACCCAGGTGACGGCGGAGCCGTCCTTACGGCGCCCCTCGGGGTCGTACAGCGTCAGCTGCGCACGCACCGTGACGTCGTCGGCCACGCGCCAGCGCGCCTCGAACAGGCGCCGGGCCGTGGGACCGGGATCGGCGGACTCGTCCCGCGGGTGCAGGACGGTGGAGCGGGCCGCCTCGGCGGGGTCGAGGTCCAGGAAACCGTCGAGCACCCCGGCCGCCTGGAGGGCGATCAGGTTGCGCCGGAGGTCCTGCTCGGGCTCGGACCCGAGGTGGCGTCCACGCGCCAGCCACACGGTGTCGGGGACGGTGGTCACGGAGGTGCTGTTCTTGGCCATTAAGTCGTTTACGTCGTTCTGATGGGTTCGTTCTGACGGTGATCGGGACTCGACCAGTATGGGCCGTGAACCGCTCGGCGGAAATGGGCAGGGTGTGCGGGTGTCGGGATTGTCGCGCGTGTACACGGCTCTCCGGGCGCGCAACGCCGGGGAGGGGTGCCGCCGATCCCGTAGGCTCGGCGGATGGCCCGGTACTTCGACGTGCACCCCGAGAACCCGCAAGCGCGCATCATCGGCGCGGTCGCCGACAGCATCCGCGACAGTGCGCTGATCGCCTATCCCACGGACTCCTGCTACGCGCTCGGCTGCCGCCTCGGCAACCGCGACGGCGTCGAGCGGATCCGCGCGATCCGGCATCTCGACGACAAGCATCACTTCACCCTGGTATGCCAGGATTTCTCGCAGCTGGGCAGATTCGTACACATCGACAACGATGTGTTCCGCGCCATCAAGGCGGCCACGCCCGGCAGCTATACGTTCATCCTGCCCGCGACGCGGGAGGTGCCGCGCCAGCTGCAGCACCCGAAGAAGAAGACGGTCGGCGTCCGCATCCCCGACCACGTCGTCACCCAGGCGCTGCTGGCCGAACTCGGTGAGCCGCTGCTCTCCAGCACCCTGCTGCTGCCCGGCGAGGACGAGCCGCTCACCCAGGGCTGGGAGATCAAGGAGCGGCTCGACCACGTGGTGGACGCCGTGCTCGACTCCGGCGACTGCGGCACCGAGCCGACCACCGTCATCGACTTCTCCGACGGCGAGGCCGAGATCGTGCGGCGCGGAGCGGGGGACCCCGACCGCTTCGAGTGACCAAGGGCCTGTCTTCAAACACCCCTCGTCGCCCGGAGGGCGTCGCCGGGCAAAGACCGCCCTAGTTCTCGCCGGCGCCCGCGAGGGTGCCCAGGAAGCGGATGTGGGGGCGGTCGCCGGGGCCGGGCCGGGTGATCTCGGCGCGGACGCCGTAGACGTCGGCGATGAGGTCCTCGGTGAGGACTGCGCCCGGCTCGCCCGCCGCCACGACCCGGCCGCGGCGCAGGACCACGACCTGGTCGCAGTACGTGGCGGCCAGGTTCAGGTCGTGCAGGGCGACCACGCAGGTCAGCTCCAGGCCCGAGATCAGGTCGAGGAGGTCCAGCTGGTGCTGGATGTCCAAGTGGTTCGTGGGCTCGTCGAGCAGCAGCTCGCGCGGTTCCTGGGCCAGGGCGCGGGCGATCTGCACCCGCTGGCGCTCGCCGCCCGACAGGGTGTGCCACAGGCGCTGCGCCCGGCTCGTGAGGCCGCTGCGCTCCAGGGCGGCACGGACCGCCTCCTCGTCCGCGGCGGAGGCCGGCGCCCAGGCCCTGCGGTGCGGAATGCGGCCCAGCCGGACGATGTCGGCGACCGTCAACTCGACCTGGGTATCGGCCTGCTGATGGACGAGCGCGATGCGCCGGGCGGCCACCTTGCGCGGCACCGCGGAGAGCGGATCCCCGTCCAGCGTGACGATCCCCGCCGCCGGGGCGAGCACTCCGGCCAGCAGGCGCAGCAGCGTCGACTTGCCCGAGCCGTTCGGGCCGAGCACCCCGGTGACGGTGCCCGCCCGCGGCGTCAGACCCACCCCGTCGAGGACGAGCGCGCCCCCGGGCGACCAGGACACCCGGTCCGCGCGCAGGCCCCCGCTCACCGGGCGGCCCGGCCGCGGTACAGGACGAGCACGAACGCGGGCACGCCGATCAGCGACGTCACCACGCCCACCGGAACCTCCTGCGGTTCGAGGACCGTACGGGCCAGGGTGTCGACCCACACCAGGAACACCGCGCCGGCCAGCGCCGTGACCGGGAGCAGCCGGGCGTGCCCGGGGCCCACCAGGGCGCGCGCCGCGTGCGGCAGCACGAGCCCGACGAAGCCGATCGCCCCGGCCGCGCTGACCAGTGCCGCCGTCAGCAGGGCCGTCACGCACAGCAGCACAAGACGGGTCCGGGCCACGTGCACGCCGAGCGCGGCCGCCGCCTCCTGGCCGAAGGCGAACGCGTCCAGGGCCCGGCCGTACCCGAGGCACACCGCGAGCGCCACCACGAGCACCGCGAGACACAGCCACAGCTCGCTCCAGCCGACCCCGCCGAGCGAGCCGAGCAGCCAGAACAGGACGCCGCGCGTCGTCTCCGCGTCGGCCGCCGTCAGCACCACGAACGACGTCAGCGAGGAGAACAGCTGCATCGCGGCGACCCCGCACAGCACCACCCGGTCCGTCGTGCCGCCCAGCGTGTGGCTGAGCAGCAGCACGAGCGCGAACGAGCAGAGCGCTCCGAGGAACGCCCCGCCGGACACCGAGAGAGCGCCGCCGCCGAGGCCGAGGACCACCACGAGGACGGCTCCGGTCGACGCCCCGGAGGAGACGCCGAGCACGAACGGGTCCGCGAGGGGGTTGCGCAACAGCGCCTGCAGCACCGTGCCGCACACCGCGAGGCCCGCACCGCAGACCGCGGCGAGCAGGGTGCGGGGCAGCCGCAGATTCCAGACGATGCCGTCCCGGATCGGCGACAGGTCCGAGGTGCCCCAGCCGAGCCGGGCGCCGACCGCCGCCCACACGTCGCCGACGCCGATGTGCGCCGGACCGATGGTGATGGCCACGGCGACCGAGGCGCAGAGCGCGGCGACGGCCGCGGTCCAGTACAGCGCGGGCCGGACCGCTCTCACGCGTCCAGGCCGAACTCGCGCAGCGCGGCCGCCACCTTCTCCACACCGTCCACGGTGCGGATCGTCGGGTTCAGATCCTGGCCCTTCAGCAGCACGTACCGCTTCTCGCGGACGGCGGTCATCTCCTTGGTGACCGGGTCGGACTCCAAGAACTTGATCTTCTGCGCGGCGGACTCCGCTGACTGTGAGCGGCGGGTCAGATCGCCGATGACGAGGACGTCGGGGTCGCGGTCCGCGACGGTCTCCCAGTTGATCTGCGGCCACTCCTCGTGCGTGTCGTCGAAGACGTTGCGCACGCCGAGCTCCTTGGTGACGATGCCGGGCGCGCCGCAACAGCCCGCCATATAGGGCGAGTCGGAGTTGGCGAACCAGTACAGGACGCTCACGCCGTCGGCATCGACCCCCGAAGTGGCCTTGCTGACACGGGACGTGAGGTCGGCGACGAGCTTCTGTCCGCGCTCCTCCACGTCGAAGATCCGTGCCAGATCGCGTATCTCGCCGTAGACGGTGTCCATGGTCAGCGCGCTGCTGCGCACGCCGTCGCCGTCACCGCTGTTGTCCTTGCCCGCACAGTCGGTGGGGGAGAGGTAGGTGGGCACGCCGAGCTTCTCGAACTGCTCGCGCGGCGCCACCCCGCCCTTGCCGAGGGTGTACGTGAACGAGGCGGCGGCGAAGTCCGGCTCGGTGTCCAGGACCTTCTCGAACGACGGATAGCGGTCGGCGAGCCGCGGCACCTTCGCGTTCGCCTCCTCCAGCCCTTTCAGGACGGGATCGGTCCACGTCGCGGTCCCCACCATCCGGTCGGCGAGGCCGAGCGAGAGCATGATCTCCGCCGATCCCTGGTCCAGGGCGACGGCGCGACGCGGGGCGTGTGCGACCCGGACCTTCGTGCCGCAGTTGTCGAGGGTCACGGCGGAATCCGCGCCGCCCGAGCGGTCCGCGGTGCCGGAGCCCGCGCCGCCGCATGCCGTGAGCAGCAAGGCACCCGCCAACAGCGGTGCGAAACGGCGGATTTGACGTGCGAAAGGCACGGAACTTCCTCTGCGTCCAGGGCCCATACGCGGAGCCGGCCTACGGTTCACCCCCGGCCGCGTGCCGGTCACGGAGGCCGCCAGCAGGTCTTCGGACTCGGGATCGTCCGGACGGAGCGCCTTCCCGGACCGGTACACCGGTCCAGTGGCAGTGGCTCCGCCCGTCACCCTCACCGCTGCGCGTCAGCTCCGGATTTCCACCGGATTCCCTGACCCGTGCACGTACGATACGCACATGGGTACGACTGGCTTTCGGAAGGTATCACGGGCCTGACCAGCCATCGGACGGTGGTCCGGGCCCGTTCCGGGAGAGCGGTCGAGCGGCGGTAACCCGCTCGCCGTTCGTGACGCGGGCCCCTACCCTGCGTCGGATGATGACAGCCGACGATGTGCTGGTGGTCCTCGCCCTGCTGCGGCGGGCCGGAGCGGACGTGTGGATCGGGGGCGGCTGGGGCATCGACGCGCTGGTCGGCGCGGAGACCCGGGAGCATCGGGATCTCGACCTGATGCACCGCCACGAGCAGGAACCCGCCGTGCTCGCCGCCCTCGCCGGCGCCGGATTCGTCGAGACCCTGGACTGGCGTCCCGTCCGCTTCGTCGTCACGCACGCGGACGGCCGCGAACTCGACCTGCATCCTCTGCACTTCGCCGACGACGGCTCCGCCCGGCAGGCCTCCTTCGACCCGGAGCGGCCGTTCGGCTACCCCGCGCACGTCTTCGTCACCGGCACCGTCGCGGGAGAGCCTGTGCCGTGTCTCTCAGCCGAACAGCAGGTCCGCTTCCACCAGGGGTACGAGCCCGCGGACCACGACCGGCACGACATGGCACAGCTGCGCCGGGCCTTCGGGATCGCCACCCACTTCTGACCCGTGGGCGCGGCGGTCGGCGCCCGGCGTTGAGCGCGGCCACGGCGCCGACGGCGTCACCGATCGTGGTGTAGTCGACGGCGACGAACGTGACGGGCCTGCCGCGCTCCCGCTCGCACCTGCGTGCCCGGTCGAGCACGAAGCCGCGGGTGTTGACCGTGCCCGCGTCGAGCCGGCTGCCGCCGTTGTCGGTGATGAAGTGGTTCAGCAGGAACAGCCGCTTGTCGTCGCCGCCGCGGTGGGGCACGCAGCTCATCTCGTCCGGTGCGCGGAACGCGAACGGGGTCTCCATGCCGTACCGGTAGAAGTTGCGGTACCAGGGCGCCGGACCGTCGGCCTGCTCGGCGAGGACGACGAGGCGGCGGCCGCTGTCGACCATGTCGCCGAGGGTCGGCCAGGGTTTCGCCGGGTCGGCGTCGGGCGTGTGGATCAGATCGTCCAACCCGGCTTCGTGGCAGGCCTGTTGAGTGTCCTCGCCGGTGATCGCGTCCTGCACGATGAGGGTGATGACCTCGGTCGGGTGCGCGCGCATCCAGTCGCCCACCGCACGCAGGGCGGGCACCAGCGCGAGCGCGCCCGCCCGGCACACGGCGTGGCAGAGCCACAGCCCCTCGCGCGGCGGGTTGAACGTGTTGATCGCGCGGGTGATGAGCGCCTGCTGCGCGGTCGTGAAGTCGGAGTCGCGCAGGCGGCCGACGATCTCGTCCGGCCGCTCCCACCGGTAGGTGTCGAGCTGCAGGGCGCGGACGCCGTCGTTCAACTGGGCGGTGATGTCCGGATCCTGCAGCGGGCCGAGGAACCGGTCGACCGTCGTCGCCATGGCGTTGTGCGAGGTGAGGTAGGCGGCCTCGTCGTAGGGACGGTCGCAGAGCGCGCCGCGCCGCTCCATGGATCGCCGCGCGGCCGTCAGAAGGTCACGGGGTCGCGGACGATGGGGCAGGTCATGCAGTGGCCGCCGCCGCGGCCCCGGCCGAGTTCGGCACCGACGATGGTGACGACCTCGACGCCGGCCTTGCGCAGCAGCGTGTTGGTCTGCGTGTTGCGGTCGTAGGTGATGACGACACCCGGCTCCAGGGCGACCGCGTTGTTGCCGCTGTCCCACTGCTGACGCTCGGACGCGTACACGTCGCCGCCGGTCTCGATCACCCGCAGACCGGGCAGCCCGAGTCCCCTGGCGACGACGTCGACGAAGGGGGCCGAGCCCTCGTCGGTGATGTCGAGCCCCGGCGCCTTGTCGCTGGGGCGCAGCGAGAACGTGTGCACCGAGTCCATGATGCGCGGGTAGAGCGTCACGATGTCCCGGTCCGCGAACGTGAAGACGGTGTCCAGGTGCATCGCCGAGCGCAGCTTCGGCATCCCGGCGACGATGACGTGTTCGGCCGCGCCTTCCTTGAACAGGGCGGCGGCGACCTGCGTGATGGCCTGCCGCGAGGTGCGCTCGCTCATGCCCATCAGGACCACGCCGTTGCCTACGGGCATGATGTCGCCGCCCTCGAACGTGGCCTGGCCCCAGGCGAGTTCGGGGTCGCCCCACCACACGGTGGAGCCGACGAAATCCGGGTGGAAGCGGTAGATCGCCTTCATCAGCAGGGTCTCGTCGTGCCGCGCGGGCCAGTACAACGGGTTGAGTGTGAGGCCGCCGTACAGCCAGCAGGTGGTGTCGCGGGTGTAGAGGGTGTTGGGCAGCGGCGGCATCAAGTACTCGCGTACGCCGGTCGATTCGCGCGCCATCGACACATAGGCGGAGCGGTACGCGTCCGGCAGGTCGGTGGTGGCGAGACCGCCGATGAGGAACTCGGCGAGCTGCCGCGGCTCCAGCGTCTCCAGGAAGGCGCGGGTGTCGTCGATGAGCCCCGCCCCCACCTGATTGGCGACGATCTTGCGGTCCAGGAGCCACGACTTCGCCTCGGGGAGCGCCATCGTCCGCGCGAGCAGATCGTGCAGCTCGACCACGTCGATGCCGCGCTGCCGCAGCTTGTTGACGAAGTCGGCGTGGTCGCGCTGGGCGTTCTCCACCCACATGACGTCGTCGAAGAGCAGGTCGTCGGCGTTGGTCGGGGTGAGCCTGCGGTGGGCGAGCCCCGGCGCGCAGACGAGGACCTTGCGCAACCGGCCCACCTCGGAGTGGACGCCGTACGCGGCGGCGGGGGTGTCGTGGTCGGTCACGGTGTGCCTCCGAGGCGGGACGGGATGACGGGTTTCACAGGCTGATCCAGCCGGCGGCCAGGGCGACGACGCCGAGCACGGCGCCGACGACGGAGACGACCAGGATGACCAGCTCGCGCGGGGAGAACAGGCGTCTGCCCTGCTCCCTGCGGGCCATGACGAAGAGAATCGTGGCCGGGGCGTAGAAGACGAACGAGACCAGGACGAACTTGAGGCCGGCCGCGTACAGCATGAACGCCGTGTAGAGGGTGGCGATGACCGCGATCGTCAGCTCGCGCGTCGAGGTGCGCCCGCCCTCCGTGCGGCGGTCGGTCCTCGTCCCGATCTTCACGGCGAAGGCGGCCGCCAGCAGGTACGGGATCAGGGAGAGCGAGCTGGTGAGGTCGAGGGCGAAGTTGAACGCGTCGTCCGAGAACGCGGTGATGACCAGCACCACCTGCGTGAGCACGGTCGTCATGAGCAGCGCGGGGACCGGGACGTCCGCGGCGGTGGCGCGGCGCAGGAAGCGCGGCATGTCGTCGTCCTTGGCCGCCACGAACAGCACCTCGGCGGCCATCAGCGACCACGCAAGATAGGCGCCGAGGACGGAGACGATCAGGCCGACACTGATGAACACCTTGCCCCAGGTGCCGACGGACTCCTCGAGGACGCCCGCCATGGACGGCTGGCGCAGCTCGGCGATCTCGCCCATCGGCATGATCCCGTACGACACGATGACGACGGAGGCGAAGACGGCGAAGACGCTGAGGAAGCCGAGGATCGTGGCCCGGCCGACGTCCGAGCGCTTCTTGGCGTGCCGCGAGTAGACGCTCGCGCCCTCGACACCCAGGAAGACGAAGACGGTGGCGAGCATCGTGCCGCGGACCTGGCTGAAGAGGGACCCGGCGTAGTCCGCGCCGCCCCAGTTGTCCGCGAACACCGACGGGTCGAAGAAGACCAGGGCCAGCACGATGAAGACCAGGATCGGCACGATCTTCGCCACCGTCACGACCTTGTTGATCGCCGCGGCCTCCTTCACACCGCGCCGGATCATCAGGAAGAACGCCCACAGGCCGGCCGACGAGAGCACCACCGCGAGCGCGGTGTCGCCGTCGCCGAGAGCGGGCCAGATCGCACCCACCGTGGACATGATCAGGACCCAGTACGTCACGTTGCCGACGCAGGCGCTGGCCCAGTAGCCGAACGCCGAGAAGAAGCCCAGGTACTCACCGAACCCGGCCTTCGCGTACGCGTACACCCCCGCGTCCAGATCGGGGCGGCGCATCGCCAGGGACTGGAAGACGAAGGCGAGCATCAGCATGCCGGCGCCGGCGATCGCCCAGGCGATGAGCGCGCCCGCCACCCCGGTCTCCTCGGCGAACCGGCGGGGGAGCGAGAACACCCCGGCGCCGACCATGGAGCCGATGACCATCGTGGTCAGGGTGAAGAGCGGCAGCTTGGCGGCGGGAGGGCTCGCCGCGCTCGCCGCGCCCTCCTTGACGGATTGCTCCATGTTCGTCCCCCTCTGTACGGCGCGGGCGTGGGCATATGGGGATGCCGGGCACCAGTTTCATACTGCATGCTCAGGTATCGCACCTTTTGACAGCATTTTTTGACTGCGCTTTTTGTCTGCATCTGAAATGGCGGATACGCCCACATATGCGCAGCATGGAGACGTTGCGACAGAAGGGCACACAGGCATGCACTCCTCCTTGAACCCGGCGATCCTGCGGGACCTCCGCGCACCGCGGCCCTATCCCGCCGTGTCCCTGGCGATGCCGACCCACCGAAGGCAGCCGGACAACGCGCAGGACCCCGTCCGCCTCGGCAACCTCGTACAAGAGGCCGTGCGGCAACTCGAAGCGGACCCCGGCGTGACCAGGGAACGCCGGGACGACGTGGTCGCGGAGCTGGAGGCGGCGGTGGCCGACCTCGACCTCGCCCACGCCAGGGACGGCCTCGTCGTCTTCGCCGCACCCGGGGAGCACCAGGCCTGGGCCGTCGACCGGTCCGTGCCGGAGCGGGTCGTGGTCGCGGACACCTTCCTCACCCGCAACCTCGTCGCCGCCGACGCCGCGCAGCGCCCGTACTGGGTGCTGGCCGTGGCCGCCGACCGGATCACCCTCTGGGACGGCCGGGGCGAACGCGTCACGGAGGACACCGCCCACGGCTTCCCGCACAGCCGCAGCCTCGAACGGCCGGACTCCGAACGCAAGGAGCGCGTCGGGGACCTGCCCAGCACCTTCCACAGCGAAGATACGCGGCAGTTCTTCCGCGACGCCGACGCCGCACTGGCACACGTCCTCGCCGCCGCGCCCCGCACGCTCTACGTCACCGGGGACCCGGCCGCGCTCGCCCTGTTCACCGAGGCCGCGACCGCCACGCACGGCGCGGTCCAGGTCCCGTTCGGCGGGCTCACGCACGCGGCCCCGGACGCGGTCGCGCGAGCCGTGGCCCCGGCCCGCGCCGACGAGGCCGGACGAGCGGTCGCCGAGGCGCTCGCGGAACTCGACCGGGCGCGCGGCGGCAACACCTACGCGGCCGGCCCGGACGAGGTCTGGCAGAAGGCCTCGGACGGCCGCATCCACCGGCTCGTCGTGGAGGAGAACTACCGCATCACCGTACGGGCCGGTGAAGGGCACCTCGAACCGGCCGCGGACGACGACATGGACGCGGTCCACGACATCGTCGACGAGATCGTCGAGTCCGCACTGGAGACCGGCGCGCACGTCGTCTTCGTCCCCGACGGGACCCTGGCAGACGCCGGGCACGTGGCCGCCGTGCTGCGTTTTTGACAGCCGTCAGCCGTCAGCCGTCAGCCGTCAGCCGTCAGCCATCGGCCGGCAAAGTCAGCTCTCAGCCCTCAGTAGTCAGAAGGGAATCCACTCATGAGTGCAGCCAAGGCGCCCGGACGTCCCCGCCGCCGTCGCGGGCCGGCCGTTCTCGCCGTGTGCGCGGCCGCGGGCGTGCTGACGCTCGCGGGGTGCGGCAGCGACAGTGACACCGGAGCCGGCCCGAGCGCCCCGGCGACCGCCCCGAAGTCGTCGAACTTCTCCGGTGAACCGCCGTCCTCGATGGCTTCCGGCGCCGCGTCGAAGAAGGCGGAGGTCAAGAAGTCGGCCTCGGCGGCCGCCGAGTCGGCGTCCGAGCGGGCCCACGACTTCGAGGCGTCGGTCGCCGCCGATGTGGAGCGCAACCGGCAGGAGTTCACGAAGCAGCTGGACGCCGTCGACGGCCAGGGCAACGCCATGAAGGACGTCTCCCTGACCGGCAAGCCGCTGTCGGAGACCGACAACGTGCGCGCTCTCGTCGTGAACATCACCAACAAAACCGACAAGACCGCCTCCTTCGCGGTGCGGGTCGACTTCAGCGACTCCGACGGCAAGGTCGTCGAGACCAAGGTCGTCGGCGCGAAGGACCTGAAGGCCGGGGACCGCGCCCAGCCGCTGGCCATCAGCAGCAAGCCGCCCCAGCCGCACCTCACCGCGAAGATCGCCAAGGCCCAGCGGTACTGAGCGGTACTGGTCGAACGGGGTACGGGCCCCGTCGCCTATCTTGTGATCCATGCAGTCCTACACAATCGGCCAGGCGGCGCGGCTGCTCGGAGTGAGCCCGGACACCGCGCGACGCTGGGCGGACGCGGGCCGGGTCGTCACACATCGCGACGAAGGCGGACGACGGCTCATCGAGGGCAAGGACCTGGCCGCGTTCTCCGTGGAGCTGGCCAAGAGCGCCGGCGGCGAGGAGGACATCTCCTACACGTCCGTCCGCAACGCGTTCCCCGGCATCGTCACCGCCGTCAAACTCGGCGACGTCGCCGCGCAGGTGGAGATCCAGGCCGGGCCGCACCGGCTGGTGTCGCTGCTGACCCGCGAGGCCGTGGAGGAACTCGGTCTCGAGGTCGGGATGGAGGCCACCGCCCGGGTGAAGTCGACAAACGTGCATATCGACCGAGCTTGACAGCGGCAGTGACGGCTCCGCGTCCGCGCCGGGGCAGCCGTTGACCGGGCAGGAGTGCGCGCCCGCCCCGGCGAGCGCGCCTCCGTCGACGATCAGGTACTCCTCGCGCAACGGCTTGCCCGCCGGCCGGCATTCCAGGATCTCCCGGGTGCCGGCCGCGTACCTGGCCTGCGCGGACAGCGACGAGCCCGAGATGGGCGGGGTCATGCCGTGGCGCGGCATCGAGCGCCAGGGGTGGTCGGGCGGCGCCGGCTGCGGGTACCAGACGTCACCGGCGTACCCCGCGAGGCGGCCGCCGCGCAGGGCCCGGTCGATGGCGTCCGGGTCGGCGATGCGGGCCCGCGCGGTGTTCACGGTCAGGGGGCCGGGCGCGCCGGTCAAAACGAATCCTGTTATGCCCGTATGGGCGGCGGCTATCAGGTCAGGTAGGCGCGCGGGAACGCGTCGAGCTCCTCCTGGACGCCGGCCTCCCGCGCCACCGTGAGCGGCGCGCCGGCGAGGACCGAAGGCGGGTCGTCCGGTCCGGTGACCACACCCACCCGCGGGCCGTGCGCGGGTCCGTGCAGCGGCACCACCCGCATGCCGTCGGGCACGCCGAACATGTGCAGCCAGGCATGGGAGACGACGCGGGACCAGCGGCCCGACGGGAGGTGCGCGTACAGTCCGGCGACGCTGTCCGACTCGATGGCCGGCGCGGCGGTCGCCGTGATGTTCCACAGCGTCGGCGAGTCCACGGCCGTCTACCGGGCCCCGCACAAGAGGGTCGACGCGTACGCGGTCTATACGCACACGGTCCCGGCGGGTGCCTTCCGCGGGTACGGACGCGGGCAGGTGATGTTCGCCCTGGAATCCGCACTCGACGAACTCGCCCGTCAACTGGGCCTGCACCCCATGGAGTTCAAGGCCCGCAACATCATCGGACCCGGCGAATCCATGATCACCCCGGGCGGTGAGGAAGAGGCCCTGCACATCGCCAGCTACGGTCTCGACCAGTGCGTGGACATCGTGCGCCGCGCCGCGACCGAACCGGCCGCCGCGGACGTGCCCGAGGGCTGGCTCGTCGGGGACGGCGCCGCCCTGGCGATGATCGCGACCGGCCCGCCCGGCGGCCACCTCGCCGACGCGCGCACCGCCCTCGGTCCCGACGGAACGTACGAACTCGGCGTCGGAACCGCCGAGTTCGGCAACGGCACCACCACCGTCCACCGGCAGATCGCGGCCGGCGAACTCGCCACCACCGTCGACCGGATCGCGATCCGCCAATCCGACACCGACGTCGTCCGCCACGACACCGGGGCCTTCGCCTCGACCGGCGTGGTCGTCGCGGGCAGGGCCACCCTGCGCGCCGCCCGCGCGCTCGCGGACCTGCTGCTCGACTTCGCCGCCGTCCGCCTGCGCGTGGCGCGCGCCGACTGCCGGCTCGGCGAGGAGGCGGTCCTGCACCCTGGTGGACGGCTGCTCCTCAAGGAGCTGTACGCCGCCGGGCAGGCCGTCGGCGTCACGTTCACCGCCGACGGGCACTTCGGCGGGACCCCGCGCTCGGTCGCCTTCAACGCCCAGTGGTTCCGCCTCGCCGTCGACCCCGGCACCGGCGAGATCCGCATCCTGCGCAGCGTCCACGCGGCCGACGCGGGCCAGGTCATGAACCCGACGCAGTGCCGCGGCCAGGTCGAGGGCGGCGTGGCGCAGGCGCTGGGCGCCACCTTCTTCGAGAACGTCCGCGTCGACGAGCGCGGCGCCGTGGAAACCGCCTCCTTCCGCCGCTACCGCCTCCCGCAGTTCGCCGACGTACCGCGCACGAGGTCCACTTCATGCCGACGCGGGACGCCATCGGCCCGCTCGGCGCCAAGCCGATGAGCGAGAGCCCCTTCAACCCTGTCGCGCCCGCCTTCGCCAACGCCCTGCGCGCCGCGACCGCCATCCGCTTCACCGAACTGCCGCACACCCGCGACCGCGTGTGGCTCGCCCTGCACACCGCTCGGACCGCTCAGGCCCAGGAGGCGTAACCGCCGTCCACCCGGATCGCGTTGATCCCGCTGATGTGCCGGGCCCCGCACCGGTCCTGCGGCAGTACGAGCTGCGGACCCGCGCGGTCCAGCGGAACGTCGTCGAGGGTCAGCCCGAGCAGTACGGGCGCCCCGGCGAAGTCGGGGTCCATCTCGGCCCACGACAGCACCGCGTGATGGCCGTCGGCGCCCCGCACCGCGACGAGGAAGCGCAGCCGGTCCTTGCGGCGTACCGGGTCGAAGCCGGGGCCCGCCGCCGTCAGCACGTCGTGCAGGAGCGGGCCGGCGAAGCGGTGGTGCTGGACGCCGCTCGTCGCACACTCGAAGTCGACCTCCGCGTGGTGCTGCGGCCATTCCCGCAGCTCGGCCACGGTCAGCCGGGCCGGGCGCGCGAGATCACCGCCCAGCGAGAGCTGTGCCACGGGGTCGGCCGTTTCGGTCACGGGGCCGGTCAGGGACTGGCTCATGGGCCACCACCTCCCGCAGGACCGTACCCAGCAGCTCCTGCCGTACAAACGCACATGCGTACATCCAAGCCGAAAGATCCCAGCTCATGCGATGTGACAGAAGACGTACCCCTCGCAGATGCGGCAGTATGATCCACGCAACCTGTCGACTGCCGCACAAGTCGAATGCTCAGGAACAATGCTCAGGAACCAAGGGAGTGGACCCCGTGATAACCCGTTCCGCGCGCCGGACCCGCCGGATGCTGTCCGTGGCCGGCCTCGGCACCGCCGCGCTGCTGACCCTGAGCGCCTGCGGCTCGTCCGATTCCGACTCCGGCTCGTCCTCCGACTCCTCGGCGCCCGCCTCGGCCGACAAGAAGCTGTCCGGCACGGTGACCGTGTTCGCCGCGGCCTCGCTGAAGGAGAGCTTCACGACGCTGGGCGAGCAGTTCGAGAAGGAGCACCCCGGCACCAAGGTCACCTTCAACTTCGGTGGCAGTGACACGCTCGCGGCCGGCATCACCGGCGGCGCCCCCGCCGACGTGTTCGCCGCCGCGAGCCCCAAGACGATGAAGACCGTCACCGACGCGGGCGACGCGTCGGACCCGGCCACCTTCGTCCGCAACCAGCTGGAGATCGCGACCCTGCCGGGCAATCCCGACAAGGTCGCCTCCCTCAAGGACCTCACCAAGTCCGACCTGAAGGTCGTGCTGTGCGACAAGACCGTGCCGTGCGGCGCCGCCGCGCAGAAGGCACTGGACGCCAGCAAGCTCAAGCTCACCCCGGTCTCCTACGAGCAGGACGTCAAGAGCGCCCTGACCAAGGTCGAGCTGAAGGAGGCCGACGCGGCTGTCGTCTACAAGACCGATGTGAACGCCGCGGGTGACAAGGTGGAGGGCGTGGACTTCCCCGAATCGGCCGACGCCATCAACGACTACCCCATCGCCCAGCTCAAGGACGCGCCCAACGCCGCCGGGGCGAAGGCGTTCATCGAGCTCGTGAAGTCCGCCGACGGCCAGAAGGCGCTGACCGGGGCCGGGTTCCTCAAGCCGTGACACAGCTGGACAAGCGCGCCGCCGCGGCCGACACCCTTCAGGGTGGGCCGCGGCGGCGTCGTACCCGCGGCCGCGGGGCGCCGCTGCCCCTGCTGCTGCCCGCGCTCGTGGGCCTGGCGTTCCTCGTGGTGCCGCTGCTCGCCCTGCTCGTCCGCGCCCCCTGGCGGGACCTGCCGTCCCAGCTGACCAGTACCGAGGTGTGGCAGGCACTCCAACTGTCCCTCGTGTGCGCGACCTTGGCGACACTGGTGAGCCTGGTGCTCGGGGTGCCGCTGGCCTGGCTGCTCGCCCGCACGGAGTTCCGCGGCCGCGGTCTCGTACGCGCCCTGGTGACCCTGCCGCTCGTGCTGCCTCCGGTGGTCGGCGGTGTGGCGCTGCTGACGGCGCTCGGCCGCAACGGGATCGTCGGCATGTACCTGGACCAGTGGTTCGGCCTCACGCTGCCGTTCACCACGACCGGCGTGGTCATCGCCGAGGCGTTCGTCGCCATGCCGTTCCTCGTCATCAGCGTCGAAGGCACCCTGCGCGCCGCCGACCCGCGCTACGAGGAGGCCGCCATGACGCTCGGCGCCTCCCGCTTCACCGCGTTCCGCCGGGTGACGCTGCCGCTGATCGCGCCCGGCATCGCCGCCGGCTCGGTCCTCGCGTGGGCGCGTGCGCTCGGCGAGTTCGGCGCGACCATCACCTTCGCCGGCAACTTCCCCGGCCGCACCCAGACCATGCCGCTCGCCGTCTACCTCGCCATGCAGAGCGACCCGGCCGCGGCGATCGCCCTCAGTCTGGTCCTGCTCGCCGTGTCCATCACGGTCCTCGCGGGCCTGCGCGACCGCTGGATGACCGCCTCATGACCGAGTCCACGACCGGCCGCGGCCCGGACGGCGCGGGCCTGGACGCCCGCCTTGTCGTCGACCGCGGCTCCTTCCGCCTCGATGTCACGCTCGCCGCCGCCCCCGGCGACGTCGTCGCCCTGCTCGGCCCGAACGGCGCGGGCAAGACCACCGCCCTGCGCGCCCTCGCGGGCCTCACCCCGCTCGACGACGGCCATCTGCGGCTCGACGGGGCCGAACTGGACGGCACCCCGCCCGAGTCCCGGCCCGTCGGCGTCGTCTTCCAGGACTACCTGCTCTTCCCGCACCTGAGCGCCCTGGACAACGTCGCCTTCGGCCCGCGCTGCCAGGGCAGGTCCAAGGCCGAGGCCCGCGCCGAGGCCACCGCCTGGCTCGACCGGATGGGCCTGGCCGCCCACGCGGGAGCCAGGCCGCGCCGCCTCTCCGGCGGCCAGGCGCAGCGCGTCGCCCTCGCCCGCGCCCTGGCCACCCGCCCGCGCCTGCTCCTCCTCGACGAACCCCTCGCCGCGCTCGACGCCCGTACCCGTCTCGACGTACGGGCCCAACTCCGGCGCCACCTGGCCGAGTTCGAGGCGGTGGCCGTGCTGGTCACGCACGACCCGCTGGACGCCATGGTGCTGGCCGACACCCTGGTCGTCGTCGAGAACGGGCACATCGTCCAGCAGGGTGCCCCCACCGAGATCGCCCGGCGCCCCCGCACCGACTACATCGCCCAGCTCGTCGGCCTCAACCTCTACCGGGGCCGCGCCGACGGCCACACCGTCCACGTCGACGACGACGGCCCCGCGATCACCACCACCGAGGACCTGACCGGTCCCGTCTTCGTCGCCTTCCCGCCGAGCGCGGTGACCCTGCACGGGGAACGGCCCAGCGGCTCCAGCGCCCGCAACCTCTGGCGCTGCGAGGTGAGCGGCATGGAGACCCACGGCGACCAGATCCGCGCGGCCCTCACCGGCGAACTCCCGCTCGCCGCCGACCTCACGACGGTGGCCGCGGCCGAACTCGACCTGCACCCCGGCGCGACGGTGTGGGCGACGGTCAAGGCGGCGCAGACCCACGCCTACCCCGCCTGAGCCGGGATCGCCGAGATCTGCCAGGCGCTCCCGAGTGGGCGCCTGGCATCTGCGACGGCCTGCCCCTGAGAGGACGTTCGTGTCGTCTATATGATGCTTTGAAATATTTCCGCTGTGCCGGGATTGGCCGCATACAGGCAGAACAGACGGTTTGCGGCCGCAGCTTCGGCAGGTGTGACCCTGCGTTTCACCCCGGTTCCAACCGATAGCTCCTGTCCGGTTCGAAGAACCTACTGAAAGCGGCTTTTGCCTCGCTCGATCGAGCGATATGCCCGGGCGTGGGTCTCGTGCATGAGTATCCCCATGCCCTCTTCGCAGCCGCGCCTGCGTACTTGAGCGATCTCTCCGATACCCGCTGGGCGTTGATGGAGCCGACCTTGTCGGCCTGGCGGGCCGAGCGCCAGAAGACCTCGCTCAACCTCGGCGGCAAGGTCACTGACCTGCGGGAAGTCATGAACGCGATCCTCTTCCTCAACCGGACCGGCGTCCCATGGCGCTACCTTCCGCACGACTTCCCGCCACACACCACGGTGTTCGGCTACTTCAGTGCCTGGACCGCCGACGGCACCATCGAGAAACTCGGCGTCCACCTGCACCGGATGGTCCGTGAGCAGGCAGGACGTACCGCCGAGCCCAGCGCTTGCGTGATCGATGCGCAGAGCGTCAAGACCGCGACCAGCGATCCCACCGACACCCAGGGCACGAACGCCGGCAAGAAGATCGTGGGCCGCAAGCGCAGCATCGTCGTCGACACTCCCGGCCTATTACTGCTGGTCATCGTGACCGCCGCCAGCGTCTCCGACAACGAGGCCGGCAAGCAGCTCCTCACTCAACTCGCCGCCGAACACCCCACGGTCACCAAGGCATGGGTCGACACCGGCTACAAGACCAAGGCCATCGAACACGGCGCCGCCCTCGGCATCGACGTCGACGTGGTCCCACCAAACGAGCAGGTCAAAGGCTTCTCCGTGATCCCCAGGCGCTGGGTCGTCGAGCGAAGTTTCGGATGGATCATGATGCATCGACGCCTCGCCCGTGACTACGAGACCAAACCCGCGCACTCCGAGAGCATGATCCGCATCGCGATGATCTCCAACCTCGCGAAACGAGCGACCGGCGAAACACCCATAACCTGGCACAACCCATGAACTACCCGGTTTTCAACCGGAACGTCCTCTCAGTACAGCTGGATGCGGGTGAGCACGATGTGCGGCTCGGCGGCGTCGGCGATGACGTATTCGGCGATGCCGAGGTCGCCGTTCTTTCCGAGCGGGAGGCGGCGCTGTTGCGGGTAGCGTGGCGAGGCGGTACTGCCGGGCACCATGCCGCGGGTCTCGTTGATGGCGACGGTAGCCGCGACGATCGCGCCGAAGACGTCACCAGGCAGCGATGTCTCCATCATCAGGCGGGTGACGTCGTCGGAGACGAGACACGGCCAGCCTTCCGGTTCTTCGCCGGTGGCTCACTCAACGGGCAGTCCGGCGGCCCGGCGGCGGGCCAGCACGTCCTCGACGCTCGTCAGCGGCAGACGTCCGGCGAGCGCGTCCTGGGTGCATTGTTCCGCGCCCGGATCGGTGTCGAGCATCGCCTCGCACCACCAGCGGCGCAGCACGCTTTCGGCGTTTTCTGGGGCGGCGGCCAGGAGCTCGCGGTAGAAGTCCATACGGCGCTCGCCGGTGAGCGCGGCCGCGATGCCCTCCGCGTTGCGGGGGAGCGGCTGCGGCTCGTGCGGGTGGACCGGCTGTGCGCTCATCGTGGTGCCTTCCTTCGTCCGTGGCCCCACGTCTGGCGTTCGTTCCCTCCGCGTCGACCTCCAGGCACTCCGGGGCCTCAGCTTGCCCTACCGTTCTAGCGCAGGCCCGTGCCGGTCATTCGTAGGATCGGTGAGCCCGAGGACTTCGGGTATGGCTGTCAGCTTGACGCCGCTCGATGGCTGAAATGACTTGGCCGCCCGGAGCCGGTGACGGTCACAACCGCTCATGGGGATAAGCGACTTGATTGCTGTGTAGGACAACGTCGGCAAGACCGTCCGCGGGGTCGCAGAACGAACAACTGGCGGAGGCGGCCATGTTCACGATCTGGGCCGGGATCGACATCGGCAAGGAGCATCACCACTGCGTGGCACTCGACGCCCGCGGTGAACGGAGTAATTGTCAAGAGTTGTGGGTCAGCAGCGGCTCACCATGATTTGCGGCTCAGGTGCACGAGACCTTGGATGTAGCCCCAGGCGTGTGTGCAGGGTGGGCTCTGGGGCCGGGGTGTTGGTGAGCAAGAGGACCCGGACCGCCGGGTGTTCCGGGGTGTAGAGGTCGTCCTGGCCGTCATCGCCGGGGATGGCGTTCGGCTGGATCTCGATGCGTCCGTAGGTGTCTTGAGCATTGCTCGTCCCCGCACGGAGTGGTGCGCTGGCGGAAACGGGTGGTCCCCGCCAGCGGTAGGGCTGACGGGAATCCGTACGGGCAGGTCGTTCGCGTACTACGGAATGGCGACGAAGAACGCCCGGTCGACGTGCCGGCCGTTGGTGTCGTAGGCGACGACACGCAGGGTCTGTGGGTCGTCGCCGCAGCCGGGTGCCGGTTTCGTCTGCACGCGGAGGGCGCCGCCCCGCGCCGTGGTGCTGTCGAGGTCGCGGAAGGTGGCGTCGGGGATGGAGCTCTGCACGTCGATCCACGGCATGGCGACGTGGACGCAGTAGTCGCCGGGGCCGGCCCTGGTCACCCTGTCGACGTTCTTCGTTCTGAGCAGTCACAGCGTCATCCACCGGACGGATGCAGGGCCCGACGCGCCGCGAGTCGCACTGACACAGATCGTCAACCGATTGATTCTCACGGGTCTGGTCGCTGTCCCGGTCCTGCGTAGGGTTTCAAGAAGACGGCAGTGCGGCATCTGCGCACTCGATCCACTGCAGCGCCGAGTGTTCAGGCGCACCCACGAGAGAAGGAAACACACCCCTTATGCGCGCCCTTGTGGTCGATCACAGTGAGGCCGGACCCGTCCGGTTCGCCGATGTCGATGAGCCCGTACCGTCCACCGGCGAGGCGTTGGTGGAGATACGGCACATCGGTCTCAACTTCGGAGAGCTGAATTACGTGGACCAGTGGCCAGCCGGCGCTGTACACGGTCACGACGCGGCCGGCGTCGTGGTGCGCGCCGCATCCGACGGCTCGGGGCCGCCCGAAGGTACACGCGTCGCAGTGGGAATGGCTCCCCATGCGTGGGCGGAGCGGGTGGCAGTCAGCCCCGCCTCGCTCGGCACCGTCCCCGAGGGCGTGGACCTGGCCGACGCCGCCGCGCTGGGGATCGCCGGAGTCACCCCATTCCGGGTGCTGCGCAAGCGTTCCCTGCTGGCGCGCAACGTTCTGATCACCGGCGCCAGCGGGGGCGTGGGGCACTTCGCCGTCCAGCTGGCGGCGCTGGCGGGCGCCCGGGTGACGGCACTCGTCGGTTCGCCGGAGCGGGCCGTCGGACTCCGTGAACTCGGCGCCGACAAGGTCCTGACCGACTTGGCCGAGACGGGGGACCGGTTCGACCTCGTCCTGGACACGGTCGGCGGACCACTGGTGGCCCAGGCCTGGAGTTCCCTCGCGGAGGGCGGCACCATCCACCTGGTCGGTTACTCCTCGGGGCAGGAAACCACGTTCCCGTCAGGGACCTTGTTCGGCTTCGGCCAACCCCGCAGCATCGCCACCTACGGCGACATGACGCCGACCCGTGGGGAGCTGACGGACCTGCTGGGCCTCATGGCCGCCGGGAGGCTCTCGGCACCGGTCGGACTGCGAGGCCACTGGCAGGACGTGGACGACGCCGTCCAGGCGCTGTTCGCGCGGAAGGTGCACGGAAAGGCCGTTCTTGACGTGGCCTGACGCTGTGGACGAGGACACATGCGCCTCGCCCGCCGGTGGGCGGTTCGCCGTGGTGGACGAGAATGGACCCATGGATGTGCTGGCGGAGGTCTTGCGTGTTTCGGGTGCGCGTGGCGCGCTCGGGGTCATGTTGAAGGCCGGAGGAACCTGGGGCCTGCGGCTGGACTCCTCTCCAGGAGCGGCATTGCACGTGGTGTCCCGCGGCACCATGTGGCTCCACGTCCCAGGCGAGAAACCTCTTCAGGTGCAGGCCGGGGACGCCGTCCTGGTGTCGCCGGGCACCACGCACGGGATAGCCGGCGGCGCCAGCGTGACGATGGGTTCCTGCGACCGTGAGGCGGCGGCCCGCTCTTTTGGCGATGGCCGAGCCCTGCGTCTGGGCTCGGCGCCGGTGCAGACGGAAGTGATCGTGCTGCACTACGAGCAGGACCCGGAGGTGCGCACACCGGTGCTTACCTCCCTCGCTCGGCCGATGCACGTCACAGCCCGGGAGAACGCGCAGCTCAGAAGGACCGTCGAACTTCTCGCTGCGGAGCTCGCACAGCCGCAGATCGGCACCACCGCCGCCATCAACAGCATCGTCGACCTTCTGCTCGTCCAGTTCGTACGCGCCTGGCTGGCCCGCCACCCGCAGGAACAGCCCGGCTCATGGCTGGGAGCGATGCGTGATCCGGTCGTGCGCGACGCTCTGGCATATGTCCACGCCCAACCGGAACACCCCTGGACCACGGAGACCCTGGCCGCCGCGACGAGCGTCTCCCGGGCGACGCTGTCCAGGCGCTTCCGGTCCGCCCTCGGACAGACGCCCGGCGCATACGTGACGCAGTGGCGCATCGACCTGGCGTCCGTCCGGCTCCGCGATACCGATGAGCCGGTCGAGTCGATCTCCGGCGCGGTCGGATACGGCTCTCCGCACGCTTTCAGCCGTGCCTTCAGACGTGCCCGAGGCACGGCCCCGGGCGAGTACCGTTCTCGACTTCGCAAGTGACCCGGCCCCGGGTGGCTATGTGTGTGAGTAGCGGGTTCTGGCACACATTCCGTGAGGACGATCACCGGGGTGCTGCCGCGGTGACGTACCGTCACCTGGAGCCGTGGTGCAGTGTGATGACCTCGTAGCGGTGCTGTTTCCGCACTTCAAAACGGTTCTGGTGGAGCGGGTGTTCACGGAGCGCGGTGTGGTGCACATCGTTGTGAGAACCCTCGATGGCGCTGCCCCGTGCCCGGACTGTGAACTTCCGTCGAATCGTGTGCACAGCTGCTACGAGCGTCGCCCGGCCGATAGTCCGATCGGCGATCAGCCGGTGTTGATCCAGCTGACCGTGCGGCGCTTGTACTGCGGCAACGGCCTGTGCGGACGGCGTACGTTCGTCGAGCAGGTCGCGGGGCTGACCTTCCGGTACGGGTACGGGAGACGGACGCCTGCTTCGCGCCGGGTTCTGGAGGCCCTGGCCGTCGCGCTCGCAGGCCGCGCTGGCGCCCGGCCGGCCGTAACACTGCACAGTGCGGTCAGCCGGACGGCGCGGCTGCGGTTGCTGATGGCCCTTCCTGATCCCGACTGGGAAGCGCCCAAGATGCTCGGGGCCGATGATTTCGCCACCCGCCGTGGGCAGCACTACGCGGCCGTGCTCATCGACTGCGAGACCCGCAAACCGCTCGCCCTGCTGCCAGGACGGGACGCGGGGACGCTGGCCACATGGCTGCGTGAGCATCCTGGGATCGAGGTGATCTGCCGGGATGTGCCGGCTCCTACGCTGAGGGCGCCCGCGTTGGGGCTCCACAGGCTGTCCAGGTCGCTGACCGCTTTCACCTGTGGCAAAACCTTGGCACCGTGGTGGAACAACGCGTGCGCCGGCACACCGTCCGCCTGCGGCCACCCGGCTCCGGCCTGGGTGAACTGCCGGATATTGCACCGCCGTCGGCAAGGGAGATGTCGCCGATCGAAGCCCGTATCCGTGAACGTCACGCCATCGTCCACGCGCTCCTCCACCTGGACCCTGGCGAGGATCAAGACACTGATCGGGCGCCGGTTTCACAAGTGCCTCGCGCTGTCGAGCATCATGGAGATGCTCCGCAGTCATGGGTTCAGCCATCAGGTCCCGGCGCGGCGCACTGCGGAGCGCGATGAGGAGAAGGTCACCGGCTGGGTGAAGGACACGTGGCCGCAGGTGGAAGCGCCGCGGCGGCACTCGGGGCCTTCATCGTCTTTGGGGACGAGGCCAAATTCTCGATGACGCCGCCCACCTCCCGCACCTGGGCCCGACGCGGGCACACCCCGGCGATCCGGGTGAGGGGACGCTCCCAGCGCCGCTTCTCCATCGCCGCCCTGACCTGCTACAAACCCGGCGAGCGTTCCCGGCTGATCTTCAGACCCAAACGGCACGCGGACCACAAACGTGGCGGCCGGCGCAGCTTCACCTGGACCGACTACCGCGACCTCCTCATCGCCGCCCACCGGCAACTCGATGCCCCACTCGTGCTCATCTGGGACGACCTGAACGTGCACCTGGACGCTCGACTCCGCGCCTTCATCGCCGCCCAGGAATGGATCACTTCCTTTCAACTTCCGCCCTACGCACCCGACCTCAACCCGGTCGAAGGCATCTGGTCACTGGCTCGGCGCGCGGGCCAGAACAACATTGACTTCACCGACCCGGACCACCTGATGCACGTCCTACGACGAACCCTCCGCGAGCTCCAATATCGCAACGACGTCATCGACAGATGCCTCGCCGCAACCGGACTCACCCTGACGACACCACACCCGAAAGCTCAATAACTCCGCCTCGTCCGCCCCCTCGTACGGGATCTACGCCGACATGACTTCCCGCAGGTCAGTGACCTTGCCGCCGAGGTTGAGCGAGGTCTTCTGGCGCTCGGCCCGCCAGGCCGACAAGGTCGGCTCCATCAACGCCCAGCGGGTATCGGAGAGATCGCTCAAGTACGGCAGGCGCGGCTGCGAAGAGGGCATGGGGATACTCATGCACGAGACCCACGCCCGGGCATATCGCTCGATCGAGCGAGGCAAAAGCCGCTTTCAGTAGGTTCTTCGAACCGGACAGGAGCTATCGGTTGGAACCGGGGTGAAACGCAGGGTCACACCTGCCGAAGCTGCGGCCGCAAACCGCCTGTTCTGCCTGTATGCGGCCAATCCCGGCACAGCGGAAATATCTCAAAGCATCATATAGACGACACGAACGTCCTCTGAGAGCCGCCCGACGCGACTACGGTGAGCCGCAACAGGCCCCGTAACGGGCAAAACGTCTCTATTCGATAGGCGCGCCGTCATGACCCTGAGCATCCGCAACCAACTGCCCGGCACCGTCACCGCCATCACGTCCGGCGAGGTGATGGCGACGGTCAAGGTCCGTCTCGACGGCGGCCGGCACCTCACGGCCGCCATCACCCGGGAGTCCGTCAAGGACCTCGGCCTCGCCGAAGGATCCCCGGTCCGCGCCCTGGTCAAGTCCACCGAAGTGGCGCTCGCCACCGGCCGCGTCGAGGGCCTGTCCATCCGCAACCAGCTGCCCGGCACCGTCACCGACGTGACCACCGGCGGCGCCATGGCCACCGTCAAGATCTCCGTCGACGGCGGCGAACTGACCGCCGCCGTCACCAAGGACGCGGTCGCCGACCTCGACCTGAGCGCAGGCTCCTCCGTCGTCGCCCTCATGAAGTCGACCGAGGTGTCGCTGGCCACCGCCTGACGGGCCGCCGCGTGACCCGCGGGGCGATCGGAGAGGATGACACCAAGAAGATCGTCCGGGCCCTGCGGGTCCCGCGCCCTGGAAGGAACGACGAGATCATGCGCGTCCTCGTGACCCCTGCCCCGACGGAGGCCCTCGGATGACCGGCGGCGAACCCCCCGTCCTCGTACGCAGGGAAGGGCGGGCCGCCCACCTCGTCCTCAATCGGCCCCGCGCCCTGAACGCCCTCAACCACGACATGGTGCTCCGCGTCGACCGGGCACTGTCCGCGTGGGAACACGACGACACCGTGGAGACCGTCGTCATCACCGGCGCCGGGGAGCGCGGGCTGTGCGCGGGCGGCGACATCCGCGCCGTGCACGACGACGCGCGGGACGGCGACGGCACGGCCTCCGCCGGCTTCTGGCGCGACGAGTACCACCTCAACGCCCGTATCGCCCGCTACCCCAAGCCCTACGTCGCCGTCATGGACGGCATCGTGATGGGCGGCGGCGTGGGCATCTCGGCGCACGGCGACGTCCGCGTCGTCACCGAACGTTCTCGGGTCGCCATGCCGGAGACCGGCATCGGCTTCGTCCCCGACGTCGGCGGGACCCATCTGCTCCCGCGCGCCCCCGGCGAACTGGGCACCCGTCTCGCGCTGACCGGGGAGCACATCGGCGCCGGTGACGCGCTGCTGTGCGGACTCGCCGACCACTACGTCCCGTCGGCGGCACTGCCCGCCCTGCTGGCCGAACTGGCGACACGGCCGGTACAGGACGCGCTCGCCCACCACGCGCTCCCCGCGCCACAGGGGGAGCTGGAGGCGGGGCGGGAGTGGACCGACGCGTGCTTCGCCGCCGACACCGTCGAGGAGATCCTCGCCCGGCTCCTCGACCACGGGGACCCGGCGGCCAAGGAAACGGCCGAAACACTGCTCGGCAAGTCGCCCACCGCCGTCAAGGTCACGCTGGAAGCGGTGCGCCGGGCCCGGGAACTCGGCTCCCTGGAAAGGGTGCTGGACCAGGAGTACCGCGTCTCCTGCGCGGCGATGGGCAATCCGGACTTCGTCGAGGGGGTCCGCGCCCAGGTCATCGACAAGGACCGCAGGCCCCGCTGGTCGCCGCGGACCCTCGCCGAGGTCACCGCCGCTGATGTGGAACGCCATTTCACGCCGCTCGGCGAGCGCGAACTGGGCCTGGGCGGTGGCCTGTTGTAGCCCCACGCGCGCCGCGGGCGAGATCACGCCGGTCCGCGCTGTCTTGGCCATGCACGCGACACGCGGTACCTTCGGTGCGTATCGACGACGGCACGACGGAAGCCGGTGAGAATCCGGGACGGTCGCGCCACTGTGAGCGAGCGGTCACAAGACCGTTCGTGAGTCAGACCCGTGGCTGTCGTCCTGTGCACCACCGAGATGGGACGCGAACTCCCGAGGAGGCCCTGCCATGGCGCAGCATGTCGCCCAGCCGACTGCCACCACCCCTGAAGTGCCCGCAACACTGCCGTTGAAGGCGATCGCCCCCTGGGCCGCCTTCTTCGGCGTCCTGATGCTGGTCCTGCTCTACTTCGTCGGCGCCGAACAGGGCGCCACGTCCGTGTTCAGCGGCGCCGAAGTCCATGAGTGGGTGCACGACGCCCGCCACCTGCTCGGTTTCCCCTGCCACTGACCAGAGGGACACCGCGCAGCTCATGAACTCGACAACCGTACGCAATCTGCTTGTTCGGGGCATGCTCGCAGGCCTGGCCGCCGGTGTGCTCGCCCTGGTCATCGCCTACTGGCTCGGTGAGCCGAACGTCGACAAGGCGATCGGCTTCGAGGAGTCGGCCCACGCCGGGCACTCCCACGGTGACGAGGCCGAACTCGTCTCGCGGAGCCTGCAGTCCACGGCCGGACTCGCCACCGGCGTCCTCGTCTACGGGGTCGCCTTCGGCGGTATCGCCGCACTCGCCTACTGCTTCGCCCTGGGCCGGGTGGGCCGTTTCGGCCCGCGCGCCACGGCGCTCCTGCTGTCGGTGTGCGCGCTGCTCGCCGTGTACGTCGTCCCGTTCCTGAAGTACCCGGCCAACCCGCCCGCCGTCGGCAACCCCGACACCATCGGCAAGCGGACCACCCTGTACTTCCTGATGATGGTGCTCAGCGTGCTTCTCGCGATCGCCGCGACGATCCTGGGCAAGCGGCTCGCGCCTCGCATCGGCAATTGGTACGCGACCGTCGTGGCGATGCTCGGCTTCGCCGTCGTGATCGGACTTGCGTACCAGTTCCTGCCCGTGATCAACGACGTGCCGGAGCACTTCCCGGCCGCTCTGCTGTGGCGCTTCAGGCTCTCCGCTCTCGCCATACAGATCGTGATGTGGGGCGGATTCGGCCTGCTCTTCGGCGAGTTGGCCGAGCGGCTGCTGCGCCCGAAGGCCGCCACCGTGCCCAGCCGGGCGGTGCCGGCCGGTCGGTGATCCGGCCCGTCGCACGAGAGGGTCCGCGGAGTTGTCCGGGGGCCTTCTCGCGTTGACGCCCGACGTGAACGCGCCACTGAACGCGCCGCTCAGGACGTGACCGACCGCAGCGGGAGCGCGGTCGGCTACGCCGGGCCCGGACCCCGCCCGCGCCGCGCCGCGCTCCAACTGGCGTACCGGCGCCGCAATCGTCAGGCCCCGCCCAGCGCGTGGCCGAGAGCCACATTCCATCGGCCCAGCCGTCCGCTGAGTTCCGTGACCGTCAGCGGTGCCACGTCGAGTCGCCAGAACGCCGAGGGGGGCGCCCCCGTGGCATGGACGACAGCGGCCCGCACCACATCCGGCTCCACCACCGCGATCAGGCGCCCCGAACCCGGTTCCACGCCGCCCAGCCACCGTGCGACCCGCGCACACACCTGCGCCACCGACTCCCCGCCGGGCGCCGCGGCGTCGGGTTCGGTGAGCCAGCGGCCCAGGGTTTCGGGGTCCGCCGCGCCCACCTCGTCCAGGGTCCTGCCGCGCCAGCGCCCGGCGTCGATACCCGCAAGTCCGGGGCGGGCCGATGCGGCCGCGAGGCCCAGCGCGTCGGCGGTCTCCCGGCAGCGCGCGCTGGGCGACACCAGCACGCGGGTGGCCGCCGGAAGCGAACCGGCCGCCGCGCGGGCCCGCGCGGCCCCCGCGGGGTCGAGCGGGCCGTCGTCGTCGAAGGCGGCCCGGCGCTGAGCCACGCTCAGGGCGGGCGTCACGAAGAGGACACGGCTGGTCTGGTTCACAGGAATCGAGGGTAGCGACCGGAGCCGTCGACACGCACGGGGAGCCGGCCGGCGCGCACCGCGCGACCAGGGCGGGAGCGCTCTCCCAAAGGTCAACCGCGGTCCGGTGAAACGCACTTGATGATGCTTCAGGGCGGCACCGAGGCGGATGTATCCGGCCCCGCCCCCGGAAACAGTGCGTTCACTTTCTCTTGACACTGTCACGTCAGAGCGAGAACACTCCCCGGCGAGAGAGCGCTCTCTCACGTTCCGCGCACGACATGTTCCACGGGCGGCGGCCACCCCTCGCGTCGCCGCCCACCCCCCCACCACACGTCGTACCGACATGGCAGGAGGTCTCCATGGCACGGAGATCGAAACTCGTCTCAGGGCTGCTCATATCCGGCGCACTCGTACTGACCACGCTGGGCGTGGGCGGGGTGGCCCTCACCGCGGGCGCCGCCGAGGCCCCCGTACAGCAGGCGTCCTCGTCCGCCTCCGCGCACCAGGGCCACACGATGGCCGCGTCCACCGTGCCCGCCGCGGAGGATGCGGACGGTGACGGCTACATCCCCGCGAACCCGCCGGTCACGGGCGTCGAACCGTCCACGAAGGAGCCGCCGCGCGCCTACTTCCACGAGTTCCAGGCGCATTGTTCCGTCACCCACACCAAGCCCGACGACCCCATCGTCTACCCGGGCCAGGCCGGCAAGTCCCACGACCACACGTTCATGGGCAACACCACGACCGACGCGAACAGCACCACGGACTCGCTCGCCAGCGGCTCCACCAAGTGCCTCGCACCCGGTGACAAGTCCGGCTACTGGATGCCCACCATGCTCAACGGCGACAAGCCGGTGCTCCCGGTGGGCGAGCAGACCATCTACTACAAGGCCGGCGTCACCGACTACACCAGCGTGCGGCCCTTCCCCAAGGGGCTGCGGTTCGTCGTCGGCAGTCCGATGCAGACCGCGCAGGAGTTCCGCAACCACCCCGGCTTCGTCGAGGGCTGGGAGTGCGGTGACAGCTTCTTCAACGTCGACTTCCCCAAGGACTGCCCCACGACGCCGTCCACCCAGGTCAACATCCGCTTCCAGGCCCCGAGTTGCTGGGACGGAAAGTACCTGGACACGCCCGACCACAAGAGCCACATGGCCTATCCGGTGGTGAAGAACGGCACGAACGACAACGTCTGCCCGGCGGATCACCCCGTCGCGCTGCCGATGATCGAGTTCAAGATGGCGTTCCCCGTCAACGGTGACCTGTCGAAACTGCGGCTGTCCAGCGGCCCGAGCTACTCGTTCCACTACGACTTCTTCAACGCCTGGGACGACCGGACGCTGAAGGCGATGGTGGACCACTGCGTCGTCGGCGGCCTGCAGTGCGACCCGCGTGGCTACGACCAGAACCACCCCGAGAAGGGCGCGGTCCTCAACGACCACTACGAGCTGCCCTGACCCCCGCAGGCCCCCGCAAGGAAGTACCGGGGCGGCGGTCGCCCCGACCGGCCGCCGCCCCACCACCTCCCCGTTGCTCCCCCTCTGCTTCTCCCTCTCTGCTTCTCTCACCGACCCCCACCGGAGGCACCCGCATGCGCAGGACCCGCACCGTCAACCGGAGATCGCACCGCCTCGCCACCCCCGTCGCCGCCGGCTTCCTCGCGGCCGGCTTCCTCGCCCTGCCCGCCCAGCAGGCGCAGGCCGCCGGTGACGTGGTCAAGGTGACCGGCTCCCAGGGCAACTGGCAGCTCCAGGTCAACGGTTCGCCGTACCAGGTCAAGGGTCTGACCTGGGGGCCCGCCGTCGCCGACGCCGGAAAGTACCTCCCCGACCTCAAGTCCATGGGCGTCAACACCATCCGCACCTGGGGCACCGACGCCACCAGCAAGCCGCTGTTCGACTCCGCCGCCGCGAACGGCGTCAAGGTCATCGCGGGCTTCTGGCTCCAGCCCGGCGGCGGGCCAGGCAGCGGCGGCTGCGTGAACTACCTGACGGACACCGCGTACAAGAACCAGATGCTCGACGAATTCCCCAAGTGGGCCGCCACGTACAAGGACAACCCGGGTGTCCTGATGTGGAACGTCGGCAACGAATCCGTTCTCGGCCTGCAGAACTGCTACAGCGGCGACGAACTGGAGAAGCAGCGCGACGCCTACACCACCTTCGTCAACGACATCACCAAGAAGATCCACAGCGTCGACCCGAACCACCCGGTCACCTCCACCGACGCCTGGGTCGGCGCCTGGCCCTACTACAAGAAGAACGCGCCGGATCTCGACCTGTACGCCGTCAACTCCTACAACGCGGTGTGCGACGTCAAGTCCGCCTGGCAGCAAGGGGGTTACACCAAGCCCTACATCGTCACGGAGACCGGGCCCGCGGGGGAGTGGGAAGTGCCCGACGACGCCAACGGCGTACCCCAGGAGCCCACCGACCAGGCCAAGGCCGCGGGGTACACCAAGGCCTGGGACTGCATCACCGGGCACAAGGGCGTCGCCCTGGGCGCCACCATGTTCCACTACGGCACCGAGTACGACTTCGGCGGCATCTGGTTCAACCTGCTGCCCGCCGGCGAGAAGCGGCTCTCGTACTACGCCGTGAAGAAGGCCTACGGAGCGGACACCTCGCGGGGCAACACCCCGCCGGTCATCTCGCAGATGGACATCGAGGGCGGCGCGTCGAACGTGCCCGCGGGACGCGACCTCATCGTCTCCGCCAAGGCGACCGACCCGAACGGAGACCCGCTCTCCTACCAGGTGCTGAGCAACAGCAACTACATCGACCAGAGCAAGCAGCTCGTGCCGATGCAGGCCACCGACCTGGGCTCGGGGCGCCTGAAAGTGACCGCCCCCGACAAGCCTGGCGTCTGGAAGATCTACGTCAAGGTCACCGACGGCAAGGGCAACGTCGGCGTCGAGACCCGTTCGGTGCGCGTCGTGCCGCCGCCGGTCAGCGGGACGAACATCGCCCTGGGCAAGGCGGCCACCGCCTCCTCGCAGCAGACCACCGACTACGGCGACTGCCCGTGCACCGCGCCGCAGGCAGTCGACGGCAAGAACGACACGCGCTGGGCCAGTGACTGGAGCGACCCGCAGTGGCTCCAGGTCGACCTGGGTTCCCGCCAGTCGTTCAAGCATGTCCAGCTCAACTGGGAGACCTCGTACGCGAAGGCGTACACCATCCAGACCTCGGACGACGGGCAGAACTGGACGACCGTCCGCCAGGTCACCGACGGCAACGGCGGCGTCGACGACTTCGACGTGACCGGCACCGGCCGCTATGTCCGCGTCAACGGCACCGCCCGCGGCACCGGATACGGCTACTCCCTCTACGAGTTCGGCGTCTACAACTGACCGGGAGCCGGTAGGAAGAGAACGGAACAGCACCGCGAGAGAGCGCTCTACAGCGTCCCTGGGTCGTGTGTGTTGTCGGTCTGTGTTCTGGGTTCCGTGTTCCGGGTTCGAAGGGTGGGGCTATGGCCGACGAGGAGTCGGACCGGCTGGTCGACAAGCTGGGTCCAGGGCAGAAGGTACGGCTGCTCACGGGCGGGACCACCTGGCGCACCCGCGCCGAACCCGCCGTGGGCCTGGGCGAGGTGGTGACCTCGGACGGGCCCGCGGGGGTACGGGGCGAGGCCTGGGACGAGCGCGTCACCTCGGTACTGCTGCCGTCCTCGTCGGCGCTCGCGGCGTCCTGGGACGAGCAACTCGTCGCGGAACTGGGCGGGTTGCTCGCCGACGAGGCGCGCCGCAAGGGCGTGCACGTCGTACTGGCCCCGAACCTGAACCTGCACCGGTCGCCCCTGGCCGGCCGTCACTTCGAGTGCTTCTCCGAGGACCCCTGGCTCGTGGGCCGGATCGGCGCGGCCCTGATCCGCGGACTGCAGGGCGGGGGAGTCGCCGCCACGGCCAAGCACCTCGTGGCCAACGACTCCGAGACCGGCCGCCTGACCGTGGACGTGCGGGTCGACGAACGCACCCTGCGCGAGGTCTTCCTCGCCCCCTTCGAAGCGGCCGTCGACGCCGGCGTCTGGGCGGTGATGGCCGGGTACAACCGCGTCAACGGAACGACGATGAGCGCCAGTTCACTGCTCGCCCGGCCCTTGAAGGACGAGTGGGGATTCGACGGCGTGGTGATCTCCGACTGGGGAGCCCTGCGCACGGCGGTGGACACGGCGAACGCGGCCCTCGATCTCGCGATGCCGGGACCGGGCGGCCCGTGGGACGACCTGCTCGCCGACGCCGTGGCCGCCGGGCACGTACCGGAAGCCGCGATCGACGACAAGGTCCGCCGACTGCTCCTGCTGGCCCGGCGCGTCGGCGCCCTGGACGGGTTCCCTGCCCTGCCACGGCGTACGCCGCCACACCCCACCCGTACGCGGCAGTTGCTGCGCCGTGCCGTCACGGCCGGGGCGGTTCTGCTGGAGAACGACGGCGTACTCCCTTTGCGCGAGGACGATTTGAGCACCGTCGCGGTCATCGGGGCCCATGCCGTGGCGCCACGCGTGCAGGGCGGCGGCAGCGCCGGAGTCTTCCCCGAGCGGGTCGTCCCGCCGCTGGACGGCATCCGGGAGCGACTGCGCGGCCGGGCCCGCGTCGTCCATGCCGCGGGCCCGGACCTCGGGGCCCCGCCCGCACCGCTGAGCCCCCGGAACTGCGCCGATCCGCGGTCCGGCGCGCCCGGCGTGCTGCTGCGCATGCTGGACGCGGAAGGCAACGAGCTCTACGGCGAACACCGGCGCTCGGGCCGGCTGCTCGAACCGGAGCTCACCGACGGCGCCCACACCGTGGAGATCAGCGCCCTGCTGACACCGGAGAGAGGAGGGCAATGGGCGTTCTCCGTCGGCGGGTTCGGCCGGATGTCGCTGACCGTGGACGGCCACCCACTGATCGACGGCACGTTCCCCCGCCGCACCGACGACCCGGCCGTCGTCCACGTGAACCCACCCGGCGCCACGGCCCACCACCTCCTCACCGAGGGAACCCCCGTCCTCGTCGTGGCACGCCGTGAACTCGCCCCCGACACCGGTCGCGCCACCGTCCTGACCGCTGCTCCCCCCGCCCTCCCCGCCGACGCGGCGATCGCCGAGGCCGTCGCCGTGGCCCGCGAGGCCGACGCGGCGGTCGTCGTCGTCGGCACCACCGACGGAAGCGAATCGGAAGGACACGACCGCACCACTCTCGCCCTGCCCGGGCACCAGGACGACCTCGTGCGCGCCGTCGCGGCGGTCAACTCCCGTACGGTCGTGGTGGTCAACTCGGGAGGGCCCGTCGAACTGCCCTGGCGCGACGCCGTCGACGCGGTCCTGCTCACCTGGCTGCCGGGCCAGGAAGCCGGTGGCGCCCTCGCCGGAATCCTGTTCGGCGACACCGAACCCGGCGGCCGTCTCCCCACGACCTGGGCCGCACGCCTCGACGACGCCCCCGTCACCACCACCCGCCCCGTCGACGGCGTGCTCACGTACGACGAGGGGCTTCATGTCGGACACCGGGCCTGGCTGCGCACCGGACGAACGCCCGCCTACTGGTTCGGGCACGGCCTGGGCTACACGACCTGGCGGTACGAGAGCGTCGCCGTGTCCGAAGTCGCCGCGCAGGACGGCGGGTTCACCGTCTCGGCGCAGGTGCGGAACACAGGTGGCAGAAGTGGGCGCGAGGTCGTCCAGGTGTATCTGTCCCGGCCGGACTCGGACGTGGAACGCCCCGTGCGCTGGCTCGCCGGGTACGCGGCCGTGCACGCGGCACCCGGCGAAACAGCGCGGGCCACCGTCACCGTCCCTCTCCGTGCACTGCGGCACTGGAACGTCCAGGAACGCGCGTGGGCCGGAGAGCCGGGCCGCTTCCTCGTGCACGTGGGACGCTCCGCGGGAGACCTTCCGCTCACCGCACACGTACAAGTACGGGACGGGGCGGGCGACAAGAGAGCGCTCTATGCGCGGTGAGGCGGCGCGATTAAGCTGCGTGCATGCAACGACAGTCCTTGACGCTGGAGGACGTCGCCCGTGAGGCGGGGGTCTCGCGGGCGACCGTGTCCCGGGTGATCAACGAGGTCCCCAGCGTGGACCCCGCCATCCGCGAGACGGTGCGCGCCGCGATCAGGCGCACCGGCTACACCCCCAACAGGGCGGCGCGTTCCCTGGTCACCCGGCGTGCGGAGACCATCGCCCTGGTGGTGTCCGGCGCGGGCGAGGAGGACGAGAGCGCCCGGAACGCGTTCGCGGCGCGGGTCTTCGCCGACCCGTTCTTCGGCCGCATCGTCAGCGGTGTCGTCGCCTTCCTCAGGACACGGTCCATGCACCCCGTCCTGATGTTCGCCGAGTCCGGGACGGCCCGGGACGAGGTGATGGGGTACCTGCGCGAGGGCAGGGCGGACGGCGCGCTGGTCGTCTCCACGCACGCGGAGGACCCGCTGCCGCCGCTGCTCGCCCGGGAGGGGCTGCCCGCCGTGTGTTTCGCGCGGCCCGCGCTGCCCGCTCCCATCAGTTACGTGGACCTGGCGCACGGCGAGGGCGGCCGGATGGCCGCGCAGCACCTCCTGGACCGCGGCCGCCGCCGCGTGGCGACGGTGACGGGGCCCCTGGACCTGCCGGCCGGACAGCAGCGCCTCGCCGGGTTCCGGGAGGCGATGGAGCGGGCGGGGCTGCCCTATGTGCCCATCGCGGAGGGCGGGTTCACGCTCGGCAGCGGCGCCGCCGCGATGGCCAGACTGCTGGACGACCACCCCCGTCTGGACGGCGTGTTCGCGGCCAACGACCTGATGGCGCAAGGCGCCTGCCAGGTGCTGCGGGAGCGGGGCCGGCGCATCCCGGAGGATGTCGCGGTGGTCGGGTTCGACGACTCCAGCGTCGCGATCACGTGCACTCCGCCGCTGACGACCGTACGGCAGCCGGTCGAGGAGATGGCCAGGGCCATGGCCCGCATCCTTCAGGAACACATCGAGGGCGAGCGCACGGAGCCGACGTCCCTGATCTTCGAACCAGAACTGGTGGTCCGCGCGTCCACCTGAGGGCCTCTTCGCCGAACTGGGCTCAACGGCCGCCTGACGAGCGTCGGTTGAGTACCGCGACGAGAGCGAGAAGCACGAGGAGCAGCCCGGCGAACCAGGTCATCGCGGCGGTGGCGGTGAGCGACAGGGTGGCCACGCCGATGCCGACCGCCGGGACGCTCAGCCCCAGGTAGGCGATGAGGAACAGGCTCGCGAGCGCCTCGCCGCGGCGCGCCGGCGCGGCCATCGCCACGACGCTGCCCACCGCCGCCTTGAACAGCAGGCCCGCGCCGATGCCCGCCACGACGCCGCCGGCCAGGAACGCGGCGAGACCGGCGGTGTGCATGCCGACGACGAGCGTCAGGAAACCGGCGCCCTCGGCGACCAGGCCCGCTGTCATCTTGGCCCGGGGCAGCCGGTGGGCCAGCGTCTGGGCGAGGGCCGCGCCGCCGAACACGGCGGCGACGATGCCGCCGGCCAGGGCGCGGGAGGGATGGCCGAGCGTGTGCCCGACGAAGCCGGCGGCGATCGATGTGAAGAGACCGAACACGGCGAACGAGGAGAAGGCGGCGGCAGCGGCGGCGATGTACCCGGCGCGGTCCCCGTGGTCGGCGCTCACCCGCTGCGGCCGGTACTTCGGCCGGACCCGCTGCTGGGGGACCGTCTCGGGGGCGAGTACGAGCGCGGCCATGACCGCCACGAGCAGCACCGCGAAGACGACGTAGGGCAGGCGGAGCGGTGCCCCCACGTACTGGGCGAGGAACCCGGCGACCAGCGGGCCGAGGCCGAGGCCGCCGATGTTGGCCGCGGTGGAGACCATCTCGAAGCGCTGCGCCGAGGCGCCGGGCCGGTGCGCGGCGTGCAGTTCGTGCAGGTGCGCCGTGGCCGTCGCGGTCAGCATGCCGACGCCGAGACCGGTGACGAAGCGGGCCACGAGCAGCATGGGCAGCGCCGGGGTCGTCAGGAAGAGCACGGCCGCGACGAGCTCCAGTGCGAGCGCCGCCACGAGGATCTTGCGGCGCCCCACCCAGTCCGACACGTGCCCGGCCAGCACGAGACTGACCATCACGCCCACCGCGTAGACGGCGAAGACCACGGTGACCATGAACGTCGAGAAGCCGTCCCGGACCTCGTACAGCGGATACAGCGGCGTCGGCACGGTAGAGAACGCCATGGCTGTCAGGAACGCCACGGCGACGGCCCAGAAACCCGTGCCGTGGCGGGCGGAGCCGGTACCCACGGCGGCGCCGACCGGCGACGGGCCGTCCGGCGTGGAGGGCCGGACGGGCAAGGGTGTCTGCGTGGTCATGGCTCAGCTCCGATCGAGGATCCGGTGTCCGGACGCTGCCCATCCTGCGTCCGCCCGGCGATCGCGTCCAACGAATCTTCCAGCTGGCAACCATCTGTTTCGGAGATAGCTGTGCGATAGTCGGGGCGTGGAGCTCCGACATCTCGAATACTTCGTCGCCGTCGCCGAAGAGCAGAACTTCACGCGCGCGGCGGCCCGGCTGCACATCGTGCAGTCCGCGGTCTCCGCCGCGGTGAAGGCCCTGGAGCGGGAGCTGGACGCGCGCCTGCTGGACCGCAACTCCAAGCGCGTGCTGCTCACCGATGCGGGCCGGGCCCTCCTGCCCAAGGCGCGGATCGCCCTGGACGCGGCCCGGGAAGCCGCCGACGCCGTCGCCGAGGTGCGCGGCGGACTGCGCGGCACATTGCGCCTCGGCACGCTGACCTCGATCCGGCTGATCGACCTGCCCGCCCTGCTCGGCGAGTTCCACCGCCGTCACCCCGGTGTGCAACTGCAGATCAGCGTCGCGCCCACCGGTTCGCGGGGGCATATCGAAGGGCTCACCGAACGCCGTCTCGACCTGGCCTTCGTGTCACTGCCGGGACCGCGCCCCGCCGGTATCGAACTGCTGCCACTGACCGGCTCGACGCTGGACCTGGTCGTGCCGCACGACCATCCGTTCGCCGGACGCACCGACGTGGAGATCGGTGAACTGGCCGGGCTGCGCTTCATCGACTGCCCGGTCGGCTACGGGAACCGCGCCGTCGCCGACCGTGCCTTCACCACGGCGCGTGTGCCGCGCCACGTCACCATCGAGATCACCGACATCGCCACCAGCGCGGACTATGTGCGCGCGGGCCTCGGCATCGCCCTGCTGCCGCGCTTCCTCACCGGCACCGCGCACGGGCTCGCCGTGATCCCGGTGACCGGCGCCGACCTGCACTGGCCGCTGTCCCTTGCGGCCCCGGCCGACCGTGCGCGGAGCGCTGCGGCCCGCGCCCTGACCGACCTGCTGCGGGAGTTCGTGCCCCCTGCCGGCTGACGCCGCCGCCGGGCGTTCCTCACCGCGCGTCGCGGGCCACCTTCCGCGCCCACAGCACCAGCGGCACCTGCAGCGGCAGCCGGGCCAGCGCGGCGCGGCGCAGCGGGGCCGGGCGGTCGCGCCAGTCGACGGCCATCTGCACGTTGCCGGGCAGGACGGCGACGAAGAACGCGGCCGCGGCCGTCGCCGACCGCTCCCGCGTGCGCGGCAGGGCGACCCCGGCCGCCAGCGCCAGTTCCACCGCGGCGCTCGCGTAGGTCCAGGTGCGCGGCGCGCCCGGCAGCACGCGCGGCACCATCGAGTCGAAGGGCTTCGGTACCAGGAGATGAGCGACCCCGGCCCCGGCCAGGAGTCCGGCGAGGAGCTGGGGCGAACGTGCGCGGCGCAAGGGGCCTCCCGAGTAGCGGTGCGGTTACGGCTGCCGCGCGAGCCTACTGACTGGTAAGTAAGCATGTCGAGGCCGGGCCTGCCCCGGGTCTGTGCACGGCGGCCCGGCTCCGCTACGGGAGCCGCGACCACCTGCGAGGATTCGCTCCATGAAGATGGCTTCCCCGCTGCCGCAGTCCGCCGTCCCCCGGCTCGTCGTGGCGGTGGTGCTGGGGGCCCTGATCGGCGCCGTCGTGGGGGCCACGACCGATGCCCCGCTCGGCTGGCTCGTCGGCATCGCCGTGACGGAACTCGCCTTCGTGGTGTCGGGCTGGCTGGTGCTGTGGCCGATGGGCGCCGACGCCACGCACGACAACGCGCACCGCGAGGACTTCCGCCCCCTCACCGAGGAACTCGTGGTCGTCGCCGCGGCCCTGTGCGGCCTGGTCGCCATCGTGCTGCTGCTCCTGCGCGGCAGCTCCGACACCGGCCACGTCGCCGCGGCGACCGCGCTGTGCGGAGTGTTCCTGGCCTGGGCCGCGCTGCACCTCATGTACGCCACCCGCTATGCCTACGTGTACTACGCGTCCGGCGGCGGGATCGACTTCAACGGCGAACAGCCGCCCGCCTACCGGGACTTCCTCTACTTCAGCTACAACCTCGGCATGACGTACCAGGTGTCCGACACCAGTGTGTCCAGCCCGACGATCCGCGCGATCGTGCTGCGGCACACCCTGCTGTCCTACGCCTTCGGCACCAGCATCCTCGCCACCACCATCAACCTCGTCGCCGGCCTGGTGACCGGCTGACCCGCCGGTCAGACCCTGCGGTAGCGGGCGAGCGCGAACGAGAACAGGCCGAACAGCAGGAGACCGAAGGCGATCAGCGCCAGCAGCCACGGCCCGGCAGGAGTGTCCGCGAAAGCCCGCAGGGTGCCGTCCACCCCCTTGGCCTTGCCGGGGTCGTACTTCGCGGCGGCGATCACCACGAAGAGGCCCGCGCCCGCGTAGATCAGCCCCCGTGCGACACCACCGCTGATGCCCAGCACGTCGATGCCCCGGCGCAGGTGCCGCGACATCTGCGCCTTCTTGAGGTGCTTGTGGAACTTGCGCATCACCGCCCGCACTGCGACGCCGACGCCTATGCCGATCACCACCAGGCCGGCGACACCGACCAGCCAGCGCCCCGCCGGAAGGTCGAGCGCCCGTGCCGTGAAGTCCCGCGACTTGGCGTCGCTGCCCTCGCTCTTCTTGGCGGACGCCGCGAAGGACAGCACCGAGTACGCCATGAACCCGTAGAAGACGCAGCGCACGGCCGAGAACACCCGCTTCCCCGGCTTGTCGCCGCCGGGTCCGGACGAGCCGAACAAGGCCTCGCTGAGCCGCCACAGTGCCATGCCCACCAGGCCGATCCCGACAGCCCACACCAGCACCTTGCCGAACGGCTGCTGGGCCAGTTCGCGGACGGCCCCGCTGCTGTCGGCCTCCTCGCCCCCGCCGCCGAACGCGACACGCAGGGCCAGCAGCCCGATCAACAGGTAGAGCACCCCTCGCGCGGCCAGACCCCAGCGCGCGCCTGTGTCGACGACGGAACTGTTCGCCGCCTGACGGGCCTTGGCCCTGCCCCTGCCCTTGATTGCACTCACGCGCTCTCCCTCTCCCCTTCGCGCCCGTGGTTCGGCGCAGGGACGACAAGTGCCCCGGCTCGGGCGTGACATGCGGCGACGCGCGGCACGTACGGGTCGGCGAGCGGCGTCCACGCGGCCGCCCGGCTGCTCGGCGACCGGGCCTCGGCCGCACTTTGAACTCATCGATGACAAAGTATGGACGAGTTGAGCAGAAGTCCCTTAGCGTGACGGCGCAACCGTAGGAACCCTGTCCGTCCGCGCACCCGCGGATCCCTATGACGACAGGCTCTCAGTTCGATCGGAGTGCAATCCGGCGGCCTCCGGTCCCGTCCTGGAGGACCGATGCATCCACGGCTGTTCCCCCGCGCCCGAAGACGCCTCACCACCCTGCTCGTCGGTGGCTTTCTCGCCGGAGGCGTCTGGGTCGCGCCCCCGTCCGTCGCCGCCGCCGACGACATCCCGCCGCAGGAACCGGGTGTCACCCTGCGCGTCTTCGACACCCAGGTGCCGCTCAACAAGCTGTGCACGCTCAAGCCCGGCCAGACCCCCAACCACGACAAGCTGATGCAGACCGTGGACTGGTCCACGGTCGAGGACTTCGGCGGATTCGCCGACAACTTCACGGCCCAGGCCTCCGGTTACCTGGTCGTCCCGAGCGATGGGACGTACTCCTTCCGCCTCACCAGCGACGACGGCTCACGGCTCACCATCGACGACCGCGAGGTCATCGACCACGACGGGCTGCACGGCGCCGAGCCCAAGGACGGAGCCGTCCAACTCGGCGCGGGCTCCCACCCGTTCCACGTCGACTACTTCGAGGCGACCGGCGGCCAGCAGCTCACCCTCGCCTGGAAACCGCCGGGCGCGAGCGACTTCAGTGTGGTGCCGCGCGAGGCGCTGAGCACCGACGCCGGGGTCGTCCGGGTCACCGCGCCGGGCCGCAAGGAATGCGAGGCGGGTACGGACAGCCCCGGCGACGGCCTGCCGCTGACCGGCGTCCGCCCCGACCTCGACCTCACCGACCTGCGGCCGGACGGCTTCGAACCGCAGGTCACCGGCATGGACTGGCTGCCTGACGGACGCCTCGCGCTCAGCACGTGGGGCGGCTCCGAGAACGTGGCCGGCGAGGTGTACCTCCTCGACCACGTCACCGGTGCCACCAGCCGCGACAAGGTGACCGTCAAGAAGATCGCGAGCGGCCTGCGCGAGCCGATGGGCATCAAGTACGTCGACGGTTCCCTGTACGTATCGCAGAAGCACGAACTCACCCAACTCGTCGACACCGACAAGGACTTCGTCACCGACGAGTACCGCACGATCGCCACCTGGCCGTACGGCGGCAAGTTCCACGAGTTCGCCTTCGGGCTCCTCTACCGTGACGGCTACTTCTACGTGAACCTGTCGGTCGCCATCGACTACGGCGGGGCGACCACCACCCCGCAGCCGGCGCCGGGCCGCGGAACCACGTACAAGGTCAGCAGGAAGACGGGGAAGATCCACGCCGTCGCGGGCGGCCTGCGCACGCCGAACGGGATCGGCTGGGGCCCGGACGACTCCATCTTCACCACCGACAACCAGGGCGGCTGGCTGCCCGCGTCGAAGCTCGTCCAGATCAGACAGGACCGCTTCTTCAACCACTACACCGAGCCGTCGGGCCCGTTCGACGACCAGCCCGTCACCCAGCCGGTGCTCTGGCTGCCGCAGAACGAGATCGCCAACTCACCCAGCACACCGCTGTACTTGACCAAGGGACAGTTCGCGGGCCAGATGCTCTTCGGTGACGTCACCTACGGCGGACTCCAGCGCGGATACCTGGAGAAGGTGAAGGGCCAGTACCAGGGCGCCGTGTTCCGCTACACCCAAGGGCTCGAAGCCGGCGTCAACCGCATCACCATGGGCCCCGACGGAGCGATCTACACCGGCGGCCTCGGCGCCGACGGCAACTGGGGGCAGGAAGGCAAGCTGCGGTTCGGCCTGCAGAAGCTGACGCCGAACGGTGGCAACACCTTCGACATCAAGGAGATGCGCGCGGTCCCCGGCGGCTTCGACCTCACATACACGCAGCCGGTGTCGCAGGACACCGCCGACAAGCTGGCCGAGCGCTACACGGCCGAACAGTGGCGCTACACCCCGACCGGCGACTACGGCGGACCGAAGATCGCCGAGGAGCGGCTCGCCGTGCGCTCGGCGACCCTCGCCGACAACGGCCGCACGGTGCGGCTGCGGCTCGACGGCCTCAAGCCGGGCCGCGTCGTGCACGTCCGCTCGCCGCGCCCCTTCGCCGCCACGTCCGGCGAGACCCTGTGGAGCACGGAAGCCTGGTACACCCTCAACGAACTGCCCGGCAAGCAGCCGCCGGCCGCCACGCTGTACGAGGCCGAAGAGGCCCGGCTGACCGGTACGGCCGGCGTCCACACCGACCACACCGGTTACTCGGGCAGTGGTTTCGTCGACCGCTACAGCACCGAGGGCAAGGCCGCCACCACCTTCGACGTGACGGTCCCCAGGGCCGGCGACTACGACGTGAACCTGCGCTACTCCAACGGCCCCAACCCGTACGAGGGCACCAAGTCCCTTTCCCTGTACGCCAACGGGACGAAACTGAGACAGACCTCGCTCGCCTCGACCGGCACCTGGGACACGTGGTCGACGAAGACCGAACGGGTCCGGCTGCGCGCCGGGAAGAACACCGTCGCCTACCGCTTCGACACCGGCGACGCGGGCCACGTCAACCTCGACCTGATCACCGTGCGCCCGCACGGCGCCCCGGTCCCCCTCTTCGACGGCACCGCCGGATCCCAGGCCCAGTGGCAGCATCCGGACGGGCGGAGTGCCCAATGGCCGCTCGCCGCCGAACAGTCGATGGAGGTGTGCTGCGGCGACCTGCGGACCAAGGACGCCTACCAGGACTTCACGCTGCACGCCGAGTTCCGCGTGCCGTTGCTGCCGGACGACGTGACCGGCCAGGACCGCGGCAACAGCGGCATCTACCTCCAGGACCGCTACGAGCTCCAGATCCTCGACTCGTACGGCGACACGACCCTCGACACGAACGAGGCCGGGGCGATCTACCTGAAGAAGGCGCCGGACGTCAACGCGTCGCGGGCGCCGGAGACATGGCAGTCGTACGACATCACGTTCCGCGCGGCGCGCTTCGACGACAGCGGCGAGAAGACCGCCGACGCGCGGGTCACCGTGGTGTGGAACGGCAAGAAGGTCCACGACGACGTCGCGATCGACGGCCCGACCGGCGCGGGCGCGCCGGAGGGGCCGTCGGCCGGGGCGATCCGGCTCCAGGACCACGGCAACAAGGTGCGCTTCCGGAACATCCGGGTGACGCCGCTCGCGTGAGCCGTACCGGACCACCGACGCGTACCTGAGCGAGGCAGGCGCGCACACGTCCCCGTGTGCGCGCCTTTTCGTGACTTCGGTCACCGGCACGTCGCCGGGGTGTGGAGCCCGCGCCCCGGCCTGTCATCATGCGATGACATCGCTTGATGACACGAACGGGAAAACCTTTGCGTCCCTCCATACCGGCGCCCGCGCCCACCCCCTCCGCAACGGCCCCCGTGCTGCGCCACCCGCGCGCACTCGTGCCCGTCCTCGTCTCGCTCGGCATGCTCGTCGCCGTCGTCAGCAGCCTCGGCGCACCACTGATCCCGACCATCGCCGCCGAGGACCACGTCGGCGTCTCCACCGCGCAGTGGGCGCTGACCGTGACGATGCTGGTCGGCGCCATCGCCACGCCGGTCATGGGGCGGCTCGGCGACGGCCCGTACCGCAAGCGCGTCATCCTCACCGGGCTCGGCGCCGTCATGGCGGGCAGCCTGCTGGCGGCGCTGCCGCTCGGCTTCCCCTGCCTGCTCGCCGGCCGGGCCCTGCAGGGCGTCGGCATGGGACTCGTCCCGCTCGCCATCGCCACGGCCCGCGACGCGCTGCCCCCGGAGAAGGCCCGCGCGGCGGTGGCGACGCTCTCCCTGACCACCGCGGCGGGTATCGGCCTCGGCTACCCGATCACCGGACTGTTCGCGGAGTACCTCGGCATGTACGCCGGGTTCTGGTTCGCGGCCGCCACCGCGGTCGCCGCGTTCGTCGCGACCGTGATCGTCGTGCCCGCACCGCCGCACCGGCCGACCACCCCCATGGACGTGCCCGGCGGGCTGCTGCTGGCCGGCGGCATGGCGGCGCTGCTGCTGAGCCTGGCGGAGGGGGAGCGCTGGGGCTGGAGCTCCGGGCGCCTGCTGGCGCTGGCCGTCGTCGCCATCGCCCTGCTCACCGGCTGGGTGGCGCACTCGCTGCGCTCCCCGCATCCGCTGGTCCGGGTGAGCCTGGTCAAGGACCGCGGTGTCCTCGTCGCCAACCTGACCACGATGGTCGGCGGCGTCGGCACCTACCTGCTGATCGCTCTGGTGACCCGGTACGTCCAGACCCCCGAGGCCGCCGGATACGGCTTCGGCGCGTCCATCGTCGTCACCGGGCTGCTGCTCGTCCCGTTCTCCGCGGCCAGCCTGCTCACCGGCCGCCTGGTCCGCATGATGGGCAGCGCCGCCACCCCCGCCCGCATGCTGCCGCTCGGCTGCCTCCTGTCGTTCGCCGGACTGGTCTGCTTCCTGCTCGCCCGCTCCAGCCTGTGGGGCATCGGCGTGATGATGGCGCTGGCCGGACTCGGCGTGGGCGTGACGTTCGCCGTCACCCCCGGACTGATCGTCGGCGGGGTGCCCGCGGCGGAGACGGGCAGCGCGATGAGTTTCAATCAGGTCGTGAAGTACATCGGATACTCGACGGGCAGCGCGCTCAGCGCGGTCGTCCTGCAGGCCCACACCGACGTCGGCGCGGTGCTGCCGACCAATGACGGCTACCGCAGCGCGGGCCTCGTCGGCTGTGCCGCCTTCCTGATCACCGGCGTGATCGCCGTCGTACTGACCCGGGTCGGCGCCCGCCCGCGGCCGTCCCTCGTCGCGGCGGGCGCGGGCACCGCGGCCGAGGCGAGCACAGAGCCGAGCCGCCCGTGACCGGGCCGGGCCAGGACCGGCGCCGAAGCGGTGCCCCCAGCCGCGAAGCGCTGCTGCGGGCGGCGACGGAACTGTTCTCCGAGCGCGGCTACGACCGCACCACCATCCGGGAGATCGGCGAGCGGGCCGGAGTCGACGCCGCACTGATCGCCCGCCACTTCGGCAGCAAGGCCCTCCTCTACGTGGAGGTGCTCCGCTCCGAGCACGGCGACAGCACCCCGGACGACTTGCTGACCGAGCCCCGGCTGCGCGAGGTCGCCGAACGGGCCGAACGGCGGGGCCCGGTACCGCTGCTGCGCGTCGCGGTCCAGCCGTTGAGCGAACAGCGCGCCCAGGACGCCACGCGCGCGGCGCTGCAGGCGCGACTCGTGGAACCGCTGCGGGACCGCTTCGCCCGCGAGGGCCGCGACCGCCCGGGCCTGCGGGCCGACGTGCTGGTCGCGGCGGTCGCGGGAGTCCTGCTCGCCCGCCACTCCGGGGCGTTCGACGACCTGGCCGACGCGGAGGTCGGCGACGTCGTCGACATCCTCATGGAGATGTACGCGGGCGGCGCCTGAGCGCCGTTCGGTGCGGGGCTCAGCAGACGCTGTCGGTCGGCTTGGGGTTGCCCAGGCCGAACAGCGGACGCAGCCGCAGCCCCGCCCAGGTGCCGAGGATGGCGACGCCGCCCCAGATCCAGCCGTGCAGCGAGCCCGAGGCGATGCCCGCGAGGTAGGCGCCGATGTTGCAGCCTCCCGCGAGCCGCGCCCCGATGCCCATCAGGACACCGCCGAGGACCGCGGCGAGCGCCGTCCGCGCGGGGATGCCGCGGTGCAGCTTCCACACCCCGCCCGCGGCGGCGGCGACGGCGGCGCCGACCATGATGCCGATGTCGGTGAGGCTGTTCTTGTCGGCGAGCACGGGCCCCGACAACTGGGCGGCGCTGCCGGGCTGCTGCCAGTACGTCCAGGCCTCCGGCGAGCCGCCGAGCGCGCCCACCACCTTGGAGCCCCACAGGGAGAACGCGCTCGTGATGCCCCAGGCACCGCCCGAGACGAGCAGCACTCCGGCGCCGAGCACCGCGAGCACCACCGCGCCCGCGACCAGCGGCCAGGAGCCGCGTACGGTCCGGGCCAGAGCGCCCCGCGCCGAGGGCGCGGCGCCGATCGGCGGGGGATTGCGGCGGGCCTGGACAGCGCGTGCGACGAACCAGATCGCGGCCAGCGCCACGATCGTCACCGCCCAGGAACCGAACCAGCCGACGTGGTCGGAGAGCAGGAAGGGGTCGAACGCGGGCAGGTCGTTCCAGAGCCCGAACTGCCAGGCGGCGAGCGTCGACCCCGTGATGAAGCCGAAGAGGGTGAGCACGATGGTGCTCTGCCCCGAGCCGACGGCGAAGAGGGTGCCGGAGGCGCAGGCGCCGCCGAGCTGCATGCCGATCGCGAAGAGGAACGCGCCGACCAGCAGGCCCACGCCGATCGGCCCCGCGCTGGGCGCGGGCACCGAGCCGAAGAGGCCGCTGCCGGTCCCGATGATCAGCGCGAAGAGCGTCGCGGTGGTGCCGAGGAGCAGCGTGTGGGCGCGCAGCCCGGTGCCGTTGCCGACGGCCACCAACTGCCGCCAGGCGGAGGTGAACCCGAACCGCGAGTGGAACAGCGCGAACCCGAGCGCGATGCCGAGCAGCAGCAGGACACCGGGCTTGGCCCCGTGTTCGGCGAAGACATGGCCGGCGAGGGCCACGCCGATGACGCCGGCGCCGATCAGCGGTGCCCGCCGCACCGGTGGCGCGGGTTCGGCGACGGGGGCGGGGGACGAGGTGGGGGCAGGCGCGAGCAGGGCGGCCCTGGGCGGCGCCCCGGCGGGGGGAGCGGTGGTCACGGTGAGTCTCCGGAAGCGGGAGGGGGAATGTCGGACGGGCGGCGACGGCGGGGTTCCGCGGCCTGGAGTCAGCTGCGACAGAGCGCGTCGTCGACGCTCCACGGCGTGGCCGCGAAGAGCGCGAGAGCGAGCTGACGTGCGGGTCCGAACATGTGCACCACTGTAAGGATCTCTTCGGGATCCCATAAAGGTGTCTCATATGGCGAGCGGCACGCGGCGCGGCCACCGGGCGCCCTGCCGCACAGGCATACAGTCATGCCTATGACGCAAGGCAACGGTGAGCTGGACAGTCTGGTACGCAAACGCATCCGCGCCCTGCGGCTGGCGCAGGGCTGGTCCCTGGAGGAGCTGGCGGGCCGCGCCAAGGTCAGCCAGTCCACTCTCTCCCGTATCGAGAACGGACAGCGACGCCTCGCCCTCGATCAACTCGTCGTCCTCGCGCGCGCCCTGGACACCTCGCTCGACCAACTGGTCGAGACGGCCACGGACGACGTCGTCTCCCACCCGACGATCGACAGCGTCCGCGGGCAGATGCGCTGGCCCATCAAGGCGGAACCCGGTATGAGCGTCATCCGCCAGCGCATGACCGAACCGCCGCCCGACAAGCCCTCGCGCATGCGTGCCCACCCGGGCCGCGAATGGCTCGTCGTCCTGTCCGGCACCGCGATCCTGCTCCTGGGCGACCGGCGCCTGCGGATCGAGACCCATCAGGCGGCGGAGTTCCCCACGATGCTCCCGCACGCCATCGGAGCCGACGGCGGACCCTGCGACATCCTCGGCATCTTCGACCGCGACGCCCGCCGCGGCCACCAGCGCGGCGAAAAAACGTAGATCATCGGCAGCTGTGCGCCGTGCGTTCCCGGGTAATCGGCGCCCAACGGGGAACGTCAGGCCAGGCTCGATACACAAGGAGCGGGACTCAATGATCACCGTGACGGCGCAGGGGCGGAACCAGGCCACTCGGAACGAGGAGGACCTGGACGAGCGCGCATACACGGATCCTTCCTCCATCGCGCCGAAGGACGCGCGAGAGGTCGGCAAGCGGTTCTTCGACCGCCTCACCCTTCTTGAAGAAGGCACACACGAATACCAGTACGTGCGCAACTGCCTGATCGAGATGAACCTCTCTCTGGTGCAGTACGCGGCCTCGCGGTTCAAGCACCGCGGCCCGCAGGAGATGGAGGACATCATCCAGGTCGGCACGATCGGCCTGATCAAGGCGATCGACCGGTTCGAACTCACCCGCGAGGTCGAGTTCACCTCTTTCGCCGTGCCGTACATCACCGGTGAGATCAAGCGGTTCTTCCGCGACACGACATGGGCCGTGCACGTCCCGCGCCGGCTGCAGGAAGCCCGCCTCGAACTGTCGAAGGCCACCGAGGAACTGCGTACGCGCCTGGGCCGCTCGCCGTCGACGGCCGAACTCGCCGAGCTGATGCAGCTGGAGCCGTCCGAGGTCGCGCAGGCGCAGATGGCGTCCAACGGCTACAACGCCGTCTCCCTGGACGCGGCGATCAACGGCCAGGACGACGAGTCGGACACGATGCTGGCCGACTTCATCGGCGTCGACGAGGAGTCCTTCGAACTCGTCGAGAACTTCCATTCGCTCGCCCCGCTGATCGCGGAACTCGACGAGCGGGACCGCACCCTGCTGCATCTGCGCTTCGTCGAGGAGCGGACGCAGCAGCAGATCGCCGACGAGCTGGGCTGCTCGCAGATGCACGTGTCGCGGCTGATCACCCGGGTCGTGGGCAAGCTCCGCGCCGGCCTGCTGGTCACCGACTGACCGTCACCGGCCCTGCGGGGACGAACACGACGAGGGCGCTGCCGCGGAAGATCCGCGGCAGCGCCCTCGTCCGTCTCCGGCCGCCGCTCAGCTCGCGGTGAGGCGGAACTGGCTCTCGAGCTCCTGGTCACCGGAGGCAGAGCCCGCGTCCTCGACGGTGAAGGCCCGCGCCAGCGCCCTGCGCACCGTCGTCACGTCGTGCGGCGCCCCCTGGGCGGTCAGGGACACCGAGCCGTCGATCCCGCCCGTGCCGGAGGCGGACGTCAGGTCAGATCCGTCGGAGAACGCCTGGAACACGGCCGTCCAGACCGTGGCGTGCGTGCTGTCGTCACCTGGCGTGTCCTGCGAGGGCGACTGGTCGGGGAACTCCGCGGAGAGATGTGACAGCACGCGACGGGCGTCGTCGTCCGAGCAGTCGCTCAGGGTCACGGTGACCGGGTGGTCGTTGTGGGCGTGGGGTGCGGGGTTCATACGTATCTCCTGGATCGTCGAGCGACAGAGCTGCCCGGCGGCCCTCGATTGCTCTGTCTGCGGGGGCCGGTCCACGGGTTCCCGCGTAAGCCGAACGCACTCGTCCGGTTCCGGCTTCTTCTCCCAGCGTGACCCACGCCGATCACGGGCGCACCCAGGTGAGGGCCACCGGCGCGCATCAACCCTCCCGGCCCTGGGTACGCGGGGTGATCTCCGCTCCAGGCGGTCACCGTGCGAGGCCCCGCACAGTGTGAGCCCCTGGTGGAGGACCTCGGTCCACGGGATCGAGCCGCAGAAGGCGACCCCCACCGCACGCGAGCACGCAGGGAGGCGCGAGAACATGCGCGCACTGACATGGCAAGGCAAGCGGGACGTACGCGTCGAGGAGGTTCCCGATCCGCGTATCGAGAAGCCCGACGACATCATCGTCCAGGTGACGTCCACCGGTATCTGCGGCTCCGACCTGCACCTGTACGAGGTCTTCGGCCCGTACCTGGACGTGGGCGACATCCTCGGGCACGAGACGATGGGCGTCGTCGCGGAGATCGGGCCGGAGGTCACCGGCGTGGCCGTGGGCGACCGTGTGGTGATCCCGTTCAACGTCTCCTGCAACACCTGCTGGATGTGCAAGCAGGGCCTGCACTCCCAGTGCGAGACGACGCAGGTGAGGTCCATGGGCAGCGGAGCCGCGCTGTTCGGCTACACCAAGCTGTACGGGCAGGTGCCCGGCGGCCAGGCCGAGTACCTGCGGGTCCCCTTCGGCAACACCCTGCCCATCAAGGTGCCGGACGGCCCCCCGGACGACCGGTTCGTCTACCTCTCCGACGTCCTGCCCACCGCCTGGCAGGCCGTCGAGTACGCGGACATCCCCCCTGGCGGCAGCGTGACGGTCCTGGGCCTCGGCCCCATCGGGGACATGGCGACCCGGATCGCCAGGCTGCGCGGCGCGGAGCGCGTCATCGGGGTCGACCTCGTCGACGCCCGGCTCGACCGCGCCCGGCGCAACGGCGTCACCGCCCTGGACCTGCGCGAGCACGGCAAGAACGTGGGAGACGCGGTACGCGACCTCACCGACGGCCGCGGGACGGACGCGGTGATCGACGCGGTCGGCATCGAGGCACACGGCGCGCCCGTCGCGCAGGCGGCCCAGTGGGCCACCGGACTGCTCCCCGACAAACTCGCCCGGCCCCTGATGGAGAAGGCGGGCATCGACCGCCTCAGCGCCCTGCTCACGGGGATCGACGCGGTACGCCGCGGCGGCACGCTGTCCATCAGCGGCGTCTACGGCGGCGCGGCGAGCCCGATGCCCCTGCTCCAGATGTTCGACAAGCAGCTCCAGGTACGCATGGGACAGGCCAATGTGTGGCGGTGGGTCGACGCCATCCGCCCGCATCTCACCGATGAGGACCCGCTGGGCGTCGACGGATTCGCCACGCACCACCTCCCTCTCGCGGAGGGACCGGCCGCGTACGCGACCTTCCAGGCCAAGCAGGACGGCATGGTGAAGACGCTCCTGAAGCCGTGACCGCGAGCGGAAACGAACGCCTGTCACCGTCAGGCGTTCCTGTCCCGGAAGGCGCCCCATGACCGCACCCGCACGGGCCGGACAGCTCCGTCGGCCGTCCCCGCGCCTACTGGCGCCCCCCGGCGTGTACGCGCCGCAGTACGACACCGCTCTGCTGATCCGCGCCCTGAGCGAGGAGCAGGTCGGTGAGAACACCGAGGTGCTGGACCTGGGCACCGGCACAGGAGCGCTGGCCCTGGCCGCGGCGCGGCGGGGCGCGCGGGTGACGGCTGTCGACCTGTCGTGGCGGGCCGTGTGGACGGCGCGCCTGAACGCACGCATCGACCGGACGCCGATCACGGTCCGGCACGGCGATCTGGGCTCCGCGGTCGCGCCCGGCTCCTTCGACCTGATCGTCAGCAACCCGCCCTACGTACCCGCGCCCTCCCGGCTCCCTCCGCGCCACGGCGCCGCCCAGGCCTGGGACGGCGGGCTCGACGGCCGCATCGTGGTGGACCGCGTGTGCGACGCCGCCGCGCGGGCACTGCGTCCGGGAGGCACCCTGCTGATGGTCCACTCCGGGCTGTGCGACGCGTCCGCGAGCCTGGTCCGGCTCGCCGACCGCGGCATGGGCGCGGCGGTGACCGACGGGATCTCCGTGCCGTTCGGGCCGGTGATACGGGCGCGCCGCGCCTGGCTGTGCGCCCGAGGACTTCTCGACGACGACGCGACACACGAAGAGCTGGTGGTCATCCGTGCCGAACTCCTCTGAACGCCCGCGCCGGATCACGGTCGACCGCGAGGGACCCCTCCTGGTCGAGGGACCGGTCGAAGTGACCGACGGTGACGGGAGCACCCACGTGTCACGGCGGTTCATGACCGCGATCTGCACGTGCCGCCGCAGCCGGACCTTTCCCTGGTGCGACACGAGTCACCGCAAGCACCGCCGCGCCGCGGAGGACCGCGACGCGGCAACGGAGGGGGACGAGCTGTGACCACGATGACGGAGTCGCGACTCCTGCAGCCCGAACTGCCCGCACCGTGCGGCCAGTTGTCCGGCGCGGTCGTCGGCGTGCTGCGACGCAACGAGCTGCAGACCGAAGCGCTCGCCGCCGCACAGGCGGGCGCCGGGGCCGCCGAACCGTACGGCCGGGACCTCCAGCTGGCGCTGTACGTGCTCTACGAGCTGCACTACCAGGGGTTCCGCGGGGTCGACGCCGACTGGGAGTGGGACCCGCAACTGCTGGGCCTGCGGCGCGCGTTGGAGCGGCGCTTCCTCGCCGCCCTGCGCGTCGACGCGGCACCCCGGGCCGACGCCGGACAGACGCTGGCGGAGCTGCTGGTGGAGACCACCGGATTCGACGCCGCCGGCGTGAGTCACCACCTGCAACGCGACGGCGAGCTGTGGCAGTTCAGGGAGTACGCGGCACTGCGCTCGCTGTACCACCTCAAGGAAGCGGACCCGCACGCCTGGGTCATCCCCCGGCTGCACGGCCGGGCGAAGGCGGCCATGGTGGCCGTCGAGTACGACGAGTTCGGCGCCGGCCGCGCCGACGACATCCATGCCGGGCTCTTCGCCGAGCTGATGGCGGACCTCGGTCTCGACACCGCCTACGGCCACTACCTGGACGCGGCGCCGGCGCCCGCCCTCGCCACGGTCAACCTCATGTCACTGTTCGGCCTGCACCGCGCTCTGCGCGGCGCGCTGGTCGGCCACTTCGCCACGGTCGAGATCACCTCCTCGCCCGGCTCGCGCCGCCTCGCGGACGCGTTGCGGCGTCTGGGCGTGGGAGCGGCGGCACAGCGGTTCTACGACGAGCACGTCGAAGCGGACGCGGTGCACGAGCAGGTCGTGCGACGGGAGGTGGTCGGCGGCCTGCTGAGCGCGGAACCGGACCTCGACGCCGATGTCGCCTTCGGGGTCACCGCGACCGGATTCCTCGAAGAGCGCCTCGCGGAGGAGCTGTTGGTGCGGTGGCGGCAGGGACAGAGCGCGCTGCGCCTTCCTCTGCCGCCGGGCTGAGGCGCGTATCCCGGCGAAAACGCGTTGCCCGGGCCGGTCCGCCTTGTTAGCGTCACGCCGACGCGAGAGACGCGTGATCTCAGGACAGGGAGGTTGATGAATATGGCCGTCGTCGGTCCGCATCAGCATGCCCTTGTCCGGCTCGCGACAGAGTAGAGCGTGAGCCGGGTCGCCCTGACGACCAGGAGAAACACGTGACTTCCACTCCCGCACCCACCCCTGACCTGATCACCGAGCGTCTCGTCCTGCGCCCCTGGACCGTGAGCGACGCGGACGCCGTGCTGGCGGACGACAGGGCGACGGACTGGGCGGGCGATTTCCCCGCCGAGGGCGACCGCGTGATCGCGGGCCTCTTCGCCGAACACCCCGACTGGCTCGGCCCGTACGGCCACCGGCTGATCGTCGAGCGTGCGTCCCATTCCGTGGTGGGCTCGATCGGCTTGTTCCGGCCGCCCGCCGACGGCGCTCTGGAACTCGGCTACGGCATCGTGCCGTCCTGCCGGGGCCGGGGCTACGCCACCGAGGCCACCCGGGCCATGGCGGCGTTCGCCCTCACCGCGCCGGATGTCGACGCCGTGGTGGCGCGCGCGGAACTCTCCAACCCGTCATCGGTCCGCGTACTGGAAAAGGCGGGCTTCCACCACTTCGCCACCGCGGAGAACACCGCCGGATTCAGGACTCACCCGCCGGACGTGACACGACTGGGCGAGCCCCCGGCCGCGCCCTGAACCGGCCGGGGAAACCGGGCACCCTCAGCTGTCGCCTGCCCGAGGAGCACCGGAGGCCGCCCCGCACGCCGCGGCGGCGGCCTCCACCGGGCGCCGGTCCGGTTGCCGGGAGCGGCCGGCGCGGCGTGAGCTTGATCGGGTGCGATCGGCAGGCATGACCGGCGCCGCACCGAGTACTCGATCAGGGTGGGCCTCCCCAGGGGCTCAGGACAGCGCGGACTCCTCCGCACCGAGAGAAAGGCGCATCATCATGGCTGACACCTCGCTCGACGGCCGTCGTGTCCTGGTACTCGTCACCAATTACGGTGTCGAGCAGGACGAACTGCTGGTCCCGCTCAAGAAGCTGAAGGACCAGGGCGCGGCCGTCACCGTCGCCGCCCAGAAGGCGGAATCCGTGCAGACGCTGGTGGGGGACAAGGACCCCGGCGAGACCGTGGAGCCCACGACCACGTTCGGCGCGGTGGACACCGACGACTACGAGCTCCTGCTGATCCCCGGCGGCACCCTCAACGTCGACACGCTCCGGCTCGACGAGAAGGCGGTCGAGACGGCCAGGGCGTTCGCCACCTCCGGACGGCCGATCGCCGCGATCTGCCACGGGCCCTGGGCCCTGGTGGAGGCAGGTGTCCTCCAGGACAAGACGCTGACCTCCTACCCGTCCCTGAAGACCGACATCCGCAACGCAGGGGCGAAGGCCTGGGTGGACGAATCCGTCGTGAGCGACGCCGCGGGCGGCTACACCCTGGTCACGTCGCGCACGCCGAAGGACCTCGACGACTTCGTGGGCGCGATCAACGAGGCGCTCACCGCCTCCTGACCCGTCGCCGCGGTCCTGCCCCCTCCGCCGTCAGCCCGCACCGAGCCAATGAAGGAGCCCCATGAGCGCCCGAGCAGCCGTCTTCGACGTGGACGGCACTCTCGCCGACACCAACCATCTGCACACCGTGTGCTGGTGGGAGGCGTTGCGTCAGGCCGGCCACCGGGTACCGATGGTCTCGGTCCTGGGCGCCATCGGCCTCGGCTCCTCCGACCTGCTGGAACACCTGCTCGGGAAGGAGCGGGACCGTGACCGGGACGCCACCGTCAGCGCCGCGCACAAGACGCTCTACGCCACCTGGTACGAGCGCATCGCCCCCTTCGAAGGCGCCGCCGAACTGCTGAAGCGGCTGCACGCCGACGGCTGGCCGGTGGTCCTGGCGACGTCGGCGGGCGGGCCCGAGCTGGCGGCGCTGCGCTCGGCCATCGACGCGGACGACGCGATCACCGCGACCGCGAGCTCCGACGACGTGTCGGAGGGGAAGCCCGCCGCGGAGCCCGTGCGGCACGCGCTGGAGCTGGCCGGGGCACAGGCGCCGGGCAGTGTCTTCGTCGGCGACTCCGTCTGGGACATGCGGGCGGGGCAGCGCGCCGGCGTCATCCCCGTGGGTGTGCTCAGCGGCGGCGTGAGCCGGGCCGAGCTGGAGAAGGCGGGCGCCGTCGAGATCTACGCGGACACGGCCGACATCCTGCGGGGACTCGAACGCAGCGCCTTCGGCCGCTGACCTCCGACCTGGAGCCCAGGGCCGGCGTCGGCATGGTTTGCGCACAGCGTGCAGGGACACCCGGCGACTTCGAGATCGAGATGAGAGAGGCCGGTGGGACAGCATGGTGGATCGCTTCGCTGTGGAGCAGTCGGTGCTCGCGGCAGCCGAGGGCGACCCGGCCCGTCTCCCCGAGCGCCTGTGCGAGGCCCTGCGGGAGAGCGTGTCGATGGAAGGAGCCACCCTCTCGCTGTTCACGGACACCCCGCACCGTCAGTTGCTGTGCGCGACCAGCGACGCGGCCCTGCGCCTGGAGAAACTGCAGTTCGGGGTCGGGGAAGGCCCCTGTGTCACAGCCGCGCGGACGGGCGACAAGGTGATCGTCAACGACCTGCGCCGTGACCTGACCGCCTGGCCCGTGTTCGGCGCCTGCGCACAGGAGCAGCTCTCCGACGTCGGCGCGATCTACGCCTTCCCCCTGCGGCTGGATGCCCGCCGTACGCTCGGCGCGGCCGACGTGCTGTGCGGCGAGCCGCGCGACCCGGACCCGGAGCTCATCGAGAGAGGCGTCATCGCCGCCCACGTCGCGAGCGTGGCCCTGCTGAACACCTACCAGGCCACGATCGAACAGGGCGGACTGCCCCCGTGGGAGCCCGAGGACATCATGGATTCCTACTGGGGACCGACCCACGCCGCAGTGGGCGTACTCGTCGTCCAGCTGGACGTCACGGCCGAAGAGGCGCTGACCCGCATGCGCGCCCGCGCCTTCGGTAGCGGGCGCGCGCTGCCGGAGATCGCGGACGACGTCATCGCGAACCCGTCGAGCTGGTCGGAGGGCCGCTCGGCCTGAACGCCTGCTCGGTGCTCTTCTCGGTGCGGGGCGAGAACCAGGTGGCGGACCGCATGGGCGGCACCGTCGGAGCGGCGTGCACTTCCGCGCGGAAAGCGACGACCGCCTCGCGCGCTCCCTTCAGACCGATTCGGGCGAAGTCCGCTTCCAGCTCGGCGAGTTCGGCGAGCGTCTCCTGAGGAGCGCGGCCCAGCCGGGCCCGTGACTTGGTGAGGCCGAGCCGGGCGAGCGCCGCCCCGCGCTTCTCGTGCATCTCGCTGAACTCCTCCCACGCGATGCCGTACGTGACGCGGGCGGCCTCGTACCAACCGGCGCGGTAGAGGATGTTGCCGCGCATCTTGTGGTTGTAGGCGAGCGCGCCGGCCAGGTTCATGGAGCGGCAGACGACCTCGGCCTCGGTGAGCAGGGCCAGCGCCCGGTCCGACGCGCCGCGCAGCGACAGCACGTCTGCCACCCCGCGCAGCGACCAGGCGCGCCCCCGGGCGTCGTCCGCCTCGGTGGCGATGCGTACGGACTCCTCGAAGAGGCCGAGGGCCTTGTCGTAGTCACCCCTGTTGCGGTGCATCTGGGCGATGCCGGACATCGCCCAGACCATGTGGCGGGCCTCGCCGTGCGCCCGGCCCTGTTCGAGCAGCTGCTCGTGCAGCTCGGCGACCGCGGCGTAGTCGCCCTGGATGCGACCGGTCTCGGCGAGACCCGCGAGGGAGTAGCCGTGCGCGAGCCGGTCGCCGCCGCGGGCGGCGAGCGTGACGGACCAGGCGAGCAGCCGGCGGGCCAGGGCGAGTGTGCCGCACTGCCGGGCCAGCGTGCCGCCGCTCCACAGCGCCCACGCCATGGCGCCCTCGTCCCCGGCGGTGCGCGCGCTGCGGTAGCTCTCGTGCCAGGCGGCCCGCGCGTCCCCGACCCGGCCGAGGCGCCGGTTCGCCTCGGCCACCGCCAGTGCGGCGCGGGCTCTGTCCGTGGCGGTGACGGCGTCGGCGAGGGCGCGGCTCGCGGTCGACAGGACGTCCTCGTACGAGGAGTTCACGCCGAGCTCCGCGCTCAGTTCACCTTGGTACTCGGGCGCGAACGCCTTGCCGTGCATCAGTCTCCGGCCTCTCGGTCAACTCCGTGGTCCGATCAAGAAACTACGAGGTGGCAGGGGTGGAGCGAATCCCTCCGCGTATGGGTTGTGCCGTACGACTGAAGTGCTACGCCGAGCGTCCGTCTCCTCACCGGGATGTAGGGGACGGGCGGGCCGGGGTGACGGGCACCCCGAGATATTCGGGCTGTTTGTCCTGTTTCCATACTGTGGTGTCGGGTACCCCGAGAAGCGAGAAGAGGGCGGAACGTCAGGTTCCGTCCGGTGTCCTCAGTCGCAGCTCTGGAGATTTCATGTCGGACCGGCGGAAGAGTTCGTTCGCGACCGTCAACCCCTACAGCGGGGAGACGCTCGCGGAATTCCCGGCCATCGAGGGTGCGGAGGTCGACTCCGCCCTCGAAACCGCTGGCCATGCCTTCGACGCGTGGCGGAAACGGCCGATTACGGAGCGTGCCGCCATCGTCGGGCGTGCGGCGGAAATAATGAAGGAGCGCAAGGAGGAGCTGGCACAGACCATCACCCTGGAGATGGGGAAGCTGATCTCCGAAGCGCGTGGCGAGGTGGATCTCGCCGCGTCGATCCTGGAGTACTACGCGCAGCACGGGCCGGACTTCGCCGCCCCCGAACCGCTCGACGTCGAAGAGGGCGAGGCGTACCTCGTCAGTGAGCCCCTCGGTGTCCTGCTGGGCGTCATGCCGTGGAACTTCCCCCTCTACCAGGTGGTCCGCTTCGCCGGTCCCAACCTGGTCCTCGGCAACACGGTGCTGGTCAAGCACGCCGGTATCTGCGCGCAGTCCGCGCTCGCCCTGGAGTCGCTGTTCCTCGACGCGGGCGCCCCCGAGGGCGTCTACACGAACCTGTTCGTGAGCCACGACGAGATCTCCCGGATCATCGACAGTCCGGTGGTCCGGGGGGCCTCCCTCACCGGCAGCGAAGGCGCGGGCGCCCAGGTCGCCGAGCGGGCCGGGCGGAACATGAAGCCCAGCCTGCTGGAGCTCGGCGGCAGCGACGTCTTCATCGTCCTGGACGGCGAGAACCTGGAGCGCACGGTCGGCGCCGCGGTGGCGGGCCGGATGGCGAACACGGGCCAGAGCTGCGTGGCCTCGAAGCGGTTCATCGTGCTGGAGGACGTCTACGACGACTTCGTCGAGGGGATGCGCCGCAAGTTCGAGGAACTGCGGCCGGGCGACCCCGCGGACGCGTCGACCACCCTCGGCCCGCTCTCCTCGGAGAAGGCGGCCGCCGACCTGGCCGACCAGCTCCGCGAGACGGTGGACCAGGGCGCGGAACTGGTCACCGGCGGCCACCGGATCGACCGCTCGGGCGCCTTCGTCGAACCGACGATCATCACCGGCGTCAAGCCCGGGATGCGCGCCTACGCGGAGGAGCTCTTCGGGCCGGCCGCGGTGATCTACCGGGTGGCCGACGAGGACGAGGCCATCGCCCTCGCCAACGACAGCCAGTACGGCCTCGGCGGCTCCGTGTTCTGCGCCGACGTCGAGCGCGGGCGCCGCGTCGCGGAGCGCGTGGAGACGGGCATGGTCTGGGTGAACCACCCGACCTCGACCCAGCCCGACCTGCCGTTCGGCGGCATCAAGCGCTCCGGCTACGGGCGTGAGCTCTCGAAGCTCGGCATGCGGGAATTCGTGAACCGCAAGCTCGTCCGCGTCCTGCCGCCCGACGCGGAGCTGACCGGGATCGCCGGCTGAGGGTCTCCCTCCGCGTCCCGCGCACGAGTGACGGGACGAAGCCGGACAGGTATCCGACCATCACAGACAACCATCGACAGACATCAGGAGAGTCACCGTGACCGCAGTTCCCGACATCACCCTCAACAACGGCGTCAAGATCCCCCAGCTCGGCTTCGGCACCTTCCAGATCGAGCCGGACGAGACCCAGGAGACGACCCTGGCAGCGCTGGAGGCCGGCTACCGGCACATCGACACGGCGCAGATGTACGGCAACGAGAAGGGCGTCGGCGACGCGGTCCGCGAGTCCGGCATCGACCGCGCCGACGTCTTCGTGACCAGCAAGCTCGACAACGGCGCCCACGCGCGCGACGACGCCCTCAAGGCGTTCGACCGCACCATGGACGAGGTGGGTCTCGACTACCTGGACCTCTTCCTCATCCACTGGCCGCTGCCCGGCAAGGGCGACTTCGTGGAGACGTGGAAGGCGCTGGAGGAGATCTACCGCTCCGGCCGCGCCAAGGCCATCGGGGTCTCCAACTTCCAGCCCCACCATCTGCGCCGGCTGCTGCAGAACAGCGACGTGGTGCCCGCGGTCAACCAGATCGAGGTGCACCCCTACCTCACCCAGGACGACGTCAGGGCCTTCGGCGCCGAGCACGACATCGCCACCGAGGCCTGGTCGCCCATCGCGCAGGGCAAGGTCCTCGACGACCCGACCATCAACCGCATCGCGCAGTCGGTGGGCAAGTCGCCGGCCCAGGTGACGCTGCGCTGGCACCTCCAGCGCGGGGACATCGTCTTCCCCAAGTCGGTCACCCAGAAGCGGATCCTGGAGAACTTCGACCTCTTCGGCTTCGAGCTCAGCGAGGGCGACATCGGCGAGATCTCCGCGCTGAACCGCGACGAGCGGACCGGGTTCGACCCGGACCACTTCAACGGCTGAGGGCCCGCGGGAGTCTTCGCCGCGGGCCGTCGAGGCCCCGGATCAGTGCAGGTAGCCCAGTGCCGACGACACCTGGTCCGCGTACTCGATGGCCCGCCCGGCGAGCTCTCGCTCCCGGTGGGTGAGATCCAGCGCCGAGAGCGACCCGGAGACGGACAGCGCGGCCACGACGTCCCCGGACCGGTCGCGCACCGGGACCGCCAGACATGCCCGGCCCAGCGCCAGCTCCTCCACCTCGGTGGCGTAGCCGCGGCCGCGTACCCCGTCGAGATCCTTGAGCAGTTCCGCGACGCCGGTGAGCGTGTGCGGTGTGTACGAGGGGTAGCGGGCCCCGACCGCGGCCTCGACCTCGTCCGGCTTCAGACCGGACAGCAGCGCCTTGCCCATGGCGGTGGCGTGCAGCGGGGCCAGCCGCCCGGTCAGGGTGAAGGAGCGCTGCGTGCGCGGCCCTTCGAAGTGGCAGAGGTAGAACATCTGGTCCCCGTGGCGCTCCGCCACGTTCGCACCGAGGCCGGTCTCGTGCGCGAAGTTCTGCGCCACCTGCCGGGCGGCGCGGAACACGGGGGACTGGTTGAGCGCGATCCCCGCGAGACCGACCAGGCGGGGGCCGAGGCGGTGCAGGCCGGTGCGCTCGTCGCGCGCGAGAAATCCGAGCGATTCGAGCGCACCGACCAGCCGGGAGACCGTCGACTGGCCGAGCCCTGTCAGCTCGACGAGCTCCGCGATCCGTCGTTCGGGGTGCTCCTCGGTGAAGTAGATGAGGAGCGAGAGGGCGCGCTCAACGCTCTGGGTCCCGGCACCTGCGGCACGAGATGTAGCATCCATATCGTGGATGCTACATCCTCATGTGCGGGTTGCCGCTGTGAGTGCGCCGGCTTCACCCCGCGCCGGCCACTCGACTTCCTCCAGAACCTCGTCGAGTGCCCGGCGCGTCACCGCGTCGAGCGGCGCGGCGGGCAGCCGGACCCGCGCGGACGCGATCACTCCGCGTCGCACCAGGACCTCCTTGTGCACCGCCCACGCCTGGCCCGCGCGCACGCCGAGGTGGATGAGCGGCCGCACGTTCCGGTACAAGGAGCGGGCCAGGGCTCGCTCGCCGCTGTTCAGGGCGTCCAGGACGGTGCGCAGGACGTCCGAGAACTCGCAGGCCGGCATGGTGCCCACCGCGCCCTCGGCGTGTTCGTCCAGCAGGTACTGGGCGTTCTGGCCGCCCAGTACGGCGAAGTCGGGGCCGGTGGCCGCCGCCACGGCCGCGATCTTTGCGGGCGGTGCGGGCACCTCGACCTTGACCGACGTGATGTGCGGCTCCGCGGCCAGGGCCACGATCTGCTCGACGCCCAGGGACACACCCGTCACGCCGGGCGCGTCCTGGAGCATGACGGAGGCGTCCGTCGCGGCGGCCACCTCGGCGAAGAACTCCAGGACCTGGGCGGGGGAGGGCTTGGTCAGGAACGGTGGCAGGACCATGAGGTGGTCGGCGCCGCCGTCGACCGCCCGGGAGGCCAGCTCGCGGGACGTGACGGTGCTCGTGCCGTTCACCCCGGCCACCAGCGGAAGCGCCGGCCCGGCGACGGCACGCACCTCCCGCAGGATCGTCGCGCGTTCGGTCTCGGTGAGGGCGAAACCCTCGCTGGCCATTCCGAAGACGGCGAGCCCGTCCACACCGCAGGAGAGCTGGAACTCGACCAGCGAGCGCAGTGAGGGAACGTCCAGTTCCCCGCTGTCGGTGAAGGGTGTGGCGAGGATCGGCATGAGGCCACGGGGGAGTACGGGCACGGTTCAGCTCTCCTTGACGAGTTCGGCGATCTTCTCGGCGTCCACTTCGATGCCCAGGCCCGGCCCCGAGGGGAGCGTGAAGCCCGCCGGGGTGACCTCGAGCGGGTCGCGCAGGATGCTCTGCGCGACGGACAGGGAGTCGGCCTGGAACTCGAAGAACGGCGCGTTCTCGGTGGCCGCGCTGAGGTGGATCCCGGCGGCCAGGGCGACCCCGAGGCCGACCGAGTGGTGACAGGCGACGGGGACGTGGGCCGCCGCAGCCAGCTCGCTGATGGACCGGGCTTCGGTGATGCCGGTGCGTGCGACGTCCGGCTGGGCCAGGCGCAGGGCGCGCCGCGCGATCCAGTCCGCGAACTCGTAGCGGTTGCGCATCGCCTCGCCGACGGCGACGGGAGTGGTGATCCGTGCCGTCAGCTCCCGGTGGCCCTCGACGTCCTCGGGAGCGAGCGGCGCCTCGAAGAAGAGGGCGCCCCGGCGGTCCAGTTCCTGTCCGAGCGTGAGGGCCTCCCCGATCGAGTACGCCCAGTGGGCGTCCACCGCGATCCGCATCCCGGGTGCGGCGGCCGCCACGGCGTCGTAGGTGGCCAGGTCGGTCCCGATGCCCTTGCCGAGGGCCAGCTTGACCATGGTGGCGCCCTGCTCCGCGTAGGAGGCGGCGAGCGCGGCGCGCTCCTCGTCCGTCGGCTCGGGCAGGCCGGACACGTACGCCGGAACGCGATCGCGGTGGGCGCCGCCGAGGAGTTCCGCGACGGGGAGTCCGGTCAGCCGGCCGTGCAGATCCCACAGCGCGATGTCGACGGCGGCCATGGCGTCGGCCTGATGGCCCGTCAGATGGCCGCGTTCCCGCATCAGTTCGCGCATGCGGTGCCACAGGGGACGCACCCGCGTGGGGTCCTGCCCGACGAGCTGGTCGGCCAGGAGCCGGTCCACGACCGCCGCGGGGATCTCCGGCCCGACCGGCGCCAGGGCCTCGCCCCAGCCCCGGCAGCCGTCGTCCGTGCGGATCTCCACCAGGAGCGTCTCGAACCGCCCCGAGTACAGGCTGCGCCAGGGATCGCGTACGACGTAGCCACGTTCCGGTGTGAGCTCCCGCCCGTCCTCCATCCGCCCCAGATAGGCCCGGGGCCCCTCCAATTTCAGTACATGGGTGAGCACCTCGGCGATGCGGGCCATGTCACGTCCTTCCGACGACTTGGCTGTGTCATCCATATTCTGCATAGGCCTTGTAAATAGAGCAAGCATGGTTAACATCGTGGCCACGCGCTCTCAATCATGAGGCAATCCGCTCGGCGAACGCGTCGCCCGACCCACCCGCATGCGAGGTCCCCATGCCCCAGCAGACCACCGCGCCCTCCGCCCCGGGCACCGAGCCCGCCGACACGGCGCCGTCCAGGCGCGTACTGATCGCCGGCAGCATCGGCAACTTCGTCGAGTGGTTCGACATCGGCATCTACGGCACGCTCTCGTCCGTCATCGCCGGAAACTTCTTCGCCCACGGCGACCGCACGGCAGCGCTTCTGTCGACCTTCGCCGTCTTCGCCGTCGGTTTCGCCATCAGGCCGGTCGGCGCGCTCTACTTCGGGCCGCTCGCCGACCGCGTGGGCCGCAACCGCGTACTGGCGATCACCGTCCTCGTCACGTCGCTGTCGACGTTCGCCATCGGCGTCCTGCCCACCTATGCCGCCGTGGGAGCCCTGGCCCCGCTGCTGCTCGTGCTGGCCCGCCTGGTCCAGGGCTTCGCCGCTGGCGGCGAGACGTCCAGCGCCGTGAGCCTGCTGTTCGAGTACGCGCCGCCCAACCGCCGCGGTTACTACACCAGCTACGGCGCCGCGCTGGGATTCGTCGCCTTCGTCTTCGGCGCCGGCACGGCGCTCGTCCTGTCCCTCGCGTTCGGCGACGACCAGATGGCCTCGTACGCCTGGCGCATTCCGTTCCTGCTCGCCTTGCCGCTGGGCGTCGCCGGCCTGTACCTGCGGCTCAAGCTGGACGACACCCCCGAGTTCCGGCGCATGGAGGAGGCCGGTGAAGTCGCCGCGTCCCCCATCAAGGAGACCTTCCGGACCAGCGGGCGCCCCATGCTGATCCTCGCCGGAGTCATCGTCCTCAAGGGGGTCGCCCACTGGATCCTGCAGACCTTCATGGTCAGCTACCTCACCGACACCATGCACTTCGGCCAGGCGCAGGCCTTCGCCGCCTCGACCATCTGCATGGGCGCCGTGGCCGTGCTCATCCCGTGCGCCGGGCTGCTCTCCGACCGCTTCGGCCGCAAGCCCCTGCTCATCAGCGGCGCTCTCGGCCTGATGGTGCTCTCCTGGCCATGCCTGTATCTGATGTCCTACGAGAACGCCACGCTCGCGGTGGTCGCGATGGTGATCCTCGGTCTGCCGATCGCCGCCTACGACGGCGCGGCCAACGCCAGCATGGCCGAGCTGTTCCCCGCCCGGATCCGCACCGGCGCCATCGCCATCCCGTACAACATCTCCGTCAGTCTCTTCGGCGGCACCGCGCCCTACGTCGCCACCTGGCTGGTCACGTCCACCGGCTACGACCTGGCGCCCTCCTGGTACCTGATGTTCGCCGGACTGGTCACCCTGATCACCGTCGTCCTCGGGGTACGGGAAACCGCCGGGCCCCGCGCGCGGCGGATCGTCGCGGGCTGACCCTCCTCCCGGGGGCCGCGGGACCCCCGAGAACGGCCCGGGACAGTGAGCCCACCCATAGGAGCCACGTCACATGCGAAGGGCGGTAGTAGGTACGTGGCCGTCCCGCATGAGGCTATGGGCGGTTTGTCCGACTCCGGCCGACTCCGTCTTCGTACCCGGGTAGTACGTCACACCTTTGCGTCCCCCTCCACGCGCCGCTAACCCTTGCAGTCGTTCCGGTCGTCGAAACCGCGCCGGGCCGACCATCACGTAGTGCACGCATTGGAGAGAGACCCCGCATGACGATCGCCCTCGCCCTGACGCAGACCAGCACCCGCTTCCGCAAGACCTCGGTCTCCGGGATAGCGGCCGCCGGCGCCATCGCCGCGGCCCTCACGCTGGTCCCCTCCACCGCGCACGCCGCCGAGCCGGCCGCGGCGAAGACGACCAAGGCCGCCGCCACCAGCACCAAGGCCGCGACCACGAAGAGCTACCCCGACAACCTCGACGGCTGGATCCGCGAGTCCCTCGACATCATGAAGGCCAAGGGCATCCCCGGCTCCTACGAGGGGCTGCACCGCAACATCATGCGCGAGTCCTCCGGCAACCCGAACGCCCAGAACAACTGGGACGTCAACGCGGTGGCGGGCACCCCGTCCAAGGGCCTGCTGCAGGTCATCCAGCCGACGTTCAACGCGTACCACGTCTCGGGCACCGCGAACAGCCTGACGGACCCGGTCGCCAACATCACCGCGGCCGCCAACTACGCGGCCGACAAGTACGGCTCCATCGACAACGTCGACTCGGCGTACTGAGCGACCGGCCGACGACGAAGGGCAGCGCATGCCGCACGAGAGCGGAAACGAGCACCAGGCGCACATGGCCGACGGCTCGGCGGTGCCCCCCTACGGGCCCGCGCGGGTACGCCGCGCCCGCCGCAAGCCCCGGAAGAAGGCCTTGCGCTACGTCGCATGGGGCGCCCTGGGCCTCGTCCTGGCAGGCGGCGGTGGCACGGCCTACGCCTGGCAGCACCTCAACGGCAACATCCAGGGCACCGACGTGGACGCCGTGCTCGGGAAGGACCGGCCCGGCGAACAGCACGACGGCTCGATGAACATCCTCCTGCTCGGGTCCGACTCCCGGGCCGGAACCCACGGCCAGTACGGCACCGGCGTCGCCGGAGCCCGCGCCGACACGGCGATGGTGCTCCACGTCGACAAGACCCACAAGAAGGCCTCGGTCGTCAGCATTCCGCGCGACACCATGGTCGAGCGGCCCCAGTGCGCGACAGGCCACGGCGGCACCGCACCGGCCGCGCACCAGGCCATGTTCAACTCCTCCTACCAAGTGGGCGGGCCGGCCTGCACCGTCAAAACGGTCGAGAAGATGTCGGGCCTGCGCATGGACCACTACCTCGAAGTCGACTTCAAGGGGTTCCAGAAACTCATCGACGAACTCGGCGGCGTGGACATCACCACCCACAAGGCCATCGAGGACCCCAACAGCGGGCTCTCCCTGAAGGCCGGGCAGCACACGCTCAAGGGCAAGCAGGCACTGGAACTCGTCCGCACCCGGCACGGTGTGGGCGACGGCAGCGACCTGGGCCGCATCCAGCTCCAGCAGGCATTCGTCAAGGCCCTCATCCACCGCGCCGACACCGTCGATCCGCTCAGCCACCCCGGCAAGGCCTACGACCTGGCCGACACCGCGACCAAGACCGTCAGCGCGGACTCCGGCCTGGCCTCCACGGACAAGCTCCTCGGCCTGGGCAAGGACCTGAAGGGCATCAGCCCCGGCCACACGAACATGGTCACGATGCCGGTCACCTACGACACCCAGGACGCGGGCCGGGTGCTGCCGCTGGACAAGGCCTCGCACCGGGTCTGGAGCGCACTGCGCCACGACCGCCCCATCCCGAAGAGCGCGACCCAGGGCTCGGTGGCCGACCGGACCGACTCCCCGGTGTCGACGGGGACCTGACCCGGCACGCCACCCCGCCTGCCTGCTAGAACGGACCCACAGATCAGTACGGGGGCCAGCACGTGCGCCCATTACTTTGTGGGGACGGTTCGGATGCGCAGTGTCGGAGTGGAAGAGGAACTGCTGCTCGTCGACAGCGAGAGCGGCGAGCCACGTGACCTGTCGAGCGCGGTGCTGGCGATGGCCGCGCGCGAGGGGGAGGGGCAGGGCGACGACGACGCCTTCGAGGCCGAACTCCACCGCCAGCAACTGGAGTTCGCCACCAGTCCCCGTGTGGCGATGTCGGAGCTCGCCCAGGAGATCGTCCAATGGCGCCGGGCGGCAGCCCGGCACGCGGAGACAGTCGGCGCCTCGGTCGCCGCACTGGCCACGTCACCGCTGCCCGTGAACCCCAAGGTCGGCACCGGTGAGCGCCACCGGTGGCTCGAGGAACAGTTCGGTCTGACCACGTTGGAACAGCTCACCTGTGGCTGCCACGTGCACGTCTCCGTGGAGTCCGACGACGAGGGCGTGGCAGTGCTGAACCGCATCCGGCCCTGGCTGTCCGTGCTGCTCGCGCTGAGCGCCAACTCCCCCTTCTGGCAGGGCAAGGATTCCGACTACAGCAGTTACCGCAGCCGGGTGTGGGGGCGTTGGCCGTCCGCGGGACCGGTGGAACTCTTCGACGACGCCGCCGCGTACCACGAGCAGATCCGGGCCATGGTCGCGACGGGCGTCCTGCGGGACCAGGGCATGGTCTACTTCGACGCCCGCCTCTCGGCGAACTATCCGACCGTCGAGGTACGCGTGGCCGACGTCTGCCTGGAACCGTCGATGACCGTGCTCCTGGCCATGCTGGTGCGCGGCCTCGTCGAGACCGCCGCCCGGCAGTGGCGGGCCGGCGAACCTCCTGCCGAGTTCCCGGTGGCCCTGATCCGCCTGGCCAGTTGGCGTGCGGGCCGCTCCGGCCTGGAGGATGAGCTGGTGAGCCCGGTGCTCATGCGGCCGGTACCGGCCCTCACCGCCGTGGAGTCCCTCTTCGAGCACGTCCGGCCCGCGCTGGAGGACGCCGGCGACTACGACGAGGCCCGCTCCCGCCTGTCCCGGATCCTGCGCGACGGCAACGGCGCGCGTATCCAGCGCGAGACCCTCGCCCGCACGGGCAGCCTGCGGGAGGTCGTCAACGAGTGTGTACGGCGCACCAGCAGCGCTGTGTGATCCACCTCTTTGGAGTGGGGGCGGGGCCCGGGCGGGCCCCGCCCCCACTCCAAAGGGCCGCACCTGTCGGTCACTTCGGGCAGTACTCCGCCTCGATGACCGCCTGGCTGTCCCCGGACCAGTCGCCGTTGAAGTTGAAGGCCAGCGAGTGCTTGCCGTCCGTGGTGGTCACGGCCTGGGACGCCGAACCCTGGATGTTGCCGCCGTGTCCCCAGACCGTGACGCCGCAGGACGGCGAGAACTTCATCAGCCCCAGCCCGTAGGCCGTGATCAGTCCGGCCCCGCTGACCGGGACGGTGGTCTTCATCTCCTTGAGCTGCGCCGCGGGCAGCAACGTGCCGCCCAGCAGGGCCGAGTAGAAGTGGTTCAGGTCCCCGGAGTCGGAGATCACCGCGCCCGCCGAACCCGCGGCCGACGGATTGAGCTCGGTGACGTCGTAGGCCGGGCCCGTCGGCTGCGGTGTCAGGGAAAGTCTGGAGTACGCGCGTGAACTCGGCGCCGGCATCGACGAGGCGGTGCGGGGGACGGAGGTGGCGTACAGGCCGAGCGGCCGGATGATGCGCTGCTTGATCTCGTCCTCGAAGGAGCGGCCCGTGACCTTCTCGATGATCATTCCGGCCAGGATGTAGTTGGTGTTCGAGTAGCTCCAGCTCGTCCCCGGGTCGAAGAGCGGCTTCTGGCGCAGGGCGATGCCCACCAACTGCGCGGGCGTGTACGTGTCGTAGCGGTGCTCCAGGAACTCCTCGGTGAAACCCCGCTCCAGGAACTCCGGGTCGGCGGTGTAGCTGGGAACCCCGCTGGTGTGGTTGAGGAGTTGGCGCACCGATATCCGGCGGCCGTCGTTGCCGTTGCCCCGAACCACCCCGGGCAGCCACGTGTCGACCGTGCTGTCGAGGCCGATCCTGCCCTCCGCCTCCAACTGGAGCAGCACCGTCGCGACGAACGTCTTGGTCATGCTGCCGACCCGGTAGCGGTCGAACGCGGAGCGGGGCGCGCCCGTCCCGAGGTTCCCGACGCCCGCGGCCGCCGGCCAGAGCGAGTAGGCGTCCTTGACCTGCCCGGCGACCCCGGGCACCCCGGCCCGCACCGCGGCGTCCATGGCCGCCCGGGTCCGCGCGTGCCCCAGGCCCGAGCCCTCCACCGCGCTCTGATCGGCCGCCACGGGTGAGGTGAACGACGCCGCGGTCAGCGCCGCCGTCACCAGACCCACCGCGCCGATCCGCGTTCTGCGCACTGCCATCTGCTGCCCCTTTCGGTTGTCCGCTCCTCGAACTGGTGCTGTCCGGAAGCTAGGGGCAGAGCCCCGGCCGTCGCTTCGTCGAGGTCGACGACGCGGCGCCGGGCGTTCATCGGGGGCAACGAACGGCCCGGCGGCCCCCCGTCAGGCGCGCTGGAAGAACTCCACCTCCGCGAGGGCGATATGGCGGCCGCGGGTCAGCCCGGCGGGGGCTTCGAGGGTGAGGCGGATGGCCGTGACCTCGCTGATGCCGACCTGGATCGTCTGCGAGCCGGGCTTGTCGCTCAAGGTGAACTCCTTGTGCTGCACCTCGCCGTCCCGCGTCGTCACCTCGGCGTCGATACGAAGAGCCCGAGCCTCCTGGGCGTACTCCTCGGCGGACTTCGACGCGCCATTGGTGATGATCACGTCAAGCAGCCGGAACGGCTTGTCGAACGTGTACGTGACGGAGGCGCCGGGGCCGGGCACCCCCCAGTAGTGATTGCTCACCCCGTCGGTGGTGTTGGCCGCCGGATGCCCGGGCAGCGCCGCGCCGGCGGAGACGCTCGACGGGGTCACCGCCTTGGCCTTGCCGAGTTTGTCCCGCGTGTCCTCGAACAAGTTGCGCCCGGCCGGGAGCAACAGGAAACCGCCCGCGCACAGCGCCAGCACGACGGCGAGGATGACCAACAGCCGTACCATGCGGCCCGATCCGGACCGGGTGCGACGCCGGAACGGCCACACGGTCCGCCACCACGGCAGCGGAGCGGCCGTCGCGGAGGGGGCCAGCGGCGCGGCACACCGCCGGCAGAAGCGGCGGCCGGGCGGGTTGGGTGTCCCGCACACCGGGCACGGCGGACCGGATATCTCCTTGTCCGCCGCGACGGGACGCACCACCGGGCGCGGAGCGACGGCCCGCCCGGGTTTCACCGGCTGCGGCCCGGCCGGGGCGGGGGCCTGCGGCGGCGCCGGGGGACGCGGTGCGGCGGGGCCGGTGGCACGGTCCGGGGCTGCGCTGGGCGGGGGGCCCGCCCCGTCGGCCGGCTCGGGCGGAGACCCGGCGCTCGGAGCGGTCGTGGGCATCGGGGGAGGCGGCGGTGCGGCGTGGGGGGCAGGAGTGCGCGCCGGAGCGGCGGGGGCGGGCGTGTCGGCTGAGGCCGAACCGGAGGCCGGCGTCGGCGCCGCATCGGATGCCCCTGCCGCACCGGACGGCCCTGCCGCGCTCGGGCGAGTGCCCTCGGCAGGCAAGGGCGCGGGCGCCGCGTCGGGCGTCCCGGGCTGTTCCGTGCCGGCCGTGGGGGCCGTGGGGGCCGTGGGGGCGGCCGTGGCAGCCGCGGGGGACCGCTCGGCACCGATGTCCGTCTCCGGTCCGGCGGACACCCGTGCCGAGCGGCCGGCCGCGGCCTCGTCCGACCAGCCCAGGTAGTTGCCGCAGTTGCCGCAGAAGTCGTCCGTCTCCCCGTTGGACGCTCCGCAGGCAGGGCACTCGCGCATGGCCGTCACCTTCCGTCGTCGGTGGGCGGTCCGGCCAGGACCTCCACCCGGTATGCCGTGTGCACCGGGCACAGGGTCCGGACAAGTTCGCGGACCCGGTCCGCGTCGACCCGGGCCGTCCGGTCGGGCCACACCCGGATCAGTACCTCGGCGTCGGGCGCGGGCGGCAGCTCCGCACCCGCCGTGCGCGACCAGGTCGCCCCGCCGCCTCCGACCACGTCCGCGCCCACGCCGAGTACCAGCCGCAGCGCCTCGGTCAGGCCGCGCGCGGTGCCGCGGCCGCGGTGCAGTTCCATCGCCCGGACGGTGGCCTCACGGCGCAGTTCGAGCGGCCGGCGTGGGTCGTCGGCGCCGCCGACCCACGAGGCGAGCCAGGCCAGGAAGTCGGCCGGGGCCACGCGTGGATCGAGGTAGGCGGGCAGGTTGTCCAGCGTCGCGAACACCGGCGCGAGGACCGTGTCGAGGCCTGCCGTGAACCGCTGGGCGAAGTCGTCCTCGGCGTACAGGGCGGGCAGTTGCTCCCCGATCGGATACCGGCTGGGCAGGCCGGGAACGGCGGACCGGCTCATGCGCGGGCCTCCGGCTCCGCGACGCCCACGACCACTTGGTGCTGGTACGAGAAGACGAGGGTGCCCGCGCCGATGTCGATGCGGTCGGCGGGCGCACCGCGCCGCCCGGTGATCGGATCGGCGGCGAACAGCCGGATGTCCTCCACCAGCACGTCCTTGACGGCACGTTGCAGAACGCCGAACACCTCCCCGTACTGAACCGGCCGCCCGAACGGCCAGCCGGTGCCGTCGGCCCCGCCGTGCAGCGGGTTGAGGTGGCGGAACAGGGAGGCCAGCGCCGCCTCGCGCACCCGGTCGGTCTCGCCGGCCGGTGCCGTGAGCCGGGCGACGACGGTGACGCCCTGGTAGACCGGCGGCTCCACGACGAGCCGGGTCCCGATCAGACGCCGCTCGTCGAGGGCCTCGGTGATCGTGGCGAGCACCTGGTCGGAGGGGATCAACTGCTCGAAGCGGAGCCGGTCGTCGCCCTCGTCGGCCACCGCGTCCGGCACCACCAGGACCCGTACCGCCCCGGGACTGTCGGCGGCGGGCAGGCAGCGCACCCGGCGCACCGACGGCGCCGCCTGCCGGGCGATGATCTCGTGGTCCTCGGCGGTCACCGCGCGTTCCTGCATCCGCAGCGCCTGCGGGGCGCGCAGCTTGGCGTTCTCGACGCTCTCCCCGGAGACGCCGCCGAGTGCCGCCTCCCGGTTGTCCACGCGCGCGACGTACGGGACGGAGCTGCGCAGCACGTTGATCGCGCCCCGGGCGACGTTGCCGGCCTGGCCGCCGCCCGTGCGGTAGCGGGCCACGCGCACCTGGGCGCCCTTCGGCGGTACGGCCCCGCAGGCACGCAGGGTGCCGTCGGCCTCGCGGAGGACCGGCGGGAACGTGAACTCGCCCGTGGAGGCGTTGACGTGGACGTGCCGGTCCTCGGGGCCCGAACGCCCGAAGTGGCTCACGACGTCCCAGCGATGCCATCCGTCGGCCGAGGACACCTCCACCACCGGCGGTTCCCCGTCGAGCAGCACGGGCGGGCGGTCGAGCCGGAACGTCTGCCCGGCGACCCCCTCCGACGTGCCCAGCGGCACATCGGTCACCGTCTCGGCGTGTTCCGCCCGCATGGTGCCGCCGACGGTGAACACCGTGGCCTCGCGCACCGTGGGGGACTCCGAGTAGAACGGCTGGCCGGGCTCCGCCTCGACGACCCGGCAGCGCAACCAGCCGGCGCGCGTCCCGCCGACGACCGACGCGGTGTGCCCGGCCGGCACGTACACGATGACCTCACCCGGCTTGTTCAGACCGCCGGTCGAGTCCTCGCCGGTCTCGCAGCGCTGCCAGCGCCCGCCGTCCCACGCCTCCCACACCAGCGGAGGCTGGCGCGGGTCCACTCCGACACCCTCGACCTGGCTGTCCAGGCGGACCGCGACGATGCACCGGGGCACGGCCGTCGGCAGCCCGAACAGCAGCGCGTCGCCGGGCTCGGGCGCCGCCTGGAAGCACGGCACGCCGAGGCCCTCGGCGAGCGCACCGGTCCTGTCCGTCTGCTCGCCGCTGCGCGGCGCGGTCACCAGACGGATCAACTCGCTGGGCAGAATGCTCAGTTCACCGGTGGTGGCGAACACCACGGCGTCCTCGTTCTCCCCGGCCGCGGTGGTGACCTCGGTGCCCGGGTCGAGCGTGACCGCGTCCGGCTGCGGGGCCGACAGCCAGAAGTCGATCTCGGCGCCGGCGGCCACGGGCGGGAACAGCGTGATGCCCAACAGGTCCAGGAACGCCAGGTAGTTCTTGTCGGGGACCCGGTTCAGCCGGTACAGCAGCTGGTCCACGAGGTAGGCGAACGTCTCGATCAGCGTGACGCCGGGGTCGGACACGTTGTGGTCCGTCCACTCGGGCGCACGCTGCTGCACGTACCGCTTCGCCTCGTCGACGAGCTGCTGGAACCGTCGGTCGTCCAGATTGGGGGAGGGCAGGGCCATCAGTTGCCGACCGCTTCCTCGGTCCCCTCCTCCGAGGGGATCGTGTAGAAGGGAAAGACCAGGTTGCGCCGGTCGTTGGTGGTGCGCACGGTGTAGTGCACGTCGATGTAGAGGGTGCCCGCGTCCACCGAGTCGAAGGCGACGACCACCTCGTCCACGGTGACCCGGGGCTCCCACCGCTCCAACGCCTCGCGCACCTGCTGCGCGACCCGCCCGGCGGTGGTGCCGTCGCCCGGCGCGAAGACGTAGTCGTGGATGCCGCAGCCGAACTCGGGCCGCATCGGCCGCTCGCCGGGCGCCGTGCCGAGGACGAGCCGGATGGCCTCCTCGATCTCCCGCCCCCGCTCGACCATGGCGATGCCACCGGTGGGGCCGACCCGCAGCGGGAACGCCCAGCCCCGGCCGATGAACCGCTCGCTCACAGAACTCCCCCTATTTCCACGGACAGCTGGCCCGGCAGGAGCTGCGCGCCGCACGCCGTCTTGTCACCCACGCGTGCGGCGGGCAGGCCGCCGATGAGGACCGTGCCGCCGACCAGGTCGGCCGGGTCGGGCACGATCACGTTGGCCGCCAGCAGGGCCGCGTGCGGCACGATCGGGCAGACGTGCAGACTGCCGACGACGGCCGCCGGCAGACCGCCGATCAGCACGCTCTCGACCGCGAGGGCGGCCGGGGGCGGCGGGGTGGTGACCCGGCCGCCGTGGTTGGTGGGGTCACCGGTTCGGACTGCTGCGGGCATCGAGGCTCCTTCGCGCGCGATGGGGGACGTTTCCGGTTGTCCGGGTATCCGGACAACCGGATGCCCGGGGTCAGTTGATCTTGATGAGCTTCGCCTTGAGGATCCCGATGAGTCCACCGTCGACGGCGACCTCGGACCGGCCGGTCACGGCCACCTTGCGACCGCTGACGTCGACGGAGGACTGGCCCTGGATGTTCACCCTGCGCCCCTTGATGTTCACCTCACCCCGCCCCGCGTCGAGCGTGATGCCGTCCTTGTCCATGACCAGGGACGTCGCGACCTGCTGGGGCGCCCGGTACACGGTCACCTCGATCCGGTCCTTGCGGTCGTCGAGGCGCACTTCGAGACGCTTGTCCCCGGTCATCAGGCGCAGCCCCGAAGGGCCGGGGTTCGGGGCGTCGAGCAGTTCGACCCGGTGTCCCGAACGCGACACCACGGAACGCCGGTTGACCTTGCCGCTCGTCTTGTCGATCAGCGGCACGTCGTGCGGCGACGGCTTGTCGACGCCGTTGTAGAGCCCGCCGATGACGTACGGACTGTCGAGCAGCCCCTGCTCGAACCCGACGAGCACCTCGTCGTTGACCTCGGGGCTGACCACGCCACCGCCGCCCTTGCCGCCCCACTGCACGGTGCGTACCCAGTCGCTGACGTAGGTGTCGTCCAGCCAGGGGAACTTGAGGCGTACCGCACCACGGTCCGAACCCGTCGGCTCCTCGCGCACGTCCGTCACCACACCGATCGCCAGTCCCGGCAGGCGCGGGCCGCGGCCGGGCGCGTTGGCCCCGGTGACGAGTCCGGTCAGCGAGCGGTCCGGACTCGAACTCACCCACACCGTGGTCCGGTAGCCGCCGTGCGGCTCCAGGACGTGCTGCACGGCCGTCGCCGTGTACCGCCCGGAGAACGCCTTGCCGACGTTGCCGAGCGCGATCGGCTTCCCGGCGCGCAGCATCGGGTTGCCCTCGACGACGGCCTCCAACTCGGCGAATCCCGAGGCCACTTGTTCGGCCGTGGCCCGCGCGACGGCCGTCGTCTCGGCCTGCGTGCGGTACGGGGTGTCGGTGACGGTGACCTGGGTCGCCTTGCCGAACCGGTTGACGGACGCCGGGTCGAGACCCGGCACCACGGTGCCGCTGACCATGGACGCGTGCTCCGCCTTCAACGGCCGCTTGGTGGTGACGTCCCAGCCGCGCACCTGCACCTTCGACGCGGCGTCGGCGGTCGTCAGGGCGGCGCGCAGCGCCAGCAGGTTCCGCCCGTACTCCAGGACCATCGGGTTCGTGGTCGCCGACGTCGACGGCGCGGGCGCCCCGGACGCCCGCAACGGCCGGGTGAACTGCAGCACGCCCTTGTCGTCGACGCGCACCACGGCACCGCACTCGCCCGCCAGGTACTGCAGGAAGTCCCAGTCGGAGACATTGGCCTGCGACAGCTGCCGGTGGGTGACGGCCGGCGCCTCCACCTTCCCGACGGCGAGACCGGCACCCGTCGCCACCTTGCGGATGATCGCGGACGTCGTCATGTTCCGGTACGCCTCCACCTTGCGGCCCCGCTGGAGGCGGTGCGTCTTGGAGTACGCGCGGACGACGGTGAACGTGCCGGTGCTGTCCCGGTCCAGTTCGAGGGCGGTGACCTCGCCGTTGAACAGGCGCTCGCGCGCCCGCCCCTTCACGGTCACCACCGACACCCGCAGCGGGGTGCCGATGGTGATGCCGGTCGCGGCCAGGAACTCGTGGCCCGGGTCGCGGTAGGTGAGCACCGCCATGTCGGGCAGGCCGACGTTCTCGTCCACCACGCAGCTCACCAGCTGCCCCGCCCAGGTGGCGGGCAGCTCGGCAGGCGCCTCGACCACGGGATCGGCCGCGAACGACCGCCCGTCGCGTGCCTCGGGTGTCGTCACGACTCCTCCTCGTCCCACGCGTTCCGGACACCCGGCACCACGAGCTCGGTGCCGGGGACCAGCGCCATCGGGTCATCGATCTCGTTGGCCTCCGCGATGGCCCGCCAGGCGGTCGCGTCCCCGTACTCGCGCCAGGCCAGCATCGCGAGACTGTCGCCCGCCACGACCGTGTGCGTACTGCGCGCGGTGCGCGATCCCGACGTCGGGTTCTGCCCCGGCGGATCGACGCTCGCCTCCTCGATGGAGAGCGAACAGGTGGCCCGCAGCGGCGTTCCGTCCACGTCGAAGAGCGTGTACGACACCGACAGGCTGGACATGACCCCGTCGAACGACGTGGTGCGCGCCGTACCCCACTCGAACCGCACCCAGGGGCTGGCCGGCTTCTTGCGCCCCAGACTCGCCGGGGTCGGCACACAGGCCTTCATCAGCTTCTCCACCGCCTGCTCCACGGAGTTGTCGTGGGTGGCGGTGGCGTCCAGGAACACATCGAGGCTCAGGCTGCGCGGCCCGCTGCCGACGAACTCCGGCAGCGCGGACTCGCCCGCCATCCGCGACGGCGTGCGCCGCCACTCGGTGGACTTGCTCAACTGCAGCGTCGAGGGGTTGAACTGGAGGTCGAGGCGCGCGATCGTGCCGCCGGGCCTGGACCCGACCGAAGTCGGCGGCTCCTTCAGCGTGAGCTGGGCCCTGGCGCGGCCGGCGCGGCCCGATGGGGACATGACGTGCGTTCCTTTCCGAAAGTGTGGGGAGCCTCTCCGAGGGCGGGTCAGGAGGGCGACAGGCCCTCGTGGGCGATCTCCAGCGTCTCCATCGCCGCCGCGGAGTTGGCCGGGTCGAACGACGGTCCCTGCCAGCGCACGGGCACGATGCCGTAGACCTGCCAGCCGATGATCCGGCTCAGGTCCGGCCGCAGCGCGACGATCTCGCCGTCCTTGGGCTCGACCCGGCGCAGCGTCTCGTCGAGCCAGCGCGCGATCTTCGCCGTGTCGGCCGTGACGGGCCGGGTGAGCGTGATGTTCGACCAGGTGACGCGGCCCGGCAGCTGCCAGGTGAAACCGTTGTTGCCGCCTTCGGCGTAACTCTCCATCTCGACCTCGGCACCCATGCCGGAACAGGTGTGGAACGCGCCGAGATCGTTGCCGCCGATGGCGAGCCGGAAGAACACGCTCGTCGCGAAGATGTTGTCCGTCATGCGTCCGTCCGTCGTCCGTTCTTCCTGCACTGCTCGTCCGTACTCACCCCTGCTCCGCTGCCCGCCCCCGGACGGGACGCATGGTCAGCGGCGGCCGTCGCCGGGCCTGCCCGTCCGGTCCCGGCCACGCCGTAATTCGGTACGCAGCAGTCGGGACACCGGGTCGATCAGCCGACGGGCCAGCTCGTCCAGGTCGGCGCCGGGCGCCGGTGCTGCGCTTCCGCCGTTGCCACTCGCGCCCTTGGCCGAGGCTTTGTCGCCCTGGGCCGTCCGGGTCTGCGTACCGGTGGAGGTCTTCGCAGCCGATGCCGTGGCGCTGTCTCCTCCCGCCGCGGAGCCCGCGTCCCGCTGGACGACCTGTGCCGCGGGGCGCACCACGGGGACGGGCCCGGCCCCCGGGCCCTGGGCGGACTGAGCGGACTGGGGTGTGAACGTCGGCTGCACAGGGGGGAGTTGGGATCGGGGGGAGGTCACGGGCAGCGCGCGGGTCGGCACCGGCGCCGGTGTTGAGGGAGCCGGGTGGGATAGGGGCGCGGCCGGGGCCTGGGCGGGGGCGGGTTGCACGCGGCGGGGCGGGGCAGCGCCGATGGGGGCGCGCTGGATGTCCGGCGCGCTGCTGCCCGGGGTCTCCGGTGCGCGGCCCCAACGGGGTACGACGACGGGGCGAGCGGCGGCTCGTGGAGTGGGCGGGGCCACGCCGTCGGCCGCCTGCGTGCTCAGGGTGAGGCGGCGCGCGGGCAGGAGCCGCACGGTGGACCGGAGCGTGGGCGCCGAGTGGGTACCGGACGCTACCGGGCCGGTCACCGCACGTGCGACGACCAGAGGAACGGCACGGGATCCGCCCCCGGCTCGCCGGGGTGACGCCGCGTCCGGCCGTCCCGCGTCCCGCGCTGTGCTCGTGGTCGCGCGCGGGTCCTGGGGGAGCGGTCCTGTGGGGCCCGCGTGTGTCACCGGGGCGGCGGGGTGGGCGGCTGCGTGGCGTTGTACGAGTTCGCCCGGTGCGCCGGGGGCGAGCGGCCCGTTCGGTGCGGGGGAGTGCGGCGCCGCCGAAGGGGACGGTGCCGGTACGCCAGTGCCGGGCGAGCCGCCCAGCAGGGGAGCCGTCGCGGCCGCCTCCGAGCCGGCCGTCGGTGGTCGTTCCGGGGCGCGCTGTACGGGAGTTCGGGGAGACGGCGTGGTCCTCGACCCCGGGCGGCCGGCCGGACCGGGCGTCTTGGCGTCGGCCGGGAGCGCGGGCAGGGGCGCGCCGAGTCCGGTACGGGCGCGGGGCCGGGACGGTGGGGCCGCCTGGCGGGAAGGTTGCGGTCCCGAGGCGGCTTCGGGGGATGTCCGGCGTTCGGTACGCGGCTGGACCGAGGGTCCGTCGGCGGAGCCGCCGTCCGTTCGGTTCTGTACGACGGGCAGGGCGGACGGACGCTCGGCGGACGGCGTCACGCCCCCCGTGCCCGTGCTCGTGCCCGGGGCGACGGCTGTCGGCGGAAGCTGGGGCAGCGGCGCACCCAGCGGCGGCCGGCCGGCGATCTGCCGTTCCGGCGTGTCCGTACGGGGAGTCGGGCGTGGGGACGGCTCGGCGGTCGGAGCCGGCCCCACGGGGGCGGCAGGGGCGGCAGGGGCGTGAGCCGCTATGCGGCGCACCGGAACCGCCGCGCTGCGGGCGACGATCAGCGAGCGGCCCAAGGGTGCCGGGCGGACGGTGCGCGAAGGGGCGCCCGGTCCGGCGGGCCCGGGGCTGGGCGGCTCGGTCCGTGTCCGCGTCGCGGAGGACGGGCCCGTGGCTTGCGTACGGGATGCGTGAGATGCCGGGCGCTGTGCCGGTGACGGGGTCCCGGGCAGCGCCGGGGTCGTCCGGCTCTCAGGAACCACCGCCACGCGGCGCACCACAGGGAGGCCGGGGGCCGCCGCCGCGGGAGTACTGCTCGGCGCGCCGGTCCGTGGCGAGTCGGGCGATGAGGGCGCGGCCGTGTCCAGCACCGCGGGGGACTGCGAGGACATGAGGGCCCGCTGCACGGGGGCCCCGCCGGGGGCGAGCGCGGACGCCGAGGCGGTCTGTCCCGGGCGGGTCGCCGAGCCCGAACGGCCCTGCCCAGCAGGCGACTTGGTGGTCTCCTCGGAGGCGCGTGACGTCTGGGATGCGGCGGCCCCGCTGCCTCCGTCCCCGGGCACACCGGGGCCGGGCGTCGCGTCGCGTCGCTGCACGGTACGAGAACCGCGCGCGGGAGGCGACGCCGACGGGCCACCGCCCCGCGCGCTGCTGCCGTCGCCCGGCGCACCGGAATCGGGCTTCGTCGTTTCGCGGCTCCGCGCGGTGCGCGAGTCACGCGCGGGATGCGACGCCGACGGAGCACCGCCCCGCGCCCTCCCGTCGCCCTGCGCCCGGCGCTGAACCTGCGGCAGCTCTTCGGGAGACGGAGCCGCCGCCGGCCGCTCATCCCGCGTCCGGCGCTGAACCCGCGGTGCCCGATCGGCGTCCCGGCGCTCCGGCCTCGTACGGCCGGACGAGGCCGCAGGGATGGGCGAGTTGGGCGAGGAATCTCGTGTGGAGGCGGGCGCGGACTTGGGCGTGGAGCGGGACCTGGAGGCGGGCGTGCCGGTGCCGCCCGGCGCCCGGGACACCCCGTCACGCGTCCCCTCGTCACCGGCGGGCGCGGGCCGCCGGACCTGCGTCAGGTCCGGGCGCGCGGGCCGCTGAGGCTCCGCAGGGGCGACCTTCGCGGCGCCGCGGGAGCCGTCGGCGAAGTCCGCCTCCTCCCCGTCCTGCCGCAACGCACGCAGCAGCAACGGCCCGCCCTCGCTGCGCGTGGGCCGAGCCGTTGCCGGGCGGGCCACCCCGCCGACCAGGCCGGCCGGGGCGGAGGGCAGCAGCCCGTGTGCGAGGCCCGTGTCGAACGACGGATCACGCCAAGCCGCGAGCCCCGAACGGAAGACCAGACCGTCACTGACCGCCAACGGAGCGCGGGAAACGGTGAGTTGAGGCGCACCGGCCTGCCGCCAGCCGCCGTCCCAGCCCTCGGGCACGGTGGAACCCCGCTGCGGCGCGGCGGTGTCGGGGTCGGGACGCCGCTCGGCCGGGATCTCCGCCTCGACGGCGCGCCCCTTGCGACGTGCCCTGTCCCGCCATGCCATGCGCTCAACCGCCTTCGTTCACGCGGGTGTTGATACGGGCGATCTCGGTGACCCACTCCCGGCGTTCGCCGTGCGTCAGGTCGAGGATCTCCTCGCGGGGCCAGTGGAAGTGGTAGGCGATGTACGCGATCTCCTCCCGCAGCCGGGGGAGCGCGTACGTCACGATTCCCCCAGGCGCCCACCCGAGAGGTCGACCTCGAAGCCGCCCTCGCAGTGCGGGCACGTGACGGCCGCGCGGGTGTGCCCCTCGCTGTTGACACGACGGTAGAAGTCCTGGAGGAACGCCACATCGGTCGCGTACATCCGCTCGACGATCCCGGCGTGCACATCGGTGATCGTGCCGATCCGGGTGATCACCTGGCTGAGCAGGACCACGCTCAGATACGCCGGGTTCTCCTTGACCCGCAGGTCGATCTGCGGCCGCAGTTCGTCACGGGCGGTGGCCAGGCGCATAGCGCCGTGCCGGTGCACGGTGCCCGCCTCGTCGACGTACCCGCGCGGCAGCTCGAAGTCGAACTCGGTGCGCAGCCCGTGGTCCTGGTGGGAGGCGGGCGCGGCGGCGGGGGGACGGGGTGCCGTCTCCGCCGCGCCCGCGTCCGCCGCGGGCGCCGTGGCCTGGAGGATCTCCTCCAGGTTGCCCGCCGTCACCGTACGGCGCCTCATTCGACGACGATCTCCTCGAACACGATGGTCACCGACTCCGTGGCCGCGGAGGACTCGCCCGCCTTCAGCGAGGGGCCCTCCCACTTGGACGCCCAGCCCTGCAGCAACTGGATGCGGCGGACGGTCTCGCCCGTGGAGTCCTTGATCTCGATGGTGAGGTTCTGCCGTGCGGTGTCGACGGCGCCGTTGTTGAGAGTCTCCTTGATCCACTTCGTGAACTCGCTGCTCTGGTCGAGTCCGCGGGTGATCGTGATCTCACCGGCCTGCCGGGCGCCGGGCTGCTTGCGGATGATCTGCTTGCCCTCCGCGCTGACCTGACGGACCTCGACGACCTCCTCCTCGACGGTCAGACCGCTGATCTCCTGGATCGACTCGACCAGGTAGCCACCGAGCTGTACGCCGAAGATATGGGTGGAAAGAGCATCGCCCTCTGCCATGACTGTCTGTCACCTTTCGTTACTGCCGGAAGAGTTGGGGCCGGAGGGCCGGAGTCACTCGTCGACGAGGCTGGTGCTGTCGGAGAACTGGGCGAGCCGGAACACCACGAACTCGGCGGGCTTCACGGGCGACACACCGATCTCGCAGACCACGCGGCCCTGGTCGATGGACTCCTGCGGGTTGTTGTCGCGGTCGCACTTCACGTAGAACGCCTCCGTGGCGGTCTGCCCGAACAGCGCTCCCCGGCGCCACTCCTCGGTGAGGAACGCGCTGACGTTGCGGCGGATGCTCGACCACAGGCGGTCGTCGTTCGGCTCGAACACCACCCACTGGGTGCCCAGGAGGATGGACTCCTCCAGGTAGTTGAAGAGGCGGCGCACGTTCAGGTAGCGCCAGGCCGGGTCCGAGGAGAGGGTGCGGGCACCCCAGATCCGGATGCCGCGGCCGGGGAAGGCGCGTACGCAGTTCACGCCGATCGGGTTGAGCAGGTCCTGCTCGCCCTTGCTGAGCCGCAGCTCCAGGTCGACGGCGCCGCGGATGACCTCGTTGGCGGGCGCCTTGTGCACGCCGCGCTCGGCGTCGCTGCGCGCCCACACACCGGCGACGTGACCGCTCGGCGGGACCGTCGTGTTGTGCCCGGCCGTCGGGTCGAAGACCCGCACCCACGGGTAGTAGAGGGTGGCGTAGCGGGAGTCGTACCCCGCCTCGTCGTTGCGCCAGGTGCGGACCTGCTGCGCGGAGAGACCGGGCGGCGTGTCGAGGACGGCGACGCGGTCGCCCATCTGCTCGCAGTGCGAGATGACGGCGAGCTGCACGGTGCGGACGCCCTCGGCGTCGATGTCGCCGCGCTCGAAGGCACTCATCAGGTCGGGGACGGCGACCATCGTGATCTCGTCGATCGTCTCCAGACCCGAGAAACCGGTCCGGGCGTCCGCGTCACCGACGTACTCGGCCGGGTCGAGCCGCGCCACTTCACCCGAGGCGGCGGGGGCGGGAGCCGCCGGCGCGTCCGGCACCGCCACCGTCTGCGCGGCGGGCTTGCTCTGGCTCGCGCCGCGCTGCTCGGTGACCTCGATCAGCTTCGAGGCGCGGGCCTGGCTGAGCAGGTAGCCCTTGACGTTCTTGCGGGTGGAGGCCTCGTAGGTCTCGGCGACCTGGTCGCCCTGGCGGACCAGCACCTTGAAGCGGTCCTCCGGCGGGTTCTCCCCGTCGGCCTCGGCGATCTCCACCGACACGCCGCTCACGCCCGGCCGCGCCGCGACGAGGAAGCCGCCCAGCTCGACCGTCCGCGCCACCGCGTGGTTCTGCCGCGCGGCACCGTTCACGGCCGGCGCCGAGGTGTCGTCGGCGGAGCCGCCGATGCGCACGATGTACGCGGCGCCGCCGCCGTTGGCGAAGTAGCCGTACACCGAGTGCGGCAGATACGTGCCGCGGGTGAAGCCGCCGAACTGCCGGGTGTACTGGTCCCAGCTGGTCACCAGAGTCGGTGCGTGGAACGGTCCGTCCTCGGCGAAGCCGACGAACGCGGCGACGGCGGTGCCGACCCCTTCGATGGGACGAGCACCGGACTGCACCTCCTCCACATACACACCTGGGGTGAGGTACGTCGGCATGCTCGCTCCTTCACGGGTCCTGCGGTCCGGGTCGCTCCCCAGCCTTTCGGCCGGCCCGCCCCGGCGGCAGAGGACATCGGGCCTGCCCGGGGGCAATCACCCTGCCCGCGCGGACGCCGGGACCGGTCCCCGCGTGCAGGCTCACGTGCCGGTGACCTGCGCCAGGTACGGGCCGAACTCGGCTTCCAGAACGAGGCGGCCGAGCTTGCGGTACTCCTGGGCGACCGCCCCCACCACCTGGCCCATCGTCAGACGTGTGCCGGACTCGGCCGACAGATACGCGGCGGTCACCGCGCAGGACCGGATCGAGCCGCCCGCCAGCTCGAAGCGGGCCGCGCAGAACGCGAGATCCAGGTCGTCGGCGCGCGGCAGCCGGTCGCCCAGACACCGCTCCCACAGGGCCAGGCGCTGTGCCTCGTCGGGCACCGGGAAGTCGGCCACCACATCGAGGCGCCGGGTGAACGCCTCGTCCAGGTTGGCCCGCAGGTTGGTGGTCAGCACCGCGATGCCGTCGAACGACTCCATGCGCTGGAGCAGGTAGGCCGACTCGATGTTGGCGTGCTTGTCGCGTGAGTCCTTCACCTCGGAGCGCTTCCCGAAGATCGCGTCGGCCTCGTCGAACAGCAGCACCGCGTTGACCGCCGACGCCTCCGTGAAGATGCGCTCCAGGTTCTTCTCGGTCTCCCCGATGTACTTGTCGACGACCGTGGACAGGTCCACCACGTACAGATCCATGCCCAGATCGGCGGCGACCACCTCGGCGGACATCGTCTTGCCGGTGCCGGACTCCCCGGCGAACAGGGCGATCACCCCGCGCCCCCGGCCGCCGCCCGGCCGCATGCCCCAGCCGCCGAGGACCTGGTCGCGGTGGCGGGCGCGCACGGCGAGTTCGCGCAGTCCCCGGCGGGTCGGGGGCGGCAGCACCAGGTCGTCCCAGCCCACGGCGGGCTCCACCCGGCGGGCGAGCCGCGCCAGGCCCGCGCTGTTCTGTGCCCGTACGGCGGCCCGCAGATCGTCCGGCCCCAGCGGGCGCGCGGCCAGCGCGGCCGTGCGCACCGCCGCCTCGGCCGCGCGCCGCAACTGCCCGGAGTCCAGGCGGTGCGCGGCCACCGACCGGGCGAGCACGTCGACGTCCGCCGCGGGTGCGCCCTCGCCGGCGGCGGCCTCCAGCGCGTACCGCCACCGCGCGGCCTGCTGTTCGGGGGAGGCGCCGGCCACCGTCAGCACCACGGGTGTCCGGGCCGCCCACGCAGGGTCCCAGCCGTCCGCGCCGTAGGTGAACAGCGGGATGCCGGTCATCGCCGTACTCAGCGTGCGCAGTGCGTGGGCCCGTTCGGACGGCTTGTCGGGCAGCTCCTCCAGCGGGCCGACGACGATCCCCGCGCCGGTCAGGCGCGCCTCGCGGGCAGCGGTCCCGGCCAGCTCGGGCAGGTCACCCGGGCGCCGGGAGAGCGCCGCCGCGTCCAGGACCAGCGGGCGGTGCCCGGACGCGCGCAGGGCGGCGCCGGCCAGGCCCTCCGGGGAACCGCCGCGAGTCCGCAGGTGCACATGGCCGGTGCCGCTGGCGGCCGCCGCGGCAGCCCACTCGACCTGCGCGGCGTCGACGGTCGGGTCGACCGTGTCCTCGCCGAGCACCGCGGTCAGGCGCGCGTCGGGCACGGAACTGCCGAGCAGGTGCGCGGTGACCCGGTCCGGCACGGTCAACACGCGGGAGAGCGGCGGGCGTTCGGGGTCTGTGACCTCCAGCAGACCGCCCGCGACGAGCGGGGCCCCGGGCGCGAGCCGGAACCGGCCGTCCGTCAGTCCGGTGTGCCCGCACAGTTCGAGGGCGAGACCGACCGTCGGGCGACGGCGCGTCAGATCGTCGTTGAGGTAGCCGTAGAGCCGCTCGAACCGCGCGTCCAGGTCCGGCGCCAGCGCGATCAGCAGCAGGTCCACGTCGAGCGGCGTCAGCCCGAAGTCCCGTACGAGAAGGGCGAGGACCGAGCCCGGCGGAGGTTCCTCGGCCGGGAGCGGGGGCACGGCGGGGCCGGCGGGCCCGTCGACGATGCGGGCGACCGCGTCGGGCGTGAGGTACTGCCCGCGATAGGGGTCGTCGGGATCGGGGTCGCCCGCGCGCCGGACCGCCACGGCCTGCCGCACCCGCTCCTCCACCGACCGCAGCCGACGGAACAGGAAAGGCGTCGTCCGTTCCGTGCCGGAAGGTGCGGTGGGTTCCACGGTGTACGTCACGGCTGGCGGTCTCCTCGTCGTCGGCGCGCGGGCTGCGGGTGCCGGTCCCGCGAGCCCCCGAAGCCCTCCTGACCCGGATCGCTCACCTCGGTGTAGCGCAGGCGGCGTGCGGCCTCGACGGCGTCCGGGCCGGACTGCGGCACGGCGCGGACGAGGAGCCCCTCGGTGACCGGCGGCGCCACGGCCCGGCTGATCCCCGCGAGCGGCGCGCGCACCCGCACCCCGAGCGACGGCTTCAGCTCCCCGCCGAGCGCGGACCACACGTCGGAGGCGGCCGGCGCGTCGAGGCCGGTGCCGCCCGCGTCCAGGCCGACGGTCAGGCCGAGTTCGGCGAGCGAACCGGTCAGCAGCTCCGGCCCCAGGGTGTCGGTGGACAGGAGACACGCGAGCACCTGGGACAGCAGCCGGTGCTCGTCCTGCGGCCGGCTCGCCCACGCCGTGACCAGATACGTCAGCTCGAACCAGCGGGCGGGGGAGCGCCGCGCGACGACGAAGCCGTCCTCGTCGTAGATCTCGCCGCTGCTGCTGCCGCGCCGCGTGTTGTCCTCGCGGATGTCGTACAGGAACACGCAGACGGTGGGGGCGCTGCGGCGGGCGGCCCAGTCGCGGGTCGGCGCGTCGAAGACCACCTCGACGCCGGACGCCGCGAGCCCGGCCCCGTCGAGCAGCCGGCGCAGCCCCTCGTCGACCTCGTGGATCACCGGCGGGTCACCTCGTCCGGGGGCTGCACACTCCCGTTGACCACCAGGAAGTCCGTCTTCACCGGGGAGAAGCCGGCGCCGCTCGCGGTGATGGTCCGCGGACCCGTCTGGTCCTTGGTGAGGATCAGCAGCTGCCCGATGAACGTGCCGTCGACCAGGGGCACCGTCGGCGCCGCCGCGGCGGTGATGCCGGGCTTCCACTTGAACCGGACCGGCACGCCCGGCGGGAAGTCCTTGCCGCGCACCGAGGTCACGAAGCCGGGCTTGCCGATCGGCGGCACCGCGACGATCTTCGGCTGGAGGATCTTCAGCCGCTGCCGTGCGGAGTTGTCGCCGAGGTCGGCGTCCGTGCCGGTCGTCGTCAGGACGCCGGTGACCTGCGCGGTGAGGGCCTTCTTCGGGGTGAGTACCACCTGGACCTTGGCGCGCGCGCCCTGTGCCAGATCGGGCAGGGCGCACACCCAGTTGGTGTCACAGCCCGCGGGCGGCCCGTTGTTCGGGATGCCGGTGGGCAGCCCGAGGCGCAGTCGCAGGCCGGTGGCCAGCGCGTTGCGGCCGTTGCTGACGGTGTAGGTGACGACGACGCGGCCGCCCACGTAGCCCGGGTTCGGCTGTGCCGTGACGCGCACACCGGGACCGGCCTTCGGCGCGGGCGGTTCGGCGGGCGGCGGCTTGGGAGGCGAGGTCGGCGTGGTCGGTGTCGTGGTGGGCGGGGTCGGGCTGGGCGACGGGTCGGGCGGCGTGGGCGCCTCGCGCACCGGCACGACGGTCCGGTCGGTGTTGTCGCCGGGGTTCGGGTCGATGACGGCGCCGGTGACCGACCAGTCGACCGGCTGGCTGCCGGGGGTGACCCCGGTGAGGGTCACGGTCACCGGGACGGTGCTGTCGGGCGGCACCACGCCGAGATCGCAGGTGAGCGCGGCCGGGTCGCAGGAGGCGCCGGGCGCCGTCAGGCCGGTGACGGTGACGCCCGTGGGCGGGGCGACGGTCAGCCGGGTGCCGGGCGACGCGGCGGGCCCGTGGTTGACGACGTCGACCTCGACCGTGCCGGTGCGGCCGACGACGATGCCTCCCGAGGTGTCCGGCGCCTGCACCGCGAGGTCCACGGACTGCTGCACGCTCGGCTCTTTCTGCCGCCCCGGCAGATCGGTGGTGAGCGGGGTCATCGCGCCCGATTCGACATCGACCTGGTGCAGCTTCTCGGGGCTGTCGACGGCCAGTTCGCTGCGGGAGCTGATCACGAGGCTCTTGCCGTCGGCCGTCCACGCGGCGTCGCGCGGCTGGAACGGGCCGGTCGCCGTCGTGTCCGGCAGCTCGCGGCCGCACGCGCCGGGCAGCCCGCGCGCGGCGGCGGGCAGCAGCACGCGGCAGTCGTCGCCGTCCGCCGAGGTGAGCAGGATGCCGTTGCGCTGGTCGGTGCGGCCGGCGCCGTTCTTCCGGTTGAAGGCGATGGTCGTCCCGTCCGGCGAGAACGCGGGGCTGTCGTCGATGACCTCACAGGCGCCGGGGCAGTTCGCGGCGCTCAGGTCCCGCTGCTGGTCGAGGTGGTCCACCGGCACGGTCCAGATGTGCTTGTTGCCGCCGCCCCCGCCGATCACCGCGTTGCGGGTGAACGCCAGGGTGGTGCCGTCGGAGGACCAGGTGGGCTGCGCGTCGCCGCCGGTCGCCTGCCCCGCGGGCGGGGTGATCTCGCCCTTCAGCGCCCCGGTGGCGACGTCCGCGATCAGGACGCGGCTCGGCCCGGCCGCTTCGCCGACGCCACCGGGCGACGTCCGCGTGAACGCCAGCGACTTGCCGTCGGGCGAGAACGTCGGATCGGTGTCCCAGTCCTTGTCCCCCCGCCCGTCGAGCTTCATGTACTTCTCGTTCGTACCGTCGGCGTCGGCCAGCCAGATCCGCTCGACGCGCGCGGTGCTCGCGCCCTCGAAGCGGGTCAGCACGATCTGGCGGCCGTCGGGCGTGTAGTTCTGCCGCTCGGTCCACGGGTCGTATCCGGCCGCCGGCTGGAACAGCGGGTCCTTGGCCGGATCGGTGTTGGTGTCCGCCGCCGGGTCCTCGTTGAGGATCGTCAGATTGAGGTCCCGCGGGTCGGAGCCGTCCGACCGGATGTCCTGGAGGGTCACCACGTGCGGGCCCGCCGCGGACGTGCGGTCCACGACGGCGGTGCCGCCGTCGAGCGGACCGAGCCAGGCGACCGAGGTGACCTCGCGGTCCTCGCTCAGCACCAGGTCGGGCGTCGCCTCGGAGTGCGCGGTCACCCGGAAGACGTGGTCCCAGTCGCCCTCGCACGTGCACGTGCGGTTCGGGCTGAGGAAGAGCAGACCGTCCCCGTCGGGCAGCCACGTTGCCCCGTGGGTCCGCCAGTCGGCCTGCGCCCCGGACAGCAGCGGACCGCCGCCGCCTCCGCTGCCGGCCGTCCACCGCAGCCGGGGACCATCCGTACCGGTCGCCGTGTAGGCGATGATGTCGCGGTTCTCGTCGTCGTCCACGGGGTTCCAGGCGGGCTCGCTCGCCGTGCCGTCCGCCGGATCGGTGACGCGCTGGGCCGTGCCGCCCTGCAAGGGCCGTACATAGATCTGCTGTCCGGCCGCGAGATCGCCGTCACCGGAGTAGGCGAGCCGCTGCCCGTCCGGCGAGAGCGTCGGGTGCTCCTCGTTCGCGGGCGTGTCGGTGAGCCGGGTCAGCCCGGTCCCGTCGGTGCGTACGAGCCACAGGTCGCGCTGGGTCCCGCCGCCGGTCGCGGCGGGCTCGGCCGAGTCGAAGACGACCGACTGCCCGTCCGGTGTCAGCCGCGGGTGCGCGGCGTCACGGCCGCTGGTCAGCTTGCGCACCGACCCGTCGGCGGCCCGCAGATACACCTGCGGGTTCTTCTCGTCACGGCGGCTCGCGAACACCAACTGGTCGCCCAGCGCAGACGGTTGCACATCGGCGTGGGCGGCACCCTCACCGAACAGCGGGGTACTGGACGTGGTGGTGGCCACCCGGCCCAGACTGTGGTGCCGGGTCCCGGCGTACGCGATCCGGGTACCGGCCGTGTCGGCCGCGGCCGCCGTGGTCCCCGTGTCGCCGGGCCCCGCCGCCGCGGTCACCGCGAACAGCGGGACGAGCAGCAGCAGCGCCGTGCCGATACGCCCCGCGCGGTGCCGTCGACCGCCGGATCCATCCGTGCCTGCCACGGTCCACCTCACCCGTCGAAAACCGTCTTCGCACATACGCCTGCCATCCTGGGTGTCGCCGGCCCCGCGGAGCAGGGCCGGCGGGACGCACCCGGGGGAAACCGTGGGTGGGTGTTCGGGCAGTGGCCGGGCGGTGCCGCGGCCGCCCGGCCACCCGAAGGAACGTCAGATCAGGCCGTTGCGCAGCGCGTAACCGACCGCGTGGGCACGGTTGCGCAACTGCAGGCGGGTGATGATCTCGTGCAGCACGTTCTTGACGGTGCGTTCGGAGTACGCCGTCTTGCGGGCGATCTCGGCGGTGTCCAGACCCTCCGACACGAGGCGCAGCATCTCCGCCTCCCGGGAGGTCAGCGTCGACAGTGACGTGGCCCGCGGGTCGAGCGTGGAGCGCTGGAGGCTGCCCACGTGGCTGAGCAGCTTGGCGAGCAGATCGCCCGGCAGCATGCCCTCGCCGTTGGCTATCGCGAGGACGAGGCGCAGCAACCGGTCCTGGTCGGCCTCGGCGCGCCGCAGCACCGCCGCGACCCCCGAGTCGATGGCACGCTGCAGCGCGTCCCCCGACTCGAACGTGCCGACCACGAGCCCCGTACGGGTACCGGAGTTGTGCCGCAGCCGGTTCAGCAGGGCGGTGGTCTCGTCGTCCACGGTGTCGACGACCACCAGCGACACCTGTGCCGCGTCGGCCTCGGCGTCGTCGGCCAGGTCTATCTCGGGGCGCTGGCGCAACTGCTGCACCACACCTACGTAGAGGACGGGATCAGGTGCGTATACGGCCACGGACACGCGCTCGGACCGTTCGACGGGCGCGGTCCAGCGGACGGTGCCCGCGCGTAAGGAGGAGGCGGGAGTGCTTGCCTGGGGGCAGGTCATGTTCGATACCTGTTCTTTGCAGCGTGTGGGGGCAAGGGCGGATCGCGCCACAGTGCGGTGCGGTGCTGATGGGTGGGGAACAGGCGGGCGGGGCACGGCAGTTGAACGAGGCCGGTGCGGCCCGGCTGAAGCCGCCGTGGAGGAAGCCGGTGGGAGCTGCCCGGGGCACCGCGGCTGCCCGGCGCCTTGCCCTCACGCCTCTCCAAGGGAGCGGGGCCGTGGCATAACGTCGCCGCGTGACGTCTCCAGCAGCCTCTCCCAGTCCCGGTGCGCCCGGCCTCGACATCCCCGAGGTGTCAGTGACGCCCGGCGGCACCGCATCCACCAGCCTGACGGTCCGTAACGACAGCGACATCGTCGAGGCGTACCAACTGGAGGTCGTCGGCGACTGCGCTGCCTGGGCGACCGTGGAACCGGAGCGTCTCTCGCTCTACCCCGGCACCTCCGAGACGGTGACGATCCGGCTCGAGCCGCCGCGCTCCCCGGAGGTACGGGCAGGTGAGCTGCCGCTCGCCGTGCGCATCCTGCCCACCGAGCACCCCGAAGCGGTCCGGGTGCCCGAAACCACCGTGCGCGTCGAGGAGTTCCGGCAGCTGCGCACCGAGATCGCGCCGCGCCGCCGCCGCGGCTGGCTGCGCGGTCGCTACCGGCTGGCGCTGCGCAACGAGGGCAACTGCCCGGTGCAGCTGGGCTTCACGCCCGGCCAGCCGGGGGAGGAGCTGGGGTTCGCGTTCCGCCCGACGGTGCAGAAGCTGGAGCCGGGCGAGTCCGCCGAGGTGGGCCTGCGGGTCCGCATCGGTAAGCCGGTGTGGTTCGGCAGCCCCGTGGTGTGGCCCTTCACCATCGCCGTCGCGGAGACCGGCGAGGCCGCCGAACAGCGGGAACCCGCCGCGGCGCTCGACGTCCGGGCGCCCTTGGACGCCGAGTTCGTCCAGATACCCATCTTCCCGAAGTGGCTGCTCGCGGTGCTCGCCGCGCTCCTCGCGCTGGTGCTCGCCTGGTTCACCCTGGTGCGGCCCGCGGTGCGCAGCACGGCCAAGGAGGCGGCCGACGAGGTCGTCCAGCCGAGGCCGACGCCGGGCAGTCCGGACGGGCAGGGCACGGGGGGCACCGGCCAGCAGCCCGGCGGTGGTGGTTCGAGCGCCCAGCCGGGCACCGGAGGTGACGGATCGGGCAACGGGACGGGCACCGGCACCGGGACCGGGACGGGCACCGGGAGCGCCGGTGGGCAGCAGAGCTCGGCCACCATCGACCTGCAGACGGCGGGCGGTGCGAACAAGACCGGCACGTACACGGTGCCCGCGGGCAAGGCGTTCGGGATCACCGACATCGTCGTCGCCAACTTCCAGGGCGACGAGGGGGTCTTGACCATCAACTTCGGCGAGCGCAAGATCACTACGATCGCGCTCGAGACATTCCGCAATCAGGACTACCACTGGGTCACCCCCATCACAATCACCGAGAACGACACGGTGACGGCCCAGGTGACCTGCGCGAAGCCGGGCACTCCCGCCACGGGTCGACGTGCGCAGGAATGCCACGAGGTGCTCAACGTGAGTGGTGTGCTCAGCAGCACCCGGTGAACCAGGCGTCACAGACATCGTCGGCGAGAGGGGGCGCGGTGCAAAACGAGGCAGTCACCGCGCGTCCGGAAAGTGGACCCTGCACGTAGTCCGCAGGCGTCCCCTTTCTTGCCCTATGTTCCAGTGTGATCGTTCAAATACCCGGCTGTGGCGGGATGGCGGGGCATGCATGCCCGACGGAAATTTGGCTGATTCCAGGCGTTACCTCTGAAGGTCAGCCCGGACGGCGCCCGTCGGCACGGCCGGTGAACGCCGCGTCGAGGCGCCGGGCGAACCCCGCGTCGTCGCGGCGCCAGGAGCTGATGCGACCCGGCGGAATGCCGGTGCGCTGCGCCGCCCCCGCCAGCGTCGACCCCATCCGGATCCGGTCCAGCACGGCCTGCTGCGCCCTGGCCGTCCCCTCTCCGGTGGCCTGGGCGACAGCGGCCCTGAAGGCGGGATTGCCCCGCATCCACGACGTCAGGGTCGAGCCGGGAATCCCCAACAGCTCGCGGGCCTCCGCCACAGCCACGTCTCCCGTGCGCAGCAGCGCCAGCAACTGCACTTGCAGGGAGGCCCGTTCCTCGGGCTTGCGGCTCCTGGTGACGGGGAGCGTCAGGGCGTCGGTGACCCGCATGCCGGACGCGATGCGCTGGACCAGGCTCTGCGCCGTGACCTGGAAGCGGGGGTCGTCGGCCCAGGCGGCCGCGCTCTTGGTCTCACCGAAGGCGCTGATCTCCGCCCGCACCCGGCGCCGGCGCGAGCGGCCGAGTTCGGTGAGGGTGACCTCCAGCGCGGTGAAGGCCGGAGCGGCCCGCCACACGGCGAGTTGGGCCGCCCCGGCGGCCGACGCACCCCCCTCGTAGAGCGCCAGCAGATGGGCCGCGGCGCCCTCGACGGCCTCGGCGTCCGGTGGTGCCGGGTTCCCGGGGTCCGGGATATCGCGCGTCATGCCTCAGGGGGACGTCGACATCGGGTCGTCCTGGTACTCGTCGCCACTGCTCTGCGAGTCGAAGGAGATGCTGAGGAACGGCTTGCCCGACTGGGACCCGTCGGACATCTCGGTGTCCGAACTGCTGCTGGAACTCGAATCGCTGTCGGGTGCCGGCGAGGGGACGTCGCCCAGGGTGTAGACGGCCTGGTCGCCGGTACCGGTCTTGGTGACCAGGCCCGCGCCGATGTACTGCTCGATCCGCTTCCTGCGGCGGTCCGCCGGCACGGTGCTGCGGGTCATGCCCGCCGCGTGGGTGCTCGCGGTACTGGCACCCGGCTGGCCTCCCTGGGCGACCGTGTCGTGATAGTCGATCTGGGACAGCATGTCGGCCCGGTCGCCACCCAGCGCCAGCAGGGCGAAGTCGTGCATCTCTGTGTCCGACAGCTGCTTGCCCGCCGTGTATCCCAACTGACCCATGGTCTGTTCGTAGAAGTCGAACAGGTCGCTCGGGTCCTCGCCCGCACGGATCAGGTCGTTCGTGTCGGGCTCGTTCTCCCACGCCGCGTACGTGCTGTTCGGGACGCTGGTGTGGAAGATGTCGATGCGCGTCGGCACCATCACCGCCCGGCTGTTGCCGGTCGCCGTCGCATAGTGCACCTCGAACTCCACTGTGCCGGAATTGAGATTCGTGAGCGCGGTCTCGATGTTGCGCCACATGCCGGTGCCCTGGTTCAGCGACCACTGCGGGACGATGTTCTTCGCGATGTCCTCACCGCCGACCTCGAGCCCCATGATGTGCCCGCGGTCGTAACCGGCCCCGCCGAAGAGGTCCCGCCACACATCCGCCTCGCTGGGGACCTTCCACTTGTTGGCGGGTGCCAGCGCCTTGTAGGCCAACTGGAGCTTCTTCACCGCGATCGGGTTGGGCGCCGCGGCCCGGCCCTTCGTGCCGGTCTTCTTGACGTCACCGGTCACCTTCTTCGGGCGCTGCACCGAGAGGTTCTGCGCGGTGCCCGTACCGGCCTTGGTCGGCGTGTAGTGGGACACGACCGCGTTCTCCAACTGCGGCGCGTTCATGGCCCGTTGCACCGCGTCCAGGTCACCCGCGCCCCCGCCGTCCTGACCCGGCGCCCGCTGCACCGCGCCACCCGCCTCCGGCGCCGGGCCCGCCATCACCCGGTGCGCGTTGGCCTCGGCGGCCCGCTCGAAACGGTCGCCGGGATCCGACAGGGCGAAACCGTGCCCCGAGTCGGTGCCCGAGACCGGTCCGCTGCGCTGCTGCACGACGTGAGTCAACTCGTGGGCGAGGGTGTGCTTGTCGCCGCCCCCGCGTCCGATCACCACATGGCTGCCCGCGGTGTACGCGCGGGCCCCGATCTCGCCGGCGGACCGCTCGGCGGCCGGCCCGGTGTGCAGGCGCACGTCCCCGAATCCGGTGCCGAAGCGCGATTCCATCTCGCCGCGCACCGAGTCCTCCAGGGGACTGCCCGCGCCGCGCAGAACGGCGTGCACCGAGGACCGCTGTACCGCGGCGGCCGCCGCCGCGTTGCCCGCGGACCGCTGGAGCGCCGCCACCTGGTCCGGCCGTGGCGCCCGTACGGGCCCGGCCCACACGGCGCTCGGCGCTGCCTCCGCGGCCGTCCGCCCGGCCGGCCCGCGGTCCTGGCCGTCCTCCCGGTCCTCGTGCCGGCCCCGCCGTTCGTGTGTCGGCATGCGCACCTCCTGTCGCGTGGTTACACCTTTACGGCACGCAGGCCACCGCTTCCAGGGCGATCGAGGCATCGCGGGGGCAGAGACCGGGGACGGCCGAGCGGTCCGGGATTGCCCCGGACCGCTCGGCCGGGCAGCTCACCAACGGATTCAACGGTAGAAAGCGGCGTCCAGCGCGGCGCGGACGGTCTTGCCCCCGTCGTGTGCCTCGACGGAGACGGTGTGCGCCAGGTTGTTGACCAGCATCCAGCCGAACCCACCGGGCACGGTGGGGTCATGCGGGCCCGGCCGCGGGACCTGCGGGCTGAGGTCGCTGACCTCGACCAGCAGGGCGCCGTCGTGCACACGGGCGCTGAAACGTGTGATGCCACCGCCGTGACGCAACGCGTTCGAGGCGAGTTCGCTGGCTATCAGGAGCGCGTCCTCCCGCAGGCGGCGTGCCTGCTGTTCGTTCAGGCCCGCGCACAGGGGGATCAGGGCCCTGCTCGTATCGGTCCGCGCCTGCGAGCAGGTGAAGCGCTCCGTGTCGGAGGCGTCCGGAGCACCCACGAAACCTCCTCCGGTGTGTTCCGGGATCTCTCAGGGGCGGGGGAGCTGAGTGGTCGTGTCCAGGTAGAAGGCGTCGATGCTCTGGACCGCGTGCTCGAAGTCGTCGAGGTTGACCGGCTTGGTGACGTAGGCGTTGGCGTACTGCCGGTACGCGCCCGTCACATCGTCCGGGGCCGCGGAGGTCGTGAGGACCACGACCGGGATCGAGCGCAGCTCCTCGTCGCCCTTGATCACGGCCAGCAGCTCCCGCCCGTTCATCCTCGGCATGTTGAGGTCGAGGACGATCAGGTCGGGACGCGTGGAGTGCGGGTCACGCAGGTACTCCAGAGCAGCGACACCGTCCTCGACCCGGGTCAGGTTGCGGGCGCCGCGCGCGGTCAGGGCGTCCTGGACCAGCATCGCGTCGGCGAGGTCGTCCTCGACGAGCAGGACGTCGTAGGGACGGGTCGGCGTGGTCATCTCATGGGCTCCGGGGCGGGTTCGGGTCGGGTGAGGTGTGGGACGGGTGCGTGATCAGGTCGGGCCAGCGGTGCCTGGCACCTTGCCGGGTGATGTTGAGTACTCGGCCGAGTTGGGGGTAACCGGCTCCTGCTGCGACCGCTTCCTGGGCCGCTTCGTACTCCAGGCGGTCCAGGGCGCTTCTCAGCTGCAACATCATGTACAAGCGCGTCAATGCCCGTGCTTGTGCCGTGACGTGGCCGTCGTCGGCGGGCCGGGGATCGAGGGCGCGAGGGGTGAGCCTGCGGACCAGGTGGTCGAGCGCGTCAAGGGTCAGCTCGGCGATCTCGTCCTCGGTCGCACGCAGGGAGAAATGCTTGCCAGGCATACCGCCCACCCTAGGAAAACCGCCGGTTGCTCGACAACATGACTTGTCGAAGTACGGTTACAGTATGCATGCCGCGTGCAAGGGGAGGCGGCCCCGACTGAATCTCGAGGAGCGTCCCGGTATGGCGACCGACGTCAAGAGCCGGCGTCCCGGTATATCCCGCAGTGCCTGGACGACGCGCCACTGGCTGCTGGTGAGCGCCACCTCGGCCCTCGTCGTGCTCGCCGCCCTCGGCGGGCTGGGTCTGTGGGCCCTGAACCGGACTTCCGTCATCACCGACGAGCTGGTCGACGTACGCAGCCCCGCGCTGTCCAACGCCGTGCGTCTGGAAGCGGCCCTGGTCAACCAGGAGACGGGCATCCGCGGCTACGGCCTCACCGGCGAGCGCGCCTTCCTGGCACCCTACAAAGAGGGCCTGGCCAGTCAGCGCACCGCCGTGACCGCACTGCGGCAACTGGTCGCGGACGACAGCCAGGGGCGGACCGACCTCGACAAGGTCGTGGACACGGCGGGGCGTTGGCAGCGCTCCTTCGCCGGGCCGGTCGCCGACGCCCCCGCCGGGGCCCCGGCCGAGATCTCCGCCCAACGAGTCAACCAGGGCAAGACCTCGTTCGACGCGCTGCGCAAGGCGATGGTCGTCCAACAGGACCACCTGCGCGACGACCGCCTGGCAGCCACCGAGGACCTGCGCAGCGCGACACGGCTGCGTGACGGCATCCTCATCAGCATCGCCGCGGTCATCCTCCTTCTCACGGTCCTGGTCTTCGAAGGGCTCCGGCGGGGCGTCACCGGCCCCCTGACCCGGCTGGGCACCGACGCCCGCGAGGTCTCCGGCGGCAACTTCGAGCACCCGGTCGTCGCCACCGGCCCCGCGGACCTGCGCCGCCTCGGCGCGGACGTGGAAGCCATGCGCCGCCGACTCCTGGACGAGCTCGCGTTCGCCGAAGAAGCCCGCCGCAGGCTCGACGAACAGGCGGCGGATCTGCGCCGCTCCAACTCCGAACTGGAGCAGTTCGCCTACGTCGCCTCGCACGACCTGCAGGAACCCCTGCGCAAGGTGTCCAGCTTCAGCCAGCTCCTGCAGCGTCGCTACGCCGGACAGCTCGACGAGCGGGCCGACCAGTACATCGGGTTCGCGGTGGACGGGGCGAACCGCATGCAGAAGCTCATCAACGACCTCCTGGAGTTCTCGCGCGTGGGCCGCGTCCACAACGAGCACCGCGAGGTCGATCTCGAGGCGGTCGTCAGCCAGACGCTCGACTCACTGAGTGTCTCCATCGAGGAATCCGGGGCCCGGATCGTGCGCGATCCGCTCCCCACCGTGAGCGGGGACAGTACGCAACTCGGCATCCTGTGGCAGAACCTGATCGCCAACGCCGTGAAGTTCCGCCATGCCGACCGGGCGCCCGAGATCAGGATCGAAGCGGTCCGCGACGGCAACCTGTGGCGCTGCGCGGTCAGCGACAACGGCATCGGGATCGCCCCGGAGTTCGCCGAGAAGGTGTTCGTCATCTTCCAGCGTCTGCACACCAAGGACGCCTACCCAGGAAGCGGAATCGGCCTCGCCATGTGCAAGAAGATCACCGAGTTCCACGGCGGAACCATCGGCATCGACCCGGACCACGAGCCGGGCACCCGCATCGTCTTCACCCTCGCGGCCACCGAGACCGCGCAGCAGGCCGACATCGTCGAGGGCGCGGCCGCGAGATGAACACCTTCGTGCCCGAGCAGCACGTCCGGATCATTCTGGTCGAGGACGACGACGGCGACGCGCTCCTGGTCGAGGAGCTGCTGATCGACACCGGACTGCGGTACCACCTGATCCGGTGCAGCAGCCTCGCCGCGGTCCGCGCCGAGCCGACGGTCCACGCCGCGGACTGCATCCTGCTGGACCTGCACCTGCCCGACGCCAGCGGGATCGGCGCGGTCGCCGCGGTCCAGGAGACCGCACCCGATGCGGCGATCATCGTCCTGACCGGTCTCGCCGAGTCGAAGGCCGGCAGCGAAGCGGTGGCCGCCGGCGCCCAGGACTACCTCGTCAAGGGGCAGGTCGCCCCGGACCTGCTGCACCGCGCCGTCCGCTACGCGGTCCACCGCAAGCAGGCCGAGCGGGCCAGCGCGGACATCCGGGCCGGACAGCTGCGCGCCGAGGAGAACGCCCGCCTCGAACGGGGCCTGCTGCCGCAGCCGATGATCTCCGCCTCCCGCATCAGGGCCACGAGCCGCTACCTGCCCGGCCGGGAACGGGCCCTGCTCGGCGGCGACTTCCTCGACGTGGTGCAGACGCCCGACGGCCAGCTGCACGCCATCGTCGGCGACGTGAGCGGACACGGTCCCGACGCCGCCGCGCTCGGAGTGTGCCTGCGCATAGCCTGGCGCTCCCTCACCCTGGGCGGCCACCGCGCCCAGGACCTGCTGCTGCTCCTCGAACGGATGCTGGTCGCCGAGCGCACGCAGAGCGACCTGTTCGCGACCGTGACGCTGGCCTGCCTGGACCCGGCCGGCGGCCGCGCGACCCTCTATCTCGCAGGGCATCACGCACCGCTGCTGACCTCGGCGGGCCGGACGCACGAGGTGTCGGCACGCCACGGCATCGCTCTCGGCATCGCGCCGGGACACGCCAACTGGCACGCCAGCGAGCTCGTCCTGCCGGACCGCGGAGCGCTGATGATCTACACGGACGGTCTGGTCGAGGGGCACGAGGGGGAGGAGCCGCAGCGCCTCGGCGTCGAAGGGCTCATACGGCTGATGGACCGGATCCCCGCGGACGACACCGACGCGCATCTCGACGAGCTGATCACCCAGGTCCGCGAACTCAACGCCAACCGCCACACCGATGATCTCGCCATCCTCCGCCTGGAATGGAACGGCGTCGCCCCACTCCCGGCGCCGGCGGCCGGACCGATGGCCCAGTCGGTCGGGACGAGCTGAGGACGGGACGTCCTTCGCCGCCGTCACCGCGGCGCGCCGGAGCCGGCCGTCGGCAGATAGCGCGGTGCGCGCCAGGCCTTCAGCCGGTGCTCCACCGCGGCCCCCAGGGACAGCAGCCCCGCGTCCTGGTGGTCACCGGCCATCAGGAGCAGACCGACCGGCAGCTCGTGCACGGACCCGGCGGGTACCGAGAGGGACGGGTATCCGGCGACGGCCGCCGGTGTGGAGGACGGGATGACGTCGTTGTCGCCGCGCGCGCAGTCCGTCGTCCAGGCGGGCGGGTTCGTGGGCGCGGCGATGGCGTCCAGGTGATGGGCGGCCATGGTCTCGTCGACGGAGCGCCGGGAGAGGTCCTTCAACTCGGCGCGCATGGCCCGGTATCCGGGGTCGGTGGTGGGCGGCGCGGCGAGTGCCTGCTCGAACAGCTCCTGGCCGGCGAAACAGGTCTGTTCCTCGTGGTGGCCGCGGTTGAACTCGATCAGCTCGGCGAGGTCGCGGGGCCCTTCGCGCGTGCTGAGATAGGCGTCGATGTCCCGGTGGAACTCGCTGAGCAGCGCCGGGAATTCGAGCTCGGCGAGCCGCGCCTGGTATGGGGGAGTCACCTCGACGACCACGGCTCCGGCCTTGCGCAGGCTCTTCGCCGTACGGGTCATCACCGCGTCCACCTCGGGTCCCAGCGAGGGCAGGCGCCACAGCCCGATCCGCTTGCCGCGGAGGCTCTGGGGGCCGCCGGAGCGGGCGACATCGCCGCGCGAGCCGTCGTCGTCGCTCAGCACCGACAACGTGAGCGCGGTGTCGGTCACGTTGCGTGCCATGGGCCCGGCCGTGTCCTGCTCGGCGGAGATCGGGACCACGCCCGACCGGCTGACCAGGCCGAGGCTGGGCTTGTGGCCGACGACGCCGTTCATGCCGGCCGCGCACACGATGGAGCCGTCGGTCTCGGTGCCGATCGCCACCTGCGACAAGGACGCGGCGAGCGCGGCGGCCGAACCGGCCGAGGAACCGCATGGATTCCGGTCGAGGACATAGGGGTTGTTGGTCTGCCCGCCCACCGCCGACCACCCCGATGTCGGCTTGGCGGCACGGAAGTTGGCCCACTCGGACAGGTTGGTCTTGCCGAGGATCACGGCCCCGGCCTTCCGTAGCCGGGTCACCAGTACGGCATCGGTGTCGGGCGGGTCCCCGGCGAGCGCGAGGGACCCGGCGGTCGTCGGCATGGAGCGGGTGTTCACGTTGTCCTTGAGCAGGACGGGGATGCCGTCCAGCGGCCCGAGGGCCGTGCCGCGCCGGTGCCTGGCGTCACTGGCGGCGGCCTCGCGCAGGGCCGTCGGGCTGGTCCGCAGCACCGCGTGGATCTTGGGGTCGACGGTCTCGATCCGCCGCAGGTAGGCACGGGTCAGGTCCGAGGAGGTGAGCGCCCCGTCCGCCATCCGCGCCTGCAACTCCGGGATCGTCACGGTGTCCAGGTCGACCCCGGGTGCGAGGCGTGACCCGGCCGGCGACGACGAGTTGTCGGTGCCGTTCCCGGCGGCCTGCGCACCGGCATGCGGGACGCCCGTCAGAAGGGACCCGGCGACCAGGGCGGCGGTCAGTGCGGCAGTACTCCTCTTCCTCATGCGGGTCAGCGGACTACACAGGCAGCGTCCGGCGCAAGGGTGCGGGGCCGCCGCGGATGGTGAACACAGCGTTCAGTCCAGGTAACGCGGTGAGCCGCGGGCCGGGCGGGACGGGTGCCCGAGGCACAAGTTGCCCTTCCAGTAACCGACTTGGGGTCCAGCTCCGCGGCGCTCGCCGACACCCGTTGTCACAGGTCACAAGGGCTCCTGGTCACCAAGGTCTCCGCAAACGGTCAGCGATTCGTGGTTTCAGCTTCAAATCTTGAGCACAAATTACACACATCCCTATCTTCAGATGGGCCCCGATGGTCTACATTGAGCCTGCTTCACAAGCTGTGACACGGGCTGACAAATGATGATCTATGGGGCCGGTGCTGACGACAGCCGACAACTGCGTCTCCGGTGCCAGAAGCCGGCAGGACGTGCGAACGTGCTGCCGCCGGGGCGGGTTGTTCGAGTAGCGCTGTACTAGCCGGAAGGTCAGGCGTGGAGGCGGGGGGCCTCCAGGGGGATGAACGGCGCGGCGCGGGGGGCGGGGGTCCCTCGTGGAAAAAAACTGACGACCACGTCGAACCATTGGGGACCGGGGGGTTTCTGTGCGGCAGGGGGGATTAGTGGGCCCTTTTCCGACGGCGCGCGAGCGTCTGGCGAACGGGGCAATCAATCAGCCGGCGACCGACTGGGAACAGCGGTACCGCCGTACCGTGATCACCAGCGACACCGTGGCCACCGCCTTGGTGGTGGCGGGGATCGGCAACTTCTTCGGGGCCAGGGACGCGGCCAACTGGCACGAGAAATGGGGCATTCTCGCCTTCGGCACCGAACTGCTGGTGCTGGGAGCGCTTGCGGTGAGCAGGGCGTGGGCTCCGGCCGTACTCGGCCAGGGCGCCGAGGAATTCCGCCGGCTCGGACGCTCACTGTTCACGGCGACCGTCGTACTCGCGCTCGGCGGGATCGCCCTCACTTCGCGCAACATCAAGCTGTGGATCTTCGTCGCGATCCCCGCGATCGCGTTCGTCACCATGACCGAGCGGTACGTGCTCCGCCTCTGGCTGCACAAGCAGCGTAAGGAAGGGCAGTGCCTGAGACCGGTGCTCGCTGCCGGGAGCCCGGCCACCGTGCGGGACCTGATCACCCGGACCCGCAAGTTCCCGCACCTCGGCTGGCGGGTGGAGGCGGTCTGCACGGCGGACGGTCTCGGGCCCGACGGTGACCTCCTGGACGGAGTGCCGGTCATCGGCCCGCTGGCGGATGTCGCCAATCACGTCCGCCGCGACGGCTACCGGGTCGTCGCGGTCACACCGGACCCGCACTGGTCACCGGACCGGCTGCAGCGGCTGGCCTGGAACCTCGAAGGCAGCGACGCCGAGATGGTCGTGGCCCCCGTGCTGATGGAGGTGGCCGGTCCGCGGCTGCACGTCGACGCGGTGCTCGGAATCCCGCTGCTGCGGGTCAGCATGCCGACCTTCACCGGAGGCCGCCGGGCGATCAAGGGGGTCGTCGACCGGTTGGGCGCGGCGGTCCTGTTGATGCTGTTCGCGCCGCTGATGGTGCTCGTCGGGCTGCTCGTGCTGGTGGACAGCCGGGGCGGGGCGCTCTACCGCCAGCGCCGAGTCGGCAAGGACGGCCACGAGTTCACCATCTTCAAGTTCCGCACCATGGTCACCGGGGCTCACGGGGCACGCGCCGAACTGGCCGACCGCAACGAGGGTGCCGGTCTCCTGTTCAAGCTCCGCCGGGACCCGCGGGTGACCCGGGTGGGAGCAGTGCTGCGCCGGTACTCGATCGACGAGCTGCCGCAGCTTTTCAACGTACTCACCGGATCGATGTCACTGGTCGGTCCGCGGCCACCGCTCCCGGAGGAGTCCGCCGCCTACGGCCCGGACATCCGGCGGCGGCTGCTCGTCAAGCCCGGGCTCACCGGCCTGTGGCAGATCAGCGGGCGCAGCGATCTGCCGTGGGAAGAGGCCGTCCGCCTCGACCTGCGGTACGTGGAGGACTGGTCGCTCGCCCTCGACTCAGTGATCTTGTGGAAGACGCTGCGCGCGGTGCTCCATGGGCAGGGGGCCTACTGATGCGCGGGGGGCGTCGCACGGTCGGTGCACGGTTCGCAGGCCAGAAGGGCCTGCCTTGGGGGAGGAACAGGGCATGAGAGTCAGCGTCTTGGGGCTGGGCTACGTGGGCTGCGTGTCGGCCGCGTGCCTGGCGAGCCTCGGTCACGAAGTCATCGGGGTGGACGTCAACCAGGCGAAGGTCGACCTGGTCAACGACGGAAAGGCCCCGGTGGTCGAGGAGCGGATCGGCGAACTCACCGCCGAGGTCGTGCGCAGCGGAGCGTTACGCGCCACCGTGGACGTCCGCGAGGCGATCATGGGCAGCGAGGTGTCGCTGGTCTGCGTGGGCACACCGTCGGAGCCCAACGGCAGCCTGTGCACCACCTACTTGGAGCGGGTCGCCGAGCAGATCGGCGCCGCGCTCGCCGAAAGGGGCGGGCGGCACACCGTTGTCTTCCGCAGCACCATGCTCCCCGGCACCTGCATGAACCTGCTGGTACCGATCCTGGAGAAGTACGTCGGCGGCACGGCCGGCGTGGACTTCGGGGTCGCGGTCAACCCGGAGTTCCTGCGCGAGGGCACGAGCGTGCGGGACTTCTTCGACCCGCCCAAGACCGTCATCGGCGAACTCGACCCGGCAAGCGGCGACGTGGTGACGGAGCTGTACGACGGTCTGCCCGGCGAGGTGTTCCGGGTGCCGGTCCCGACGGCCGAGGCGATCAAGTACGCGGACAACGCCTTCCACGGGCTCAAGATCGGCTTCGCGAACGAGCTGGGCGCGGTGTGCCAGGCGCTCGGTGTGGACTCGCACCAGGTGATGGACGTCTTCCTGGCCGACCGCAAGCTGAACATCAGCCCCGCCTACCTGCGGCCCGGCTTCGCCTTCGGCGGCTCCTGCCTGCCCAAGGACCTGCGCAGCCTGGTCCACGCGGCCAACCGGGCCGACGTCTCGGTGCCCATCCTCTCCCACGTGCTGCCCTCCAACTCCGACCATCTGCAGCGGGCGGTGGACCTGGTCGAGCGCACCGGAAAGCGCCGGGTGGGCCTGTTCGGCCTCTCCTTCAAACCCGGCACCGACGACCTCCGCGAGAGCCCGCTCGTCGAGCTGGCGGAGCGGCTCTTCGGCAAGGGGTACGACCTGCGGATCTACGACGCCAACGTGAGCCTCTCCCGGCTGATCGGCGCGAACCGCGACTACATCGAGACCCGGCTGCCGCACCTCGCGCAGCTGCTCGCGAACTCCGTCGACGAGGTGCTCGAACACGCCGAGGTGTGCCTGGTCGGTACCAGGGACCCGGCCGTCCTCGCGGCGCTGGGCCACGGTGAGAGACCCGTGATCGTCGACCTCGTCCGCCTTCCCGACGCCGAGGCGCGCCGGACCGAACCGGGGTACATGGGCCTTGCCTGGTAGCGCAATCAGCGGCGACGGGACGAACCGGCGCGCGCTGATCCTGGTGGAGAACCTGTCGGTGCCGTTCGACCGGCGGGTGTGGCAGGAGTGCACGACGCTGCGCGACGCGGGCTGGACGGTGGACGTCATCTGTCCCCGGGGGAGCAGGCGGGACACGGAGGCGGAGGCGGAGATCGACGGGGTGCGGATCCACCGCTACCCGTTGCGCGCGGCCACCGGAGGCCCGGCCGGTTATCTGCGGGAGTACGGGTCGGCGCTCTGGCACACGGTCCGGCTGGCCCGCAAGGTCGGCCCGGTCGACGTGGTCCACGCCTGCAATCCGCCCGACCTGCTGTTCCTGCCCGCACTGTGGCTGAAGCGGCGCGGCGCGCGGTTCGTCTTCGACCAGCACGACCTGGTGCCCGAGCTGTACCTCTCCCGGTTCGGCCGCGGCGAGGATCTGCTCTACCGCGCCGTGTGCGCGCTGGAGCGGCGGACCTACCGGGCCGCGGACATCGTGCTCGCCACGAACGAGAGCTACCGGGACGTCGCGCTGCGCCGTGGCGGCAAGCGGCCGGGGGACGTCTTCGTGGTGCGCAGTGCGCCGCAGACCGACCGCTTCCAACCCGTGCCGCCCGAGCCGCAGTTGAAGAACGGCAAGCCCCATCTGCTGTGCTACCTCGGCGTCATGGGCCCCCAGGACGGCGTCGACTACGCCCTGCGGGCGCTGGCGAAGTTGCGCGACGAGCTGGGGCGGACCGACTGGCACGCGGTGTTCGTCGGCTCCGGCGACGCCTTCGAGGCGATGGTGGAGCTGTCCCGGCGTCTCGGACTCTCGGAGCAGGTCCGGTTCACCGGGCGCATCCCGGACGCCGACCTCGTGCGCCACCTGTCCACCGCGGACGTGTGTCTTTCCCCCGACCCGCGCAACCCGCTCAACGACGTGTCGACCATGAACAAGGTCCTGGAGTACATGGCGATGGGCCGGCCCATCGTCTCGTTCGACCTGCGCGAGGCGCGGGTCTCCGCCGGTGACGCCGCCGTCTACGCGCCCGCCAACGACGAGTCCGCATTCGCCGGGCTCATCGCGCAGCTCCTCGACGACCCGGAGAAGCGGGCCCGGATGGGCAAGATCGGCGAGGAACGGATCGGCGGGGACCTCTCCTGGCGGAACTCGCAGGCGTCGCTGCTCGCCGCCTACGCGGCCGCGTGCCGTGACCTCACTCCGGTGCCGACGGGCGACCCGGCCCGGGCACGGGGGAGGCAGCGTCCTTGAGCGACGAATCGATACGCCTGGTCACGATCGGGCGGATGCTCCGCCGGCGCTGGCGGCTTCTCGCCGTCCTCACCGTGGTGGGCGCCCTCGTCGGCTACGGCGCCTCGGTGCTGTTTCCACCGCGCTACACGGCCTCGGCCTCGGTGCTGTTGCCGGGACAGTGGGAAGAGCGCGAACTGCTCACCCAGGTCGACATCGCGACCAGTTCGTCGGTGGTCGACCGCGCCGCGTCCCAGCTCGACTGGCGGGGCGTCAGCGCGAGCGAGCTGCGGGACCGGGTGAGCGCCAAGGCCGCCGACGGGAACCTCATCAAGATCTCGGGAACGGCCGAGACCCCGCGGCGCGCACAGCTGCTCTCCGACCAGGTGGCCAAGGAGTTCGTCAGCTTCGCCGCACGGATCGCGGGCGGCAGCACCGACCCCGACGCGGCCACCGGGACCGAGGCGCTGCGGCAACAGGTGGTGGAGACCAACCGCCGCATCACCGACCTCGCCGACGCGGCCGATCCGGGGCGGACCGTGGAGAGCGTGCAGGCCCGCACCGATCTCGAGAAGCTGCGCACCTCGCTGGAAGAGGCCATGACCAAACTGGACCAGGCCGATCCGGCAGCCAACAAAGCCGGCATGGTCGTGATGGGCCCGGCGGCCCGGCCGACCGGCGAGGCACCGCCCACGAGGGTGCAACTCATCGCCGCCGGGGCGCTGTTGTTCCTCCTGCTCGCGGTCATCGGCCATCTCGCCGCCGCACGCGTGAACCGCCGGCTGCGCACCGAAGCGGAGATCGCCGCGGCGCTGCGCACGGCGCCCCTCGGCACTGTCGACGTGCCCGGCGAACAGCGCGCGCACCGGCCGGAGGACCGTGGTCCGCGCGCCCGGCTGCGCCGACTCCTCGGCGTTGACACCCGCTGGGACATACCGGCCCCGCCGGCATCCGGCGACGAGGCCGGCCGGCGGATCCGCTATCAGCGGGTGTGCGCCCGCCTCCGGGACCAACTGCCCGCTCCCCGGCGGCTGTTGGTCGTCGTACCGGACGGCGACGAGATCGCCCACCGGGCCGCCGGGCAGCTCGTCGCCGAGGCCGCGAGCGATCCGCTGCTGAGAGTGGTGGAGGTTTCCGTGGACCGGCCGATCGTGCCGGACCGCGGCATCGAGTCCGGTGCCCTGGTCGTCCTCGGCGCGGGCAGCCGGACCGCCGAGGAGCTCGCCGGCATCGCCGAGGCGTGTGCGGACGGCAGCCATGACGTCGTCGGCGTCGTCGTCGCAGGCCCGGTCCGGGCCCGTCCGACGCCGTCCGCCGACCGTCCCGCGGACGACGCCACGGTGGCCCTCGCCGTTCCCGGTCACGCGACGGGAGGCTCGGTGTGACGACGAGCACGACGCCGGAGGCGTCGGCAGCCACTCCGCTCTTCGACCTGCACGCGCTGGTGGTGGCGGTGCGCAGGCGCCGCCGGATCTGGTGCACCCTGGCGCTCCTCGGGCTGCTGGCCGGCGCAGCGGTGGCGGTCCTGCTGCCGCCGCCACCGGCCGCGGTCACCAAGGTGCTGGTCGCGCACGCGGACGACCAGCCGAACGACACCGGAACGCTGATGCGCACCGACGTCGCCCTGCTGGGGACCACACAGATCGCGGACAAGGCCCTGCGGTCCCTCAACTCCTCCGAAAAACCGGAGGACTTCATGCAGGACTACCGGGGGACCGGCCTGACCAACAACCTGATGCAGATCGATGTGACGGGCGACAGCGACGCGGAAGCGGTGGCCCGGGCCAAGGCGTTGGCCGATACGTTCGTCGCGGACCATGTGCAGCGGATGCAGAAGGCCGCGAAGACCGAGTCCAAGGCCCTGGCCGACCAGCGGGACCGCATGCGGGACGAACTCGCCCAGGTCAACAAGGAGATCGGGGACCGGTCCCCGGAGAGCGACGCGAGGGCGTCGGCGAGCATCGAGTCTCTCTTCGCCCGCCGGGCCGAACTCAACTCGCGGATCGCCGATTTCGACCAGCGCGCCGAAGAGGCGCGCACCGGCACGCCCAAGGTCGTCGCCGGCACCCAGATCGTGGACGCCCCGCGCGCGGTGCGGCACTCCCTGCCCAGGTCCGCGGCGACCGACGCCGCGATCGGGTTCGTCCTCGGGCTCGTCCTCGGGCTCGCGGCCGCCGCGGTCGGCACGGTGGTGGCGGACCGCCCCGTGCTGCGCCGGGACATCGCGGCGAACCTGGGCGCCTCGGTCATCGCGGAACTGCCCCGCCGGCCGGGCAGGCGGTGGCAGCGCCGCCGGACCCGCGCGGCCCGCGAACGCCTCACCGCGACCCTGGCCCGCACCGTGCGCGGCTCCGCGGAACCGGTGTCGCTCCTTGAACTGGGTTCCGCGCGCAGCACGAGCGTCCTCGCCCTCGACCTCGCCCGGGCACTCGCCGCCGAGGGACCGGTGACCGTCATCGACGGCCTGCCCGGCCAGGAACTCGCGGGCCGCCGCCCGCATCCGGGAGACCCGGCCGTGGTCGGCGGCGAACGTGCCGCGGCCCTGTCGCCGCAGGAGCGCCGGCTCGGCGTCGGCTCGGTGGCGCCCGGCACGGCGTGGACCGGCCTCCAGGACCTCGGTACCCGCACGGTGCTCGTCGTGCGTGCCGGGCACGGCAGCACCGCATGGCTGCACACCGTGGCGCGGCAGCTCGCCGACCAGCTCATCGCCGTGATCGGAGTGGTGCTGATCGACCCCGACCCGCGGGACCGGACCGACGGCACCCTGTGGGACGGGCTGCCCACCGCGCTGCGCGGCCACAACGGGCGGCATGCCCGGGAGAACGTGACGGGCCGGACGGAGCGGCCGTCATGGGCGCGCGTGCCGGACATCGACCAGGAGGCGCGGTAAGACATGTGTGGCATCGCAGGCACGTACCGGTGGCCGGACGGGAAGGCCGTGACCGACCGGCTCACCGATACCCTCGCCCACCGCGGTCCCGACGGGTCGGGCCGCTACAGCCACCCCGTCGGTGACGGGGACGTGCACCTCGGGCACCGTCGGCTCGCCATCATCGACCTGTCCGGGACGGGCGCCCAGCCGATGGTCTCCGACGGTCTTGTCCTCACGTACAACGGAGAGCTCTACAACGCGCCCGAACTGCGTGCCGAGCTGGCCGCCGCCGGGGTGCGCTTCCGCGGTACCTCCGACACCGAGGTGGTCCTCGAGGCCTGGCGGCGCTGGGGCACGGACTGCCTGCCCCGCCTTCGCGGCATGTTCGCGTTCGGGATCTTCGACGAGCGGACCGGTGAACTGGTGCTCGCCCGCGACCAGTTGGGCATCAAACCGCTGTTCCTGCTCCGGCGCGGCGCGGGCCTGGTGTTCGCCTCCGAACTCAAGGCGCTCGCCGCCGCCACCGGCGGATCGCTGGAGGTGGACCACGCGGCGCTGGTGGCCTCGCTGCTCTACTACTGGGTGCCGGACACGCGGTGCGCGTTCCGCGAGGCGGAGAAACTGCCGCCGGGGAGCTGGCTCAGATGCCTTCCCGACGGGCGGGTGGAGCGCGGCACGTACTGGAAGCTGAAGGACGTCGCCGCCGAGGGCCGGGAGCGGGCCCGCAGCGGCGAACTGCCCGACCTGGCCGCCGTCGTCGAGGAGTCGACCCGGCGGCACATGCTCTCCGACGTACCCGTGGCGACCTTCCTCTCCGGCGGCCTCGACTCCAGCTACCTGACCGCGCTCGCGGCCCGCGACCGGCCCGGGATCTCCGCCTACACGATCGGGTTCCGCGCCGAGGACGCGAAGTTCGAGGCGATGCCGGACGACCTGCGCTACGCCCGGCAGGTGGCCGAGCGGTTCGGCGTCGACCTGCACGAGATCGAGATCGCCCCGAACGTCCTCGACCTGCTGCCGCGGATGACGTACCACCTGGACGAGCCGATCGGCGACCCCGCCGCGATCAACACCTTCCTGATCTGCGAGGCCGCCCGGGAGGCCGGGGTCAAGGTGATGCTCTCGGGGATGGGCGCCGACGAGCTGTTCGCCGGGTACCGCAAGCACCTGGCCAACCTGCTCGCGCTGCGCTACCAGCGTGTACCGCGGCCCCTGCGGCGCGGCCTCTCCAAGGCCGTGGACCGGCTGCCGGTCGCCTCGGCCCGCCGGGGGTACCGGTCGGTGCGCTTCGCGAAGCGGTTCCTCTCCTTCGCCGACCTGCCGGAGGAGACCGCGTTCCGGCGCAGCTACACCATGTACGACCAGGACGAGCTGCTCGCCCTGGTCGATCCTGACCTGGCCGGGACGGTCGACGACGTGCTGACCGAGCACGCGGACATCTACGAGGACAACGACCTCGACGACTTCGTCAACCGCATGTGCCTGGGCGACGCCCGGATGTTCCTGCCGGGCCTGAACCTCGCCTACACGGACCGGTCGAGCATGGCCGCGTCGACCGAGGTGCGGGTGCCGTACGTGGACGTCGAGGTGGTCAAGGCGGCCTTCGCCGTGCCCGGCGACCGCAAGATCGTCGGACGGCAGGGCAAGGCCGTCCTCAAGGAGGCGGCCACCTCGATCCTGCCCCGGGAGATCGTCTACCGGCCCAAGGGTCTGTTCAGCGCACCGCTGCGCGCCTGGATGAGCCGGGATCTCGCGCCGCTGGTGCGCGAGGTGATCAACGACGGCGTGCTCGTCAACTCCGGGATCCTGCGCCGCGACGCGCTGGCGCGCATGGTCGCCGAGGACGCCGCCGGACAGCGGGACTTCTCCAAGCATCTGTGGCATGTGCTGACCCTCGAGTACTGGTACCGCGACGCGACCTCCGGGGCCGGCCGGACAGCTCGCTCGGCAGCGTAGAAGACGGCGTAGAAACAAGGGGACTTCGGGTGAAACAGGTAGTGCAGAACTACAAGAGCGGCGAGCTGGCGGTGCTCGACGTGCCGGTGCCGGGCTGCAAGCCGGGCGGGGTGCTGGTCCGCACCGCCTACTCGCTGATATCCACCGGGACCGAGCTGATGAAGGTGTCCGAGGCCGGCATGTCGATGCTGGGCAAGGCCCGCTCCCGTCCTGACCAGGTGGCCAAGGTCATGCAGAGCGTGGCCACCAACGGGGTGCCCGCCACCTACCGCAAGGTGATGGGCAAACTGGACTCCTACACCCCGCTGGGCTACTCGCTGTGCGGGGTGGTCGAGCAGGTCGGCCCCGGGATCGACGACGTGAAGGTCGGCGACCTCGTGGCCTGCGCCGGCAACGAGCACGCGCTGCACGCCGAGTTGAACTGGGTGCCGAAGAACCTGTACACCCCGGTGCCGGACGGCCTCGCGCCGCGGCACGCGGCCTTCGGCACCGTCGGGTCGATCGCGCTGCAGGGCGTCCGCCAGGGCGAGCCGCAACTCGGCGAAGTGGCGCTGGTCGTCGGCCTCGGTCTCATCGGACAGCTGGTGGTGCAGCTCCTCGCCGCCTCGGGGGTCCGCGTCGTCGGGGCCGACCCCGACCCGGCCCGCTGCGAACTCGCCGAGCGCCTGGGCGCCGCGGCCTGCGGCGATCCCGCGTCCGCGGCCGTGGAAGCCGCCGTCGCCGAACTCACCGACGGGCACGGCGTGGACCAGGTGTACCTGGCCGCCGGCGGCGACAGCAACCAGCCCGTCGAGCTGGCCGCCCGGCTCTGCCGGGACCGCGGCCGGGTCGTCGACATCGGCAAGTGCCGCCTTGACCTGCCGTGGAACGCGTACTACGAGAAAGAGCTCGACGTCCGGTTCTCACGCAGTTACGGCCCCGGGCGCTACGACCCGGGGTACGAACTCGAAGGCCGGGACTATCCGATCGGCTACGTGCGCTGGACCGAGCGCCGCAACCTGGCGTGCTTCCTCGACCTCCTCGCCCGCGGCAGCGTCGACGTGGAGCCCCTGGTCTCCCACATCGCCGACTTCGACGACGCCGTCGAGACGTACCGGCGTCTGAAGGACGGCGAACTGAAGGCCGTGACCGCGCTGTTCCGCTACCCCGAACAGACGGCGGAACGGGAAGCGGAGACCCCGGCGGTGGCCGTGCCCGAGGTGAAGCGCAGCGGCGGGGGAGCGGTCACCCCGGCCAGGACCGCCAAGGCACCGGTGCGCCTCGCGTTCATCGGCGCGGGGAACTACGCGACGTCGATGCTGCTGCCGCACCTGGCACAGCGCGACGGCGTCGAGCTGTCGACCGTCGTCACCACGACGGCGCTGTCCGCCGCCAACGCGCAGCGCAAGTTCGGCTTCGCCGAGGCGACCACCGACCTCGACGCCGTGCTCGGCGACAAGTCCATCGACGCCGTGTTCGTGGTCACCCGGCACAGCTCGCACGCCGAACTGACCCGCAAGGCACTGCTGGCCGGCAAGACCGTGTTCGTGGAGAAGCCCCTGGCCCTCACCGAGGACGAACTGACCGGCGTACTCGCGGCGGTGGAGGAATCCGGCAACGACCGGCTGCAGGTCGGCTTCAACCGCCGGTTCGCGCCGCTGCTCCAGGAGGCCAGGAAGCGGTTCGGCGCCAGGACCGGCCCGGCGAGCCTGCGCTACCTGGTCAACGCGGGCCAATTGCAGCACGGCAGCTGGTACCTCCAACAGGGCACCGAGGGCTCGCGGTTCGCCGGTGAGGGCGGCCACTTCATCGACACGGCGAGCTGGCTGCTCGAAGCCGACCCGGTCTCGGTGTACGCGCTCGCCCCCTCCGGCAACGAGGACCTCCAGGTCGTACTGGGCTACCCGGACGGGTCCACCGCCACCATCAGCTACGTCACCACCGGCGCGCCCGGCTTCCCCAAGGAGACGCTGGATCTCGTCGCGGACGGCAAGGTGCTGCGGCTCGACGACTTCGTCCGCGCCTCGGTGTACGGCCGTAAGAAGTGGGTCAGTTCGCGGCTGCCCAAGGCCCGGGACAAGGGCCAGTCCGCCGAACTCGCCGCGTTCGTCAGGGCCGTGCGCACCGGCGGGCCGATGCCGGTGCCGCTGGAGTCGCTGGTCGCCACCACGTCGGCCACCCTCGCCGTGCGGGCCGGCCTGGCCGGCGGCGCGCCCGTGACGTTGGCGAGGGCGCGATGACCATGACCGCGGGCTGGTACCTGCGCCGCCTTTCCCGGATGCAACCGCGTGAGGTCGGCGGCCGGGTGGGCGACGCGGTGCGCCGGCGGCGGTGGCGGTCGGCGCGGCCCGACTGCCCTGAGGTGACCGGTGCCCGCTTCACCGCGGTACTGCCCGCCGGGACGATCGCCGCGATACCCCCGGACGCCGCGAAGCGCCTCGTCGCCGAGGCGGACCGGCTGATGTACGGGCACGCCGAGTACTTCGGGGTGGTCCGCGACGACCTGACCGACCCGGACTGGTGGTGCGACCCGAAGACCGGGCGCCGTGCCCCGTGGGGCTACGCCTTCGACGTGCCGTACCGGAACGAGGACGCGGTCGGGGACATCAAGCAGATCTGGGAGCTGTCCCGGCACCAGTACCTCACCGTGCTCGCCGCCGCCTACGCCGTCACCGGGCAGGAGCGGTACGCCGAGCGCGTGGCCGCACACCTGCGGTCGTGGTGGTCGGCCAACCCACCGCTGCGCGGCGTGCACTGGATCAGCGGCATCGAGCTGGGCATCCGGCTGCTGTCCTGGGTGTGGGTCCGCCGGCTGCTCGACGGCTGGCCGGGCGCGGCAGGACTGTTCGAGGGCAACCCGGTGGCGCTGAACCAGATCTGGCACCACCAGCGCTGGCTGGCGGCTTTCCCCAGCCGGGGGTCTTCGGCGAACAACCACGTCATCGCCGAGGCCGCCGGGCAGCTCGCCGGGGCCTGCGCGTTCGGGTGGTTCCCGTCCTCGGCGCGCTGGCGGGCCGGTGCGCTGCGCTCCCTGGAGCAGCAGCTGCGCGCCAACACCTTCGACTCCGGCCTCAACCGCGAACTGGCCACCGAATACCACGGACTGGTCCTTGAGCTCGGTCTGGCCGCGGTGGCCGAGGCGGACGCCGCCGACGTGCCGGTCCCCGCGCCGATCCGTCAGGTACTGCTGCGGATGACCGACGCGCTCGCGGCCGTCGTGGACGGCCGGTTACGGCCGCCGCGCCAGGGGGACGCGGACGACGGGCACGGTCTGGTCGTGGACGGCACGGGCACCGACCGCTGGACCTCGCTCCTCGCCACCGGGGACGCCGTGTTCGGCCGGCTCGCCTGGTGGCCTGAGGTCACCGGCACCGATGTGCGCACCCCTCTGATCGCCGCGCTCATCCGCCCGTACGCGAAGAACGACACCGCACCGGTCCCGGCCCGCCCGGCGAGCCGGCCGGCCCACTTCGCCGACGCGGGCATGACCATCCTGCGCAGCCCGCGGGAGAGCAGCCGGGGAGAGATCTGGTGCCGCTGCGACGGCGGCCCGCACGGCTTCCTGTCCATCGCCGCGCACGCCCACGCGGACGCGCTGTCCGTGGAGGTCCGGCACGACGGGGTCGACGTCCTCGCCGACCCGGGGACGTTCTGCTACCACGGGCAACCCGAGTGGCGGCAGTACTTCCGGTCGACCCTCGGCCACAACACCCTGCGACTGGACGGCACCGACCAGTCCGTCTCCGGCGGCCCCTTCCTGTGGACCCGGCAGGCCCGCAGCCGCGTCCTGGCCGCCGAGACGTCCCGCTGGTGCGCCGAGCACGACGGTTACCAACCCTCTGTGCACCGCCGCCAGGTGGAACTGACAGCCGAGAGCGGCGACGTGAGGATCGTCGACGAGGTGCGCGGCCCGCGCCGGGACGTGCAGTTGGCGTTCCACCTCGGCCCGGCGATCACCGCGGACCTCGCGGGCGACCAGGCCGTGCTCACCTGGACCCGGGACGGCGAGGACCGCTCCGCGGTGCTCGACCTGCCCGGACAGCTGGACTGGCGGGCGCACCGCGGCGAGAGCGACCCGCCGCTGGGCTGGTACTCCGCCGGCTTCGGGCGGAAGGAACCCGCCACCACGCTGGTCGGCAGCGGCTTCGCCGACGGCACGCAGGGGTTCACCACCGTCCTCAGGTTCCACGGCTAGGGGGGCGCGTGGGGAACAAGAGGCGGCACTGGGCGTTGGCGGCGGCACCGCTGGCGCTGGCCCTGCTGACGGCGACCGGGTGCGAGAGCACGCCGGGGACCGAGCCGGAGCCCGAGGCCGCGCCATCGACGTCCGCCACGTCCGCGGCCCGGCCCGTGGCCCGGGTGTGTGCCGAGCCCGCTGCCGGGCCGGCGAAGGCGCCGAAGGGGGCGGTGCAGATCGACCCCTCGAAGGTCGGCGACCTGGCGGCGAAGACCAGGAGCAGCCCGCCGCACACCACGTTCTGGCTGCGACCGGGCACGCACAGGCTCGACCCGGACCGCTACGCCCAGGTCATCCCCAAGGAAGGGGACCGCTATCTGGGTGCGCCGGGCGCGGTGCTCGACGGCCGGAAGAAGAACCAGTACGCCTTCGGCGGCAGGGCCCGCGACGTCACCATCCGCCACCTGACCGTGCAGCGTTTCGTGGCGCCGCCCGACGAGGGCGTGGTCAACCACGACTCGGCCGACGGATGGGTGATCGAACACGCGACGATCCAGCGCAACACCGGCGCCGGGCTGATGGCCGGTGCCCGCCAGCAGGTCCGCGCCAACTGCCTGCGCGACAACGGCCAGTACGGCATGAACGCGTACAAGGCCCACGGCCGGATCAGTGGCCTGGTCGTCGAGGACAACGAGATCGTCGGCAACAACACCGGCGACTGGGAACGGCGGCGCAAGGGCTGCGGCTGCACCGGCGGCATCAAGTTCTGGGCCGTCAACGGCGCCGATGTACGCGGCAATTGGGTGCACGACAACCGCGGGACCGGACTGTGGGCGGACACCAACAACAACGACTTCCGCATCGAGAACAACGTGATCGAGGCCAACGACGGCGCCGCGCTGATCTACGAGACCAGCTACAACGCGGTCATCCGCGACAACACGATCCGGCGGAACAACTGGGTCGAGGGCCGCAGCGCGGCCGACAGCGGCGACAGCTTCCCGTTCGCGACCGTCTACCTGTCCGAGTCCGGCGGCGAACCACGGGTGCGGGCCCGCACCGACCGGATCGAGATCTACCGGAACGTACTGGAGAACAACTGGTCCGGGATCACCCTGTGGGAGAACGCCGACCGGTTCTGCAACAGCCCCGCCAACACCTCGTCCGGCGACTGCACCCTGCTGGTGCGCTCCACCGACCGCTGCGCGCGGCCGGCGATCGCCAAAGCACCGCTCTACGCCGACTGCCGCTGGAAGACCCAGCGCGTGGACATCCACGACAACCGCTTCGTGCTGGACAAGTCCGTCCTCAAGTGCACGGTGAAGTGCGACCGCATGTCGGTCCTCGCCAACTACGGCACCTACCCGGACTGGTCGCCGTACAAGGGCGAAAGCGTCGCCGAGGCGATCACCCGCAAGCAGCACAACCGCTGGCACGACAACGTCTACGTCGGGCCGTGGAAATTCGTCGCCCACGACCCGAGCCAGGTGCTCGACTTCGGGGAGTGGCGAAACGCGCCGTACCAGCAGGACGCGGGCAGCACCTTCCCGGCACAGGCCGGTGATTGAGATGGGGAGAGACCTGACACGCGATCAGCTGCCGGCCGGAGCGGACACCGAGGCCACCCGGCCCGGCGCCACACCGCGCCCCGACGGCACACCGAAGATCGTCGGGATCGTCTGGGGGCTGCTGGTCCTCAACACCCTCGGCTCCGCCGGCGCGAAGACCATCGTCCCGCTGCCCCGGTCCCTCATCCAGATGGTCACCATGGGCGCGCTGGTCGCCGCGTTCGCGCTGGCGCTCGCGGTCAACCTCCGGCTGCGCATCCGGGCCGGCGCCTTCCTGTTCCTGCTCACCCTGCTGCTGGTGCCGAGCGTGATCTCCAGCGCGGACCTGGAGTCCGGATTCGGCGCGCTGTTCCGCTGCGGCCGGCTGGCTCTCTTCATCGCCACACTGTGGCTGCTCAGCCGCTGGTGGGACGGTGGCCCGACGTTCGTCCGGCACCACATCCGGATGTACTTCGCGGTGCTCGGATCGGTGGCCGCCGGCCTGGTCGTCTCGCCGGGCGCCGCCCTGCCCGACCTCTACGGCGGACGCCTGGTCGGCGCGCTGTGGCCGCTCACCCCGCCGCAGATCGGACAGTACGCCGCGGTGATCATCGGGCTCACCGTGCTGCTCGTACTGGGGCGGCGGACCGACCGGACCAGCGCGGTGGTGGTCATCGTGCCGTCCCTGGTCCTGCTCGCCCTGACCCATACCCGTACGGCCACGCTCGGCCTGCTCATCGGTCTCGCGGTGGCGATCGGCTCGCTGATCCTGACCAGCGCCGCGGCCCGCCGGTTCTTCGCCTGGACGGTGCTGATCGCCACGGTGGCCGCGGTGGGGTTCAGCTCCGCGCTGCAGGCGTGGTTCCTGCGCGGGCAGAGCCAGGAGAACTTCTCCAACCTCACCGGCCGGGCCAAGGTCTGGGACGCCCTGCTGGCAGCGCCCCGGACGATGACGGAGCAGTTGTTCGGCATGGGGCTGGGCGACAAGTCGTTCGCCGGGCTGCCGATCGACAACAGCTGGCTGGCCGTCTACCAGGAGCAGGGACTGATCGGCACCGCCGTCGTGGCGGCGATCATCATCGTCCTCGCCGGCGTCGCGTTGCTGCGGCCGCCGTCGCTGCAGCGGGCCTGCGCGCTCTTCCTGATCAGCTACTGCGCGATCGCCTCGTACACCGAGGCCGGTCTCGGCGACGCCTCGCCGTATCTGCTGCATCTGGCCGTGGCCGCCTCGCTGTTGGCGGCGCCCGCCACGGCCGCCGCGCCCCCGACACTCGCGGTCCCCCGACGCCGCGTCCCGCGAAGGACCCGGAAACCGGAGGTGACCTGAGCATGCACATCCTCGTGGTGCACAACCGCTACGCCTCGGCACAGCCGAGCGGCGAGAACAAGGTCGTCGACCAGGAGGTGGAGCTGCTGCGCGCGGCGGGCCACCGGGTCGAGGTGTTCGAGCGGCGCAGCGACACCATCGCCGGCCGGTCGTTGCCCGGCAAGGTCGCGGTGCCGCTGCTCGTGCCGTGGAACCCGGCGGTCCGCACCGAACTCGCCACCCGGCTGCGTACCGAGCGGCCGGACGTCGTCCACGTCCACAACGTCTTCCCGCTCCTGTCGCCCGCGGTCCTCGCCGCCTGCGCCGACGCCGGCGTACCCGCCGTCGCGACCCTGCACAACTACACCCAGATCTGCCCGCCCGGCACGCTGCAACGGGACGGCCGGCCGTGCACCGAGTGCGTCGGGACCACGCCCCTGCCGGCCGTCCGGCACGGCTGCTACCGCGGCTCCCGCCTCGCGACGGTCCCGCTCGCGGTCAGCCTGTCGGTCAACCGGCGGCGCTGGTGGTCCGGCGTCGAGCGGTTCTTCTGCATCTCCGCGGCGCAGCGCGACGTCCTGGTACGGGCCGGCATGCCCGCCGAGCGGCTGGCGGTGAAGCACAACTTCGTGCCGGAGCCGGGCACGCGCCGGGCGGGCGCCGGTGAGCACGTGCTCTACCTCGGCCGGCTCGCGGAGGCCAAGGGAGTGCGGCTGCTCATGGCCGCCTGGGACGAGCTCGCGGCGGACGGCGGTGTGGGCGTACCACTCGTGATCGCCGGCGCGGGGCCGCTGGAGGACGAGGTGACCGCCTGGGCGGCGGGCCGGGACGACGTGCGCTACGTCGGCCTGTACGACCCGGCCCAGTGCCGGGAGGCCGTCGCGCGGTCGGTCGCCGTGGTCGCGCCCTCGACGTGGCTGGAGGCGTTCGGCCTGGTGGTCGTGGAGGCGATGGCGGCCGGGGTACCGACCGTCGCCGCCGGTCACGGCGCCTTCGTCGAACTCGTCGAGGACGGCGTGAGCGGGCTGCTGCACCGGCCGGGCGAGGCCTCCTCGCTCGCGTCCTGCATACGCCGGATCGCGGCCGAACCGGACCGCAACCGGGAGATGGGCCGGGCGGCCCGACGCCGTTACGAGCAGGGGTTCACTCCCGCCGTCGGCCTCGAACGCCTGGTGGAGGGGTACCGCACCGCGATCGCGGGACGGACGGAATCAATGGGGGGCAGTAAATGACACGATGCCGACTCTGCGGCTCGGCGACGCTGGCGAGCGTCGTCGACCTGGGGGCGACACCACCGTGCGAGAGCTTTCTCGCGGCGGACCAACTGGATCGGCCGGAACCCGCGTACCCGCTGCACCTGCGGGTCTGCACCGATTGCTGGCTGGCGCAGATCCCTCCGCTGATCACGCCGGAGGAGACGTTCAGCGAGTACGCGTACTTCTCCTCCTTCTCGACCTCCTGGGTGGAGCACGCGCGCACGTTCGTCGCCGACGCCGTACAGCGCCTCGGCCTCGGCGCCGAATCCTTCGTGGTCGAGGTCGCGAGCAACGACGGGTACCTGCTCAGGCACATGGTGGACCGGGGGATCCGCTGCCTGGGCATCGAGCCGTCGGTGAACGTCGGTGCCGCGGCGCGGGACGCCGGCGTGCCCACGCTCACGGAGTTCCTGTCCCCGGCCACCGGCACGGCCGTCCGCGCCGAACACGGCCCGGCGGACCTGGTCGTGGCCAACAACGTGTACGCGCACATCCCCGACGTGGTCGGGTTCACCCAGGGGCTGCGCGCCCTGGTCGCCGACGACGGCTGGGTCTCCATCGAGGTGCAGCACCTGCTGACCCTGATCGAGGAGAACCAGTACGACACGATCTACCACGAGCACTTCCAGTACTACACGGTCGCGTCCGCGATCCGGGCGCTCGAAAGCGGCGGACTCGCGCTCGTGGACGTCGAGTTGCTGCCCACGCACGGCGGCTCCATCCGTCTCCTTGCCCGGCCGGCCGAGGTGGCCGGCGAGCCGACCCAGCGGGTGGTCGACGTACTGGCCCGGGAGAAGGCCGCCGGGCTGCAGGAACTCTCCGGGTACACCGAGTTCTCCGCCCGGGTGGCCAAGGTGCGCCGGGACCTCCTGAAGTTCCTCATCGAGGCGGCCGAGCGCGGCGAGACGGTCGTCGGCTACGGCGCCCCGGGCAAGGGCAACACCCTGCTCAACCACTGCGGCATCCGGCCCGACCTGCTCGCGTACACGGTCGACCGCAACCCCTACAAGCACGGCAGATTCACCCCGGGCACCCGCATCCCGATCCTGTCGCCCGAGCAGATCGGCATCGACCGGCCCGACTACGTCCTCGTGCTCCCGTGGAACCTGCGGGACGAGCTGGTCGAGCAGCTGTCGTTCGTGCACGAGTGGGGCGGCCGCCTTGTCTTTCCCATACCGGAACTGAGCATTGCCGAGGTGAAGTCATGAAGGTCGTCCTGTTCTGCGGGGGCTACGGGATGCGGATGCGCAGCGGCGCCGCGGACGACGTGCCCAAGCCGATGGCGATGGTCGGCCCGCGTCCGCTGATCTGGCACGTCATGCGCTACTACGCGCACTTCGGGCACACGGAGTTCATCCTGTGCCTCGGATACGGGGCCCACCACATCAAGAACTTCTTCCTCAACTACGAGGAGACGACGTCCAACGACTTCGTGCTGCGGGGCGGGCGGACCGAACTCCTCTCCACCGACATCGCGGACTGGACGATCACGTTCGCGCAGACCGGTATCGAGTCGCCGATCGGGGAGCGGCTGCGCCGGGTGCGGCACCACCTGGACGGCGACGAGATGTTCCTCGCCAACTACGCCGACGTGCTGACCGACGCGCCGCTGCCGGAGATGATCGACCGGTTCGCCCGGCGCGACGCCGGGGCGTCGATGATGGTGGTGCCGCCGCAGTCCTCGTTCCACTGCGTGGAGTTGGGGGAGGACGGCCTGGTGGGCGGCATCACCGCGGTGAGCGACATGCCGCTGTGGGAGAACGGCGGCTACTTCGTGCTCCGTCAGGAGGTCTTCGACCACATACCGGAGAACGGCGATCTGGTCGCCGACGGGTGCGGCCAACTGGCCAAGCAGGGACGCCTGGTGGCGCATCAGCACCGCGGCTTCTGGAAGCCGACCGACACCGTGAAGGAACGGGCCGCGCTCGACGACGCCTACACCCGGGGCGACCGCCCGTGGGCCGTGTGGGAACGCGACACCGCCGGGGCGAGAGCGTGATCCGGCTCGGGGCCGGACCCCTGGACCGGATCGTCGCCGTGGGCGCGCACTGCGACGACATCGCCATCGGCGCAGGCGGCACGCTGCTGACGCTGTGCCGCGCGCGGCCCGGCGTCCGCGTCGACGCGCTGGTGCTCTCCGGCGGCGGCAGCGAGCGCGAGCGGGAGGAGCGGGCCGCGCTCGCCGCCTTCTGCCCGGGCGCCGACCTGCGGCTGACCGTGCTCAAGCTGCCGGACGGCCGGATGCCCGTGCACTGGGAGGAGGCCAAGGCCGCGGTCGAGGAATTGCGCTCGGAGACCGAACCGGATCTGATCCTGGCCCCGCGCACCGAGGACGCGCACCAGGACCACCGGGGCCTGGCGCGGCTGATACCCACCGCCTTCCGCGACCACCTCGTACTCGGCTACGAGATCGTCAAATGGGACGGCGACCTCGGTCGCCCGGCGGCGTACCAGCCGCTGTCGCCGCAGACCGCCGAGGAGAAGGTGCGGCTGCTGCAGGAGCACTACCCCTCGCAGCGGCACCGGCCCTGGTACGACCGGGAAGCCTTCCTCGGCCTCGCGCGGATCCGCGGCATCGAATGCCACGCGCGCTACGCCGAGGCGTTCGCCGTCACCAAACTCACGCTCGATCTGGGCACTTCGACACTGGGGGATTGAACCTTGCGCGTACTGCTGACCGGACACCAGGGCTACCTGGGCACCGTGATGGCCCCGGTCCTGGCGGCTGCCGGACACGAAGTCGTCGGTCTCGACGCCGGCCTGTTCGCCGACTGCGTCCTCGGCCCGACGCCCGCGGACCCGTCCGGGCACCGGGTGGACCTGCGCGACGTCACCGCCGACCACGTGGCCGGGGTGGACGCCGTGATCCACCTGGCCGCGCTCTCCAACGACCCGCTGGGATCGCTGGCGCCGGAACTCACCTACGACATCAACCACCACGCGTCCGTACGCCTGGCCCGCCTCGCCCGCGAGGCCGGAGTGCGGCGCTTCCTGTACGCGTCGACCTGCTCCGTCTACGGCGCCGCCGGCGGCGACGACCTGGTGGGCGAGGACGCCCCGCTGCGCCCGGTGACGCCGTACGCGGAGTCCAAGGTGCGGGTGGAGGACGACCTGCACGCGCTCGCCGACGGCGACTTCAGCCCGGTGTTCATGCGCAACGCCACCGCCTTCGGGTACTCGCCCCGGCTGCGCGCCGACATCGTGCTGAACAACCTGGTGGGCCACGCGCTCCTCTCCGGCGAGGTGCTGGTGCTCTCCGACGGCACCCCCTGGCGCCCGCTGGTGCACGCCGCCGACATCGCGCGGGCCTTCACCGCCGCGCTGACCGCGCCCCAAGAGGCCGTGCACGACCGGGCGTTCAACATCGGCAGCGAGACCAACAACGTCACGGTCGCCGAGATCGCCGACCAGGTCGCCGAGGCGGTGTCCGGCGCACAGGTGAGGATCACCGGGGAGAACGGCGCCGATCCGCGCTCGTACCGGGTGGACTTCTCCCGGTTCCGCGCGGCGATCCCCGGCTTCGACTGCGAGTGGACGGTGAAGCAGGGCGCGCTCGAACTCGCCGACGCCTACCGCAAACACGGCCTGACCCGGGAGGCCTTCGAGCAACGTTTCACCCGGCTCGCCGTGCTGCGCGCGGCGTCCGACGCCGGCACCGTCGACGACACCCTGCGGCGGCGCCGATGACCGCGCCCGGCGAACAGATGCACGCGCTCGTGGAGCGGCTGTACCCGCTGTGCCGGAGCATCACGGGCGACGGGGTGCGCGCCACCCTGGACATCGTCGGCGAGTACGTCCCGCTGCAGGTGCACGAGGTGCCCACCGGGACGCAGGTGCTCGACTGGACGGTCCCGCAGGAGTGGAACATCCGTGACGCGTACGTCGCCGACGCCACCGGCCGCCGGGTCGTCGACTTCGCCGCGTCCAGCCTGCACGTGCTCGGCTACAGCGTGCCGGTGGCGCGGACCATGCCGCTGGCCGAACTGCGCGCACACCTGCACACCCTGCCGGACCAACCGGGCCTGGTCCCGTACCGCACCAGCTACTACACGCCGGACTGGGGATTCTGCCTGGCCCAGGAGACCCTGGACGCGCTGCCGGACGGCGACTACGAGGTGCGCATCGACTCCACACTCGCGGACGGCCACCTCACCTACGCCGAGCACTTCGTCCCCGGCCAGGTCGCCGACGAGGTGATCGTCTCCTGCCACGTCTGCCACCCGTCGCTGGCCAACGACAACCTGGCCGGCATCGCGGTGGCGACGTTCCTTGCCAAGGCGCTGGCGGAGCGGACGCCGTACTACACCTACCGGTTCATCTACGCGCCCGGCACCATCGGGGCGATCACCTGGCTGGCCCGCAACGCGGAGCGGATCGAGCAGGTCAAGCACGGCCTCGTGCTGGCCTGCGCGGGCGACTCGGGCCACCTGACGTACAAGCGGAGCAGGCGCGGCGACGCGGAGATCGACCGGGTGATGCGGCATGTGCTGGCCGCTACCGAACGGCCTCACCACGTCAAGGAGTTCACTCCGTACGGCTACGACGAGCGCCAGTACTGTTCGCCCGGGTTCGATCTCGGAGTGGGCTCGCTCAGCCGGACCCCGTACGCCGGATACCCCGAGTACCACACCTCGGCGGACAACCCGGACTTCGTCACGCCCGAGGCCATGGAGGACACCCTCGCGGTCTGCCGCGAGGCGGTCGCGGTCCTCGACCGCAACCGGCGGTACGTCAACCTCAGCCCGTACGGCGAACCACAGCTCGGGCGGCGCGGGTTGTACGACGCGCTCGGCGGGCGCAGCGACGCGAAGCAGGCGCAGCTGGCCATGCTCTGGGTGCTCAACCTCTCCGACGGCGCACACAGCCTGCTCGATGTCGCCGAGCGGTCCGGGCTGCCGTTCGACACCGTTGCCGTCGCGGCCGACGCCCTGGGCGGCGCCGGGCTGATCAAGGCATGACGCCGATGACCACCGAGGAGGAGAAGACGACGCCGGCGCAGGGGTCCGCCCGGCGGGCCCTCCTGGGCAGGCTGTCCTGGGGCCTGGCCGACCAGGCGGCCTCCAGCATCAGCAACTTCGCGGTGGGCATCTACGTGGCACGCTCGCTGGGGGTGACCGCGTTCGGCGTGTTCAGCCTCGCCTGGGTGACCTACGGCGTGGTGCTCAACGTCTCCCGCGGCCTGGCCACCGACCCGCTCGTGGTGCGCTTCAGCGGTGTGCCGTACGCGTCCTGGCGCGCGGCGGCGGCCCGGTCGACGGGCACCGCGCTCGGCGTCGGTGCGGTCATCGGCGCCGCGTGTCTCGCGGTCGGCCTCGGCCTCGGTGGCCGCGTGGGGCCCGCGTTCGCCTGCCTCGGCGTCATGCTGCCGGGGCTGCTGCTGCAGGACGCGTGGCGGTACTCGTTCTTCGCCGCCGGCACCGGGAAGAAGGCGTTCGTCAACGACCTGGTGTGGGGCGTCGCGCTCGTCCCGGCGATGGTCGTGGCGGCCCACGTGGGCAGCGTGGCCGCCTTCGTCCTCGCCTGGGGCGCGTCCGCCACGGTGGCCGCCGGGTACGGCTGCGTCCAGTCCGGCATCCGGCCCCGGCCGGCCCTGGCCCGCGGATGGCTGCGCGAACAGCGCGATCTCGGCTACCGGTACCTGGTCGAGAACGTCAGCCTCAGCGGCGCGAACCAGATGCGGGCGTACGGGCTCGGCGTGATCGTCGGGGTCGGCGCGGTGGGCGCGGTCCGCGGCGCCGAGCTCCTGCTCGGCCCGTTCCTCGCCGTGCTGATGGGTCTGTCGCTGGTCACCGTCGCCGAGGCGGCACGGGTTCTGCGGCGGGCCCCGCACCGCCTCGGCAGGTTCTGCCTCCTGCTGGGCGGCGGGCAGGCGGCCGGCGCGCTGCTCTGGGGCGGGGCGCTGCTGCTGATGCCGGACCGGCTCGGCGAGTTCGTGCTCGGCGACGTCTGGCACCTGGCCTCACAACTCATCGTGCCCGTCACCCTCGGCGTCGCGGGCGCCGGCCTCGGCACCGGTGCGGCGGCCGGTCTGCGCGCGCTCGCCGCGGCCCGGCGCAGCCTGCGCTGCCAGCTGTTCGCCTCCGTCTGCTATGTCAGCGGCGGCCTCGGCGGAGCGGCCGCCGGCGGCACGGTCGGCTCGGCCTGGGGCGTCGCCGTCGCGACCGGCTGCAGCTCGGCCGTGTGGTGGCTGCAACTGCGGTCCGCCCTGCGCGAGCACCATCACCACCCCATCCCCGAAGTGAGGACTTCATGACCGCCCGACCCAGGCTGAGCATCGGCCTGCCCGTGTACAACGGCGAGGAGTACCTGGCCGAATCACTCGACGCGCTGCTCGGCCAGACCTACGAGGACTTCGAACTGGTCATCTCCGACAACGCCTCGACCGACGGAACCGAGGAGATCTGCCGCAAATACGCCGCGCGGGACTCACGCGTCCGCTACATCCGGCTGCTGCGCAACGTCGGCGCCACACCCAACCACAACTACGTGTTCACCCAGTGCCGCGGCGAGCTGTTCAAGTGGGCCTCGCACGACGACCTCTACGCCCGCGACCTGCTGCGGGCCTGCGTGCAGGCGCTGGACGAGCGGCCGGAGGTGATCCTCGCGCACTCCGGGCAGGCGGTCATCGACGGCGCCGGCCGGCTGAAGATCCCCTACGAGTACGGGCTGGCCACCGACTCCCCGCACCCGCCGGAGCGCTTTCGCAGTCTGCTCGTCGAGCCGGGCGGCGACGACTTCTACGGGGTGATCCGCGCCGATGTGCTGCGCCGCGTGAAGCCCCTCGACAGCTACCACCACGCGGACCGCACGTTCGTCGCCGAACTCACCCTGCACGGCCCCTTCCACCAGGTGCCGGAGCTGCTGTACTTCCGCCGCGACCACCCCACCCGCGCCGAGCGGGCGAACCCGTCCAAGCGCGCCCGGTGCGTCAACCTGGACCCGCGCCGGTCCGGCCCGCTGCATCCCACGCCCCGGCTGCTCGCCGAGTACCTGGGGGGCTTCGTCTCCGCGATCCGGCGGGCGCCGCTGTCCGCGGCCGACCGGCGCGCGTGCCACCGTCACCTGCTCGCCTGGATGACGAGCCGGGTACGGCCGGGCGCCGGCGAGCGGATCGAGGACCGCGCCCCGGTCGGCCCGGCCGGACTCACGGTCTCCGTCGACGCCCTCGTCGCCGGCCGCGAGGACCGTGCAAGTCGTGCAGGCCGTGCAGGCCGTGAAGGGGGCCCGGCATGACGTCCGTGGACGAAACCCCGGTGCGCGTAGGGCTGTTCGGCCTGCTCGGCTCCGGCAACCTCGGCAACGACGGGTCGCTCGAAGCGGTACTCGGATACCTCCGCGCCGAGCACCCGGACGCGGACGTGGACGCGCTGTGCGGCGGACCCGAGACCGTGACGGCCCGGTACGGGATCCCCGCGACGCGGCTGCACTGGTACCGCGGGGAGTACCGGACAGCGTCGCGTGCGGGCGCGATCGCGGCGAAGGGCCTCGGCAAACTCGTCGACATCGCCCGCACCGCCGCCTGGGTGCGCCGGCACGACGTGGTGATCGTGCCCGGCATGGGCGTCCTGGAGGCCACGCTGCCGTTGCGGCCCTGGGGCTTCCCGTACTCGCTGTTCCTGCTCTGCGCGAGCGGCCGGCTGCTGCGCACCCCGGTCGCGCTGGTCAGCGTAGGAGCCGCCGAGATCGGCAACCGGCCGACCCGGGCCCTGGTGCGCTGGTCGGCGCGGTTCGCCGCGTACCGCTCGTACCGGGACGCCCGCTCCCGTGACGCGATGCGGGCGATGGGTGTGGACACCGCGCGCGACCAGGTCTACCCCGATCTCGCGTTCTCCCTGCCGACGCCGCGGGCGAGCGCACCCTCCGGCTCGGCAGGCCCGGTCTGCGTCGGCGTCATGGACTTCCATGGCGGCAACGACGACCGCGCCCGGTCCGAGGAGATATACCGGCGCTACCTCGACGGGACGGTCCGGTTCGTCCGCGCGCTGGCCGAGGAGGGCAGGCCGGTCCGGCTGCTCACCGGCGACGAGTGCGACGCCTCGGTGGTCGCCGCGATCCTCGACGCGGTGGACTCGCCGCTGGTCACCGCCGCGGAGCCGGCCTCGCTCGCCGACCTGATGAAGGAGATGGCGGCCGCCGACAGCGTGATGGCGATCCGCTACCACAACCTGATCTGCGCGCTGAAGACCGGCACACCGGTGCTCGCGCTCAGCTACGCGGCGAAGAGCGACGCGCTCATGGACCGGATGGGCCTCGGCGCGTACTGCCACCCGGCGCGCGAGGTCGACGCCGACCGGCTGCTCGAACAGTTCCGGGAGCTGGAGAAGCGCTCGGCCGAGCTGCGGCAGACCCTCACCGGGCGGAACCTGGCCGCCGCCCGTCAACTGGAGGGCCAGTTCGCCGAGTTGACCGCGACCCTGTTCCCGAAGACCGTTCACGCCCACGCCCTGCGGGAGGCCCGATGAAAGCGACCGAAGTCCCGGCCATCGCCGGGGCGTACCTGTTCGAGCCGACGCCGTACGCCGACGAGCGCGGCTTCTTCTGCCGCACCTTCGACGCCGACGTGGTCCGCTCGGTGGGCCTCGACCCGAACACCTTCATCCAGGACAGCGTGTCCCGCTCGGTCCGGGGCGTGCTGCGTGGCATGCACCTGCGCTCCGGCGCCGGCGAGGCCAAGCTGGTGCGGTGCTCGTACGGGAGGATCTTCGACGTCGTCGTGGACCTGCGGCCCGACTCGCCGACCTACCGCAACCGGGCGTTCTTCGAGCTGTCCGGCGAGACACAGGTGACCCTGTACATCCCGGCGGGGTGCGCGCACGGATTCCAGGCGCTGACCGAGACCGCCGACACCTCGTACCGGATCGACCGCCCGCACGATCCGGCCGAGGACGTGACGATCGCCTTCGACGACCCGGAGCTGGCCATCCCCTGGCCACTGCCGGTCAGCTCGATGTCCGAGCGGGACCGGGAGGCGCCGAGACTCGCCGAGGCACTGAAGCAGAGAGCAGGCTGAGATCGACGTGGACACAGAAGAGTTCCCCCTGCCCCGGTCGCGGCGGGCCAACGAGCGGCTGCACGCCATGATCCCCGGAGGCGCGCACACGTACGCCAAGGGCGACGACCAGTACCCCGAGGACCTGGCCCCGGTCATCAGCCACGGCCGCGGTGCCCACGTGTGGGACGTCGACGGCAACCGCTACATCGAGTACGGGTCCGGACTGCGCTCGGTCAGCCTCGGCCACGCCCACCCCCGCGTGCTCGAGGCGGTGCGGCGGGAGATCGACCGCGGCAGCAACTTCGTCCGGCCGTCCATCGTGGAGGCCGAGGCGGCGGAGCGCTTCCTGGCCACGGTGCCGACCGCGGAGATGGTGAAGTTCGCCAAGAACGGCTCCGACGCCACCACCGCCGCGGTGCGCCTCGCCCGCGCCGTCACCGGGCGCCCGCGGGTGGCGATCTGCGGCGACCACCCGTTCTTCTCCGTCGACGACTGGTTCATCGGCACCACGCCGATGTCCGCCGGCATCCCGGCGGAGACCACCGAGCTCACCGTGGCGTTCCCCTACGGGGATCTGGCGGCCACGCGGGAACTGCTGGCCCGGTACCAGGACGAGGTCGCCTGCCTGATCCTCGAACCCGCCGGCCACGCCGAGCCGCCGCCCGGATACCTCGAGGGCCTGCGCGAACTGGCCGACCGGCACGGCTGCGTACTGATCTTCGACGAGATGATCACCGGCTTCCGCTGGTCGGAGGCGGGCGCCCAGGGCCTGTACGGCGTCGTGCCCGACCTCTCCACGTTCGGCAAGGCGCTGGGCAACGGGTTCGCCGTCTCCGCGCTGGCCGGGCGCCGCGCACTGATGGAGCGGGGAGGGCTGCGCCACTCCCACGACCGGGTGTTCCTGCTGTCCACCACACACGGCGCGGAGACGCACTCCCTGGCAGCCGCGATGGCCGTGCAGACCACCTACGTCGAGGAAGGCATCACCGCGCGGCTGCACGACCTCGGCGAGCGGCTGGCCGCCGGTGTCCGCGACGCGGCGGCCGGCATGGGCGTCGGCGACCACCTCCTCGTCCGGGGCCGGGCCAGCAACCTGGTCTTCGCCACCCTCGACGAGAGCGGGCAGCCGTCCCAGCAGTACCGCACCCTGTTCCTGCGCCGGCTCCTCATGGGCGGGGTGCTGGCCCCGTCGTTCGTGGTGAGCAGCGCGCTCAGCGACGCCGACATCGACCGCACCGTCGAGGTGGTGGCCCGTGCCTGTGCGGTGTACCGGAAGGCACTGGACGCCGCCGACCCCACCCCCTGGATGGCCGGACGGCCGGTGCGCCCGGTGTTCCGCCGCCGGGCGTGACGTGACATGACGTGACGTCAGCGAGGCTCGCGCGGACCGGCGTCGGCCGGCCGGCCGCCGAGCCGGTCGGCCGTCCGGTCGACCAGCCACGCGGTCGCCGGTGTCACCGCCAGCGCGGTGCACCAGCCGCCGAGGACGTCGGTCGGGTAGTGCGCGCCCAGGGCGACCTGCGCCCATCCCATCGCGGCGCCGGCCGCCAGCGCCGCGGCGAGCACGAGTGACGTGCCGGCCGTCCCGCCGAGGCCGGGCCGGGCGGTCGCGAGCAGCGTCACCGCGAGGGCCAGCGCGGTGAGGAAGGCGGTGTGCCCGCTCGGATAGGACAGGTTGTCGGGGCCGTGGATGGTGCGTCCCACCAGGGACTTGAGCAGCGTCGTCGTCACCACGGCGAGGCCGGCCGCGGCGACGACGAACACCGCCGCGCGGGGACGCCGGAGCAGCAGACAGCCTGCCGCGGCGGCCGCGACCACCAGCGCCGATCCGGCGGGCTCCCCGAAGAAGTCCATGGCCAGCGCGACGTGCCGCCACGGCGGCCGCACACTGTCCGCCGTCGGCTGGATGAACCACCTGTCCACGCCGCCGGGCTGGCTGTGCCCGGCGTACAGGACCCCGAGCACGACGACCGTCAGCGCGGCGAGCGCCGCGATCACCCCGAGCGGCGCGCGCAGCGACGGAGGAAGCACCGCGGGCGCCGACCGACGAACTGCTCCGGGCCTGCTGCCAGGTCCGCTCCGGCCAGGCGATCCCACGCGAGCCCCCCCGTCGTGCAGTGTCCGAAGAACAACTCCGCTCATACACAGCGGTGTTGAAGCGGGTCGACACGATCTTGGCACGAGGTGCGTGGGGTTCGTGAAGAGTTGGCGCACGAGTCTCGGGATTCGGTCACGGGAGCGGAAAACTCGGAGGGCTCACGCGGCGCTTTCGAACAGGTCGGGCGCCGGTCCATGCGATGGGAGACCGATCAACGATGTCCACTCTGGTATGGAGGAGAGTGCGGACGGCCGCGCTCGCGCTCTCGGCCGTCGCGGCCCTCGCCTTCGGCACGACCGCCACGACCGGCGCGGCAGCGGCCCCCGCGCCCACTCCCGCACCCGCACCCGCTCTCGCGAAACAGGGGCCGACCTCGGTCGCGTACGTCGAGGTGAACAACAACAGCATGCTGAACGTCGGCAAATACACCCTCGCCAACGGCGGCGGCAACGTCTTCGACATCGCGGTGATCTTCGCGGCGAACATCAACTACGACACGGGCACGAAGGCGGCCTATCTGTACTTCAACGAGAACGTGCAGCGCGTCCTCGACAACGCCGCCACGGAGATACGGCCGCTGCAGCAGAAGGGCATCAAGGTCGTCCTCTCGGTGCTCGGCAACCACCAGGGCGCCGGCTTCGCCAACTTCCCCTCCCAGCAAGCGGCTTCGGGGTTCGCGAAGCAACTGTCGGACACCGTGACCAAGTACGGCCTGGACGGCGTCGACTTCGACGACGAGTACGCCGAATACGGCAACAACGGCACCGGCCAGCCCAACGACAGCTCGTTCGTGTACCTGACGACGGCGCTGCGCGCGAACATGCCGGACAAGATCATCAGCCTCTACAACATCGGACCGGCCGCAACGCGCCTCTCCTATGGCGGCGTCGACGTCTCCTCCAAGTTCGACTACGCCTGGAACCCGTACTACGGCTCCTGGCAGGTCCCCGGCATCGCACTGCCCAAGTCGAAGCTGTCGCCGGCGGCCGTGGAGATCGGCCGGACCTCGCAGAGCACGGCCGCCGACTTCGCCCGCCGCACCGTCAGCGAGGGGTACGGCGTCTATCTGACCTACAACCTCGACGGCGCCGATCGCAGCGCCGACGTCTCCGCGTTCACCCGGGAGCTGTACGGCAGCGACGCCGTTCACACGCCGTAGGGCGATCGCACGCCCCGGCGCACGGTCCGCCGCTCAGGGTTCGATGAGGCCGGTACGGATCGCGTAGCGCGTCAGGTCGGTGCGGTCGCGCATGCCGAGTCGCTGGAGGATGTTCGCCCGGTGGCGTTCCACGGTCTTCGCGCTGATGAAGAGCAACTCACCGATCTGCTTGGAGGAGTGGCCCTCGGCGACCAGCTTGAGGACCTCCTCCTCGCGGTCGGTCACAGCACGGTCGGGCAGGTCGTCGCCTCGTCGGACCCGGTCGAGATAGGTGCGCACCAGCGTGGTCTGCGCGTCCGCGCAGATGAACGGCTCGTCGCGCATGGCGGCGCGGCACGCGGAGACGAGGTCCCGGTCGGCGGCCGACTTGAGGACGTAGCCGCACGCACCGACCTTGAGGGCCTCGAAGAAGTACTGCTCGTTGTCGTACATCGTCAAGAAGAGCAGCCGCAGGTGCGGGAGGCGTTGGCTGATCTCCCGCGCCGCTTGCAGCCCTGTCCTGCGGGGCATGGCGATGTCCAGGATGGCGAGATCCAGCGCGCCGCCCGCCCTCCTGGCCTCGGCGACCGCCTCGGCCCCGTCACCCGCCTCGGCGACGACCGTCAGGTCGGCTTCACTGTCCAGGATGAGCCGGATTCCCTTGCGCACCAGGGCGTGGTCGTCGGCGAGCAGGACACGGATCTGGTGGCCGCCGGTGTCAGACATGTGCGCTGTCGCTTCGCGGAGTGGTCGATGTCGGTCCGGAGGGTATCCACAGCCGCACCTGTGTACCCCGCCCGGGAGCGGACTCAAGGGCCAGCGACGCGCCGACGAGCAGCGCTCGTTCGCGCATGCCGCGGATGCCGGCGCCTTCTTCCGCCCGGCCGATTCCCTTGCCGTTGTCGCGGATGAGCAGCTCGGTGCCGCGCTCCGTAGCCCGTACGGACAGGGCGGCGCGGTCGGCCCCCGCATGCCGTGCGACGTTGGTGAGCGCTTCCTGGGCCACGCGGTAGACCACGAGTTCCACGTCGTCGGCGAGGAGGGGGAGGGGGCTGCGGGACTCGAGCCGCACGGTCAGGCCCTGCCGGGTGAACTCGGCCGCCAGAGCGCGCAGAGCGCTGGCAAGGCCCAGTTCCTCCAGCACCCCCGGCCGCAGCTGACGGGCGATGCGCCGGATCTCGTCGAGGCTGCTGCGCGTCGCTTCCTGCGCCTGCCGCGCCTCCCCGCGCAGTTCGGCGGGGGACCGGTCGGCGAGACGGCCGAGCTGGAGCAGGACCGCGGTCAGTGTCTGACCCACCTCGTCATGCAACTCACGGGCGACCCGATGACGCTCCGCCTCCTGAGCGGTCAGCGCACGTCCCGCGCTCAGGGCACGCTCGCGCTCCAGCCGGTCGACCATCGCGTTGTACGTGGTGATGAGATCGGCCATCTCCGCGGGGCCCGTCACGCTGGGCCGCCGGCCGGGGTGGAGCAGGTCGACGGTGGCCATGGCCCGGCTGAGGCGTTGCAGCGGCACGAGCCCGATCCGCAGCACGAACGCGTTGACCCCGAGCACCACCGCCAGCCCCGAGACCAGGATGACCGCCTCGTTCGGCAGCACGGGCGAGGACACCGTGACCGGCCCCAGCAGCAGACCGGTCACCAGCACCAGAACCACCGAGTTCAGGAGGAAGATGCGCCAGAAGAGGGAGACGCCGACACGTCCTCCGCCTCGCTGCCCCTTACGACCCCACTTGCCTGTCTGCTGCGCAGTGGACACGCCCTCATCCCCCAACTCACCCGCGGTCACGCTCCCGGCCCCTCGGCCGCGGGATCCTCCGGCGCAGCGGTGCCGCGGAGATTCTACGCACCTCGCCACCTCTCCAAGATCTCGCCCCCCGACATCCCGCGAGGGTGAACAACCGCTCTGACCTGGCACTTACGTGTCCAGGATGGTGCGTGTCAATGGGGTCCAGCCCTCATTTGTCGGCGCTGTCGCGCTGATACGTTCGCCGTCGATATTCGCAATGCATGTATGTGGGTGGGGGAATGGGGACCGGGCCACGGCCCCGGGTTCCGCGTTTCCGCACCGTCTGGCACGGGGGGAGAGGAACTGTGACCGGAGGAGTTCCGGCCGATGGGGGCGGGGCCGGCGGAGGGCAGAAGAATCTCGCGTCGACACCGGCCGAGAAGAAAGAGGCGGCCCGCCGGATCGAGCAGGACATCGAGCCGAAGACCAAAGAGGCGGGGGACTGGGCGGACGGCGACACGTCCGCCGCGGTCAAGGCGTTCGACGCGAAGGACGGGCACGGCTGGCTGGTGTCAGCGGCGTTGAAGAAGGGGCACAAGGCGTGGGGTGAGCAGGTGCAGAACCTGATGAACCGGCTCGGGTCCGAGAAGAACTCCCTGCGCAGCGCCAACCTTCTGTTCACGAACACGGATTTCGGCATCCGCGCGGGGGTCCAAGGGGTGCGCACCCCCTCGGCCCTGGACCGCTTCTGATCCTGGCCGCAAGCGCGACCGCCGCGCATTCGCTGTCAGACCTTCCGCCGATCCGCTGTCTTCTTACGGGGAACCGCTGTGCCTACGTACCACGAGATCATGACCACCACTCTGTCCACGCTCACCACCGCGGCCGACCAATGGGACGAGATGGCGGGGAAGTTCCACAAGCAGGAGGTCGCCTACCGCGATGACGTGCACAGCATCTCGATGGGCTCCGGCTGGCAGGGGCTGAGCGTGGACGCCGCCCGGATCGGCTTCGACATCACGCTGCGGGAGTATCAGTACGCGCAGAAGGAGGCCAAAGCCGTCGCCTCCCTGCTGCGGGACGCGCACACGCAGTACTCCGACCTGAAGGGCAAGCTCGAGGCGGAGCGGGACGAGGCGGTCGCGGCGGGCATGAAGGTGTCCGAACAGGGCGTGGTCACGTACGACTACAAGAAGCTCACCGACAGCGAGAAGAACGCGCTGCACCACGACCCGGACTACCAGCGGAGCATGCACGAGGCGGTCGGTTCCTGGCAGGACCGGATCGACAACGCGGTGCGGGCGGTGGACGACGCGGACAAGGGCGTCGAGATCGCCTTCACCGCGGTGGTGATCGACTCGGACAGCGGGGACGGGACGCCGAACGGCTTCAACGGCGGCGCCAAGGACGACATCGAGGCGTACGAGGCCGACGAACTCGCCGACATCGCGACCCGTATCAACTCCGGTGACGCGAGCCCCCAGGACATCCAGGAGGCTCAGCGGGCGTTCCGCGACAACGCCAAGAACAAGGAGTTCCACCAGATGTTCCTCAACGACCTGGGAGCATCGGGCACCATCAAGTTCGCCAACAAGCTGGCCGACCTGAGCCATTCGGGCAAGAACAAGGGCGCGTACGCGGGACTTCAGGACGACCTGGCCGCCTCCCTCGCCCTGGCCACCGACGACACGAAATCGCCGTTCTACAAGAAGTTCCGCGCCGACCTGCAGAAGGCGGGCGTGCGGCAGTACGACCTGGATGTCGCCGGGGACAAGATCCAGGTGGGCACCGGGCACGGACAACAAGTGCGCGGCTACCAGAGCCTGGTCACCCTCATGCAGCAGGGGGACGGCTACTCCGGCCAGTTCCTCAAGGACATGGCCGACGACATGCGCGCCGCAGAGGACAAGGGGCAGGGCGGAGACCCGGACGTGTGGGACCTGCGCGGCGACTTCAGCGGCAAGGAGGACGGCTGGTTCGCCAACGACCCGCTCGACGGCGTCCTCGGCATCATGGCCAAGGACCCGGCCACCGCCACGAGTTACCTCGACCCCGGCCCCGGCGACAAGAACGACACCCTCAAGTACCTGCTCACCGAACGCGACTGGAACCACGTCGACACATCCAACTGGACCGGGAACATCGAGCACACCGGCGAGGACATCTTCGACAAGGACGTCCGCGCCGGCCTCGGCCTCGCCATCGAGGCCGGCGCCACCGGGAACGCTCCGGGCAGCACGGGCACCGAGCTCGGACGGCACACCGAGGCCCAGGCCCGCGTCATGCACGACACGGTCAACTACCTCGACTACGGCTCCGCCGACGGCAAGACCGGCGAGGACCCGGACCACCCGCGCGTGGGCAAGGCCGACGAACTGCTCGCCGAGGACGAGTACGCGGCGCTGCGCAAGCCCCTGTCGGCGGCCCTCGCCGACTACTCGCCCGACATCGTCGACACGATCGACGGCGACGCCGCGGGAGGGCGGGCCGGCAAGGCGGACCCGCTCGGGAACGGCGACGACTCCCGGATCCAGAACAGCCGCAGCAGCCTCATCCGCATGATGCGCGGCGTGTCAGAAGCCGACGACACCGACAACTTCGAGCGTGTCTACCAGGCCCAACAGGGCTACATGGCCGAGCAGATGACGACCGGCGACTACCCCAACGACACCGCCGTCGACAACCAGGCCCGCAAATACGGCGAGGTCATGGGGGCACTGAACGCGGTGGGCGGCGACGTGAAGATGGACGTCCACGATGACAAGATCAGCGACGCCACGGACGAGCGCTTCTACGGCTACCACATCGGCGGCGGCGCGATCACGGGCATCCCGGTCATCGGTGACGGCGCCCAGCGCCTGGTCGACATCGGCCTCAACAACTGGCTGGCCGGCGTGCAGGAAGAGGAAGGAGCGCTGTCGAAGGAGGAACTCAGCCGCAACAACGACGTCGCCCAGGACGGCCTCGACCGGTACTTCACCCAATGGGGCCAGGAGCAGCACATGGACCAGAACACGGTCGGCGGTGCGCAGGGCGAGGCCAGGCAGAGCTACGTCGACGGCCGCCAGATAGCGTACGAGGCCCTGCGCTCCCGCAACTGACCGGTCGGCAGCCCCCGCATCCTCGGCAAGGAGCCCCAGCACCACCATGACCACACAGACCTACAAGAAGCGGGCTGTCCCCACCCTCGGCACGCTCGTCGTGCTCCTCGCACTCACCTCGCTGTACTGCTGGTGGAACACCGACGTATTCGGCGACGACGCGTACTGCGACGGACAGCTGGCCTCGCGGGACGTCGGATCCGTCCTCGACTCCGCGGGCCGGATCTCGGCGGTGACCACGCAGGTGGGGACGGGTTCCGAACGGCCGGAGTTCCGCTGCGCCATCGAGCGCACGAGCCGCTTCATCGGCGCGCAGAACCAGCGCCTGACCCTCAGGACAGGCACCGAGAGCGGATCGTTCCCGTTCACCACCGCCGTGTGGAAGGACCCTGCGTCACGGTCCTACTTCAAGGACGGCGCCACCGGTGCCGTGTCCGGAACAGGTGGTTACGTCGTCCTGCCGAAGGCGTGCTGGGGCAAGGTCGGCGCCTTCCAGGGCAGCCGGATCGTCGTTCCGGACGACGGCGCGGTCACCACGGTGGAGGCGGCCATGGACGAAGGGTCCGCCGACCCTGCCGCCCTCGCACGGCTCCTGACCGGCATGGCGCAAAAGGTCGCGACCGACGCCGGATGCGCGAAGCCCGCACCGCCGCGACCGTCCGCGCTCGCCGCACCGTCCGACCCCAAGGACACGAACGCCCGCGCCGTCTGCGGACTCAAGGACTTCTCCCTGCCTGCCGCCACGCTCCACGCCGGCGCGGCAGAACCGGGCACCGAACAGGTCAACCGCGCCACTGCGCACACCTGGGCCTGCGACCTGGCGCTCTCCGGCACGAGCGACGCCAGGCTGTCTTTCGCGGCGACAACGGACCCGACGACACTCGAAGCCGTCCGCAACGACTCCGAGGCGTTCGACAAGCTCCCCGGCGGCAAGGGGAGCGCGACAACGAACCAGGCCCTGCTCCACTGTGCGAAGTCCGACGTCTATTTCGCGGCCCGCTGGAACCCCGAGTACGAGAGCCTCCTCATGGACCGCGCCCGCCGGGCCGGCGACCCGGCGTCGACAGCGGTGACACTCAAGCAGACGACGTTCCAGAACTTCCTGGACAGCACGGCCGCCTCCTATGGGTGCCCCCGTGCGGCTCTCTCCACCGAGTAGAGCCGCCGGCGACTTGTCGGCGTGGTCGAGGGTGCGGTGGTTCTGGTTGTCTTCGGAGCCGGCCCGCTATCGGACGTCGACGGTGATCGGCGCATGCACGCTGTGGCGCGGGAGTTTGACGGTGAGAACCCCCGTGGCGCTGTCCCAGTCGTACGCGTCCGGGCCCAGCCGGACCCCGCGTGCGGTGACTTCCTCGGGTGCGGTGGGGGTCCCCAGAAGTGCGAGGGTCCAGCGGCGGTTCTGCACCTGGCCCGGGAGGGAACCCTTCGCCGGGTCGATCGACACGGTGCGGTGCGATCCCTTCTGGTCGTAGCGGATGCGCGTCGTGGCCTTCTTGGTCTTCTGCGCCGTTGTCCCGTCGTCCTCGTAGAGGCTGTACGAGCCCGAGGCGCCGTTCGCGACGGAGAGCGTGACGTCGGTCAGGGGGGCGGTCGTGGTCGGTGACGTTGTGGGAGCGTGTGGGCAGGATGCCGCCGGCCTTGATGAACACCGGCATGGAGTCGAGGCCGGTGGTGACGTCGTGGGTGGTCCCGCCGGTGTACGTCTTGCCGGTGAAGTAGTCGGTCCACTCACCGGGCGGGAACCACACCGACGTGGTGGCGGAGTTTCCGGGTGTGGTCACCGGGGCGACCAGTACGTCGGATCCGTAGAAGTACTCGCTGTCCGCCGCGGCGTAAGCCTGGGGCTCGTCGGGATACTCCAGGTAGGTGGGGCGCACGATCGGCAGGCCGGTGCGGTGGGCCTCCTCGGCGAGCGTGTAGGTGTACGGAACCAGTTTCTCGCGGAGGTTGAGGAACGCATCGGCCGACTTCCGCGCCGCCGTGCCGTACTGCCAGGGCAGCCGGTCGCTGTGGTTGCTGTGCAGTCGGTCGATCGGCTGGAAGGCTCCGAACTGCACCCAGCGGGCGTACAGATCGTCGGGCAGTTTGTGGGTGGTGCGGGGCGTGCCGTTGTCGTCGTACGTCTCCGAACCGGTCAGCCCCGTCGTGTCGTTGTGGCCGCCGATGTCGTGGGTGACGGCCGCCATCCCGGTCGCCGCGGACTCACCCGGGGTGTAGCCGACCTCGAACTTCAGCATGCCCCAGGTGGAGGAGGTGTCACCGCTGAAGTGGACGGTGGAGCGCTCGTCCGCCCACGGGCCCGTCGGCAGCGCCTGCTGGCCGCTGTACCCACCGGCCTGTAGTGAACCGTAGGCGCGAGAGAGGACGAGTCCCCGGCCGAGCGTCCTGGCGGTGGAGTCGGCGTACTGCTGGTTGATCCAGGCGTCCGGAGTCACGCCCTGCATCGACGACGGGGACGCGTCGCAGCACCAGTCCAGCCACCAGAAGTCGTTGCCCTGCCGGTCCATGGCCCTGTGCAGGTCCATGTAGGCCTTGAGCTGGTCCGGGTCCCCGAAGTCGAAGGTGTAGCAGTTTCCTCGACACTGGCGCCCGACTTCATGGTGGGAGATCACGCACTGGGCATGAGACCACGCCGGCTTACGTGGTGTCTACAACAGGGCGTCGAATGACGGGAGTTCAGCATTCTGGGGCGCGGAGTCCGCAGAGCGCGGAGGGGCACCGGCGCGTCCGGCGCCATGGCCGTGCAGCTCGCGGCGCGCGCCGGGGCCGAGGGGATCGGCGCGGTCGGCGGCCCGGCGAACCTCGCGCACGTGCCCGGCGTCGCCAAGGCGCTGCTCGCCTCGGACCTCTCCGGAGAACGGGGAACAGCTGGGCGAGGGCCCCTGCTTCGGCGCCGCCTGTGAAGGGCACCCCGTCTTCCGTATCGAAGATCTGACCACCGAGGTCGTACGCTGGCGCGCCTACGCTCCGCAGGCCCACGCGCTGGGGACCGGCAGCATAATGGGCTTTCTGCTGTACACCGAGCACGAACACGACCTGGGCGCCCTGAACTTCTACTCCCGAAAGACCGGCGCGTTCACCGAGATCAGCGAGACCGCCGGCTGGCTGCTGGCCTCGCACGCGGCGATCGCCTGCTCCGGCGCCCGGGACCACGCCCAGATGCGGCAGGCGGTCGAGACCCGCCACGTGATCGGCGAGGCCATGGGCATCGTGATGGCCGAGCGCCACGTCGACGAACGTCAAGCCTTCGATGTACTGCGCCGCTCCTCGCAGACTCAGAACGTGAAACTGCGTGAGACAGCCCGTCAGTTGTGCGAGCCAGGCCCTAGGTGTATTGATCACGAGCGTTGTTAACACGGGCGGGGACGGCTCTCCCGGCTCCGGTCCGAACGGGGAGGGCCTCGGCGCGGCAGCCCCGCGGGAGTTCGTTACTGAACCGGCGCCGTCTTGGTCGAGTCCCCCCTTGTGCGGCTGCCACACCTCGCGTGTCGGGCCACGCGGAGCGACAGCCCGGCGGCCCGGGGGGAGTTGGCCCAGAAGCAGCAGCAGGCATCGCCCCCGGGAGTAGCCGGGGCAGCGAGCACACACGCTTGGTGTGAGCTGTACTCCTTCGCGGTACAGGAGGGACCGATCTGTCCTTTCCGGACCGCAGGGCAGGACGCACGGCGTCTGCCCACTGTGCACGGCGGCCCTCTACCTTGCCGGCGCCGAGTTGCCGCAGCCCTGGCCGTTCGTCTGTATGGGGCAAGTGACCTGGCGTTGACGACAGGCGCGGAGGAGAGTGGGGCACAGAGCGTCAGTGGTGTGGCGAGAGGGTGTTTCGAGGCACTTTTGGAAGTGGGCGGGGATCATGGCCGAACTGCCGCGTGAAGAGGAACTGGCGGTGGCGTTCGTCGACTTGGCCGACACGCTGGTGCAGGACTTCGACGTCATCAACTTCCTGCAGACGCTGGCCGAGCACTGCGTGCATCTGTTGGACGTGGCGGCTGCCGGCGTCCTGCTGGCCACCAGCGGTGGCCGGCTGGTGAACGTGGCCGCGACCGATGAGCGCACCGGCAGGCTGGAAGCGGCCGTTATCGAGTGGGACGAGGGTCCGTGCCCGGACTGTTTCCGCACCAAGATGGTGGTGCCTGACGTACCGCTGGATACGCCGGAGGCGCGGGAGCGGTGGCCCGGGTTCGCGCCGCGGGCCGTACATCTGGGGTTCACCTCGGTGGTGGCGTGCCCGCTGCGGTTGCACGATCAGGTGATCGGGGCCCTGGGCCTGTTCCGTGACCGGCCCGGCCCGCTGGGCACCTCCCAGCTACGGCTGGGGCAGGCGCTGGCCGACACCGCCACCATCGGCATCCTGCAGCAGCGGGCGGTAAGTGAGCAGATGACAGTGAACGCACAGCTGCAGATGGCCCTGGATTCCCGCATCATCATCGAGCAGGCCAAGGGCTACCTCGCGCACCGCCTCGACACGGATGTCGAGGAGGCCTTCGTCCGCCTGCGCGGCCATGCGCGCTCCTCTCATCTGCGGCTGACCGAACTCGCCCGGCAGGTGTTGCTGGGCACCGTCGATCCCTCGATCCTGCGCCGGCACGGTCAGTGAGAAGCCCCTGCCCTGACAGGGACGGGCGAACGGGCATCCGGCTCTGCACTACACCCGGAAGGGGGCGGCCCCGGTGACCCATCCGGTCATGACCGCCTACCTGCGTTCCCTCAGCTCCCACACCGGCCCGGGCACGGCGCCGCTGCCCCTGGCGGCCTTCGCCGACATGCTGGGCCTGGACGGACTGGCCCTGCTGCTGTCCCCCAGCGACGGCCCGGCCGAACTCGTGCAGTCCCACGGCGAGCACACACTCGCACTGGAAGACCTCCAGCAGGTCCAGGGCCAGGGCCCCAGCCTGGACGCCGCCCACCACGGAGCTCTGGTGCTCGTCCCCGACGTCGCCGAGTTCACCGGTGAGAGGTGGGCCGGCCTGCTCGCCGCCGTCGAAGCCCTCGACATACATGCCGTGTTCGCCTTCCCCGTGTGCATCGGGATCATCGGGCTGGGTGCGCTCACCGGGTACCGCACCCGCCCCGGGCCGATGTCCACCGACCAGCTCACCGATGCCTTCGGGCTGGCCGACACCCTTGCCCAACTCGCCATCGCCACCGCCGCGCACGCCGACCTCTCGGACACCGCGCTGCTGGACGACCCGGGCCTCCACTTCGCCGAAGTCCACCAGGCCACCGGCATGCTCTCCGCCCAACTCCACATCAGCTGCGACCACGCCCTGATCCGCCTGCGCGGGCACGCCTTCAGCCACGACACACCCCTCCTCGACGCTGCCCGCGAGGTGCTCGGGCGCCGCCTGCGCCTCGACGACGACGGCACTCCACAGCCCTGACCGACAGCCGACGCGAGCGTTCTCTCCCCCTCGAAGCCGGTCACGGCCGGGCGAGGGCCGTTACTACCAGGGATCACGGCGACACACTTCGGTGGGCGGGGAAGCCGCCGACCGCATCGCGAAGGCGGCAACACGCGATGCCGGGAGCGACGCCGCCGGTACGGGCTTCGATGACCGAATCGTCGGACTCGGCCCTCTCTGTGAACCGTCCTCGGTAGGCGGAGTCGGCCCAAATGGTGGTGCGTGCGGGGGTGCCGACGGCCGGCCCGCGTGAGCAGTGCGCGGGCCCCATCCGGCACGACACTTCGCGTCGCTGCCAGTCGCGGATCATCACCATCCTTTTCCGCCCCCGGGCCGAGTCCGGGTCCGACGCTGCGACCGCTGATGCCTGGAGCCAGGACGGCGCGCCCGGTCGACCACCCCAGCGGGTGTGGTGCGGGGTCATGGGAATTCGCTTGCCAGAGCAGTTTTGGCGCCCGTGTGCGAATGCTGAGGGTGAAAGGCCGTTACCGGATTCCATCCCGGTGAAGGGGCTGCTCAGGGCATCGGCCTCGTGGTCAGTAACCGCTTGTTATTGAGTTTTCAAAGGGTCGGTGCTGCATGCAGCGATGTTTGAGAACCCTACCTTCATAGTTGATGCCGGATACAAGCGAGTGTTACGGAAATATCCGTATCCAGAAAAACCCTCAGGTTCGCCCCCACTGGCCCCCGCCGGGGTTCACAGTGTGGATCTCCCGGTAGCACGCCGGAAGATCCGCATCGCCCGGCGTCCCGCTGTACTGGGGCCGCTGGTCATGTTCTCGAGGGGGCGCTCATGTCCGTTGCACGCCACACCCGCCGTATCGCCGCGGCGATCCTGGCATCCGGCGTCATCATCGGGGTGGCAGCCGTGCCGGCCGTCGCCGACGGGCACAGGGCACCGCACCGGTCCTCCGTCGTCATCGGCGAGGTCCAGTACAAGGGGCGCGGCCACGACGACCACTCCAACCGCAGCCTGAACGCCGAGTGGGTGGAAGTGA